>CANJOB010000129.1 GCA_947475655.1 Caulobacterales bacterium | reverse complement strand
TTCAACCGGGTGCTGGACATCGACTATGACGACCGCGTCGCCTTGGTGCAGCCGGGAGTCACCAACCTGGCCGTGACCGGGGCGGTGCAGGAGGCCGGCTTCTACTACGCCCCCGACCCCTCCAGCCAGATCGCCTGTTCGATCGGCGGCAACGTGGCCGAAAATTCCGGCGGGGTGCACTGCCTCAAATACGGCCTGACCACCAACAATGTGCTGGGGGTGCAGATCGTCATGATGGACGGCGAGGTGATCCGTCTGGGCGGGCGGCAACTCGATCCGGCGGGGCTCGATCTGCTGGGGGTGGTGGTCGGCTCCGAGGGCCTGCTCGGCGTGGTCACCGAGGTCACGGTGCGCATCCTGCCCAAACCGCAGACGGCGCGGGCCCTGCTGATCGGATTTCCCACCGTCGAGAGCGCCGGGCAATGCGTGGCCGAGACCATCGCCGCCGGCATCATCCCCGCGGGGATGGAGATCATGGACCGGCCGGCGATCCACGCCGCAGAGGCCTTCGTCAACGCCGGCTACCCGCTCGACGTCGAGGGGCTGCTGATCGTCGAGGTCGACGGGCCGGAAGCGGAATGCGTTCACCTGATCGCCGAGGTCCAGGCCATCGCCATGGCCAACGGCGCGGTGTCGTGCCGCGTCTCCACCAACGAGCAGGAACGCCTGATGTTCTGGGCCGGGCGCAAGGCGGCCTTCCCGGCGGTGGGCCGCATCTCGCCAGACTACTACTGCGTCGACGGCACAATCCCGCGCCGGCGCCTGCCTGACGTGCTGCGGCGAATCACGGAGCTTGGCGAAATCCACAAGCTCGGCGTCGCCAACGTCTTCCATGCCGGCGACGGCAACCTGCATCCGCTGATCATGTACGATGCCAACCTGCCGGGGCAGCTGGAACGGGCCGAGGCGTTCGGCGCCGACATCCTCAAGCTGTGCGTCGAGGTTGGCGGCGTGCTGACCGGGGAGCATGGCGTCGGCGTCGAGAAACGCGACCTGATGCCGGTGATGTTTAGCCAGACCGACCTCGACCACCAGCAGCGGATCAAGTGCGCCTTCGACCCCAAGCTGCTGCTCAATCCCGGCAAGGTGTTCCCGACCCTGCACCGCTGCGCCGAGATGGGCCGCATGCATGTGCATCGCGGCGCCGTACCCTTTCCAAATCTGCCGCGATTTTGACCGAGTCGATCGCAAACACCGCGGCCGAGGTCGCCGACGCCATCGCCGACGCGGCGCGCGCGGGCGCGACGCTGGAAATCCGCGGTGGTGGCAGCAAGGCGCCGATCGGCGCCCCGCGCCAGTCGGCCATCCTCGACATGAGCGGTTTCTGCACCGTGAGCGACTACGACCCCGCCGAACTGGTGCTGACCGCCGGCGCGGGGACACCGTTGTCGCTGATCGACCAGCTGGTCGATAGCGAGGGCCAGATGCTGGCGTTCGAACCATTCGATCACGGCCCGATTTTTGGCGAGCCCGCCGGGGCGGCGACCCTGGGCGGCGTCATCGCGGCGGGCGCCGCCGGTTCGCGCCGCCTGACCATGGGCGGGGCGCGCGACCACCTGCTCGGATTCACCGCCGTGTCGGGCCGGGCCGAGGTGTTCGTGGCCGGCGCCAAGGTGGTCAAGAACGTCACCGGATATGACCTGCCCAAGCTCGCCGCCGGCAGTTGGGGGCGGCTGTTCGCCATCACCGAGATGACCGTCAAGGTCATGCCGCGCGGGCGGGAGAGCGCCACCCGCGTCATCGAGGGCCTCAGCCCCGACGCGGCGCAACGGGCGATGGCCCGAGCCATGGGCTCGCAGGCCGAGGTCACCGCCGCCGGTCATATTCCGGCGGCTCTCAACGGCGGCGTCTCAGTCACCGCCTGGCGGCTGGCGGGGTTCGGGCCATCGGTCGCCGCCCGCTGCGGCATGGTCGAGGCGGCGCTGGCGGATTTCGGCGCGGTGCGGACGCCGGACGCGGAGACGGCGGCGCGAATCTGGAAGGACCTGCGCACGCTCAGCCCCCTCGGCGGCGGTCGGCCGCTATGGCGTGTCAACACCCCGCCCTCGCAAGGACCCGCCTTGGCGCAGGCTTTGGAGCAACTCGGCGCCCTGTGGATGTTCGACTGGGCCGGGGGCCTCACCTGGCTGACCTTCGACGGCGACGCAGGCCTGGTGCGCGCGACGGCGGCGCAGGCAGGCGGCCATGCGACCCTGATTCGGGCGCCCGAAGAGATGCGGCGCGCCGTTCCGGCTCTGCATCCGCAGCCGGCCGGCGTGGCGGCGCTGGAAGAGCGGGTGCGCCGCGCCTTTGACCCGGCCGGCGTGTTCGAGACCGGCCGTTTCCACGAGGCCGGCCGTGCAGACTAGGTTCTCGCCGGCCCAGCTGGCCGACCCGGCCATGGCTTCCTCGGAAAGCGTGATCCGCAAGTGCGTGCACTGCGGCTTCTGCACCGCCACCTGCCCGACCTATGTGCTGCTCGGCGACGAGCTCGACAGCCCGCGTGGCCGCATCTACCTGATGAAGGACATGCTCGAGAACGAGCGTGAGCCGACGGTGGAGGTGGTCAAACACATCGACCGCTGCCTCTCCTGCCTGGCCTGCATGACCACCTGCCCGTCGGGCGTGAACTACATGCACCTGGTCGACCATGCCCGCGCCTATATCGAGGAGCGCTACAGGCGCCCGCCGCTGGAGGCGATGTTCCGCTCCCTGCTGGCCTTCGTCTTGCCGCACCCGGCGCGCTTCCGGCTGGCGCTGAGCGGCGCGCGGCTCATCGCGCCGCTGGCGGGAATGATCGGTGGGATCAAGGGCCTGAAACCCCTGGCCGCCATGCTGGCCCTGGCGCCCGGGCGCGCGGCGCCGCGCGCCTCCGCCGAGCCTTCCCCGGCGCCGGTTCAGAAGGGCAGGGTGGTGCTGCTGCAGGGCTGCGCCGAGCCGGTGCTGCGGCCGGAAATACGCGCCGCCACCGTGCGGCTGCTCAACCGCGCCGGCTACGGCGTGTCGTTCGCGGGCGGCGAGGTCTGCTGCGGGGCGCTGGTGCACCACATGGGCCGCGAAGCCGCCGCCCTGGAATCGGCGCGGCGCAATGTGGATGCTTGGACGCGGGAGATCGAGGCCGGCGGCCTCTCCGCCATCCTGATCACCGCCTCGGGCTGCGGCACGACGATCAAGGACTACGGCTTCATGCTGCGCACCGATCCGCTCTACGCGGAGAAGGCGGCGGCGGTGTCGGCCTTGGCGATGGACATCAGCGAATTCCTCGACGGCGTCGAAATGCCGCCCGGGCGCGGCGGCGGCCTGACCGTCGCCTACCACGCCGCCTGCTCGCTGCAGCACGGCCAGAAGATCACCGAGGCGCCCAAGCGCCTGCTGAGCGCGGCGGGTTTTACCGTCCGCACCCCGATCGAGGCGCACCTCTGCTGCGGCTCGGCCGGAACCTACAACATCCTGCAGCCGGAGATCGCCGCCCGCCTCGGTGAGCGCAAGGCCGCCAACATCGCCCGACTGAACCCCGACGTCATCGCCGCCGGCAACATCGGCTGCGCGGTGCAGATCGGCCAGCGCGCCGCCGCGCCCGTTGTGCATACCGTGGAATTACTCGACTGGGCCACTGGCGGTCCCGCGCCCGCCGCCCTATCCCATCTAGCCCAAACCAGGAGAACGACATGAGCCGCATCACCCTCGACCACGCCCAGAAGATCATGGCCGCCGCCTTCGCCAAGGGCGCCGAGTTGAAGATGAAGCCGCTCAGCGTCTCGGTGGTCGACGCGGGGGGGCACCTGATCGCCTTCCAGCGCTCGGACGGCGCCTCGCTGATGCGCGAGCGGGTCGCCACCGGCAAGGCGGCCGGCGCCCTGGCCATGGGCATGTCGTCGCGCAAGCTGGAAGAGATCGCCATCGCCCGGCCCCACTTCATCGGCGCCCTGGCGGGGCTGGCGCCCAACGGCCTGCTGCCGGTGGCCGGCGGAATCATTGTCGTCGGCGATGACGGCTACCCGATCGGCGCCGTGGGCATCACCGGCGACACCTCCGACAACGACGAGATCGCCGCCCTGGCCGGCATCGCCGCCGCTGGGCTGAAGGCGCAATAGGTTGGACGGCATGATCGACAAGGCGGGGCTTTGCGTCGCTGAGAGCCTGGTGCGTTTCGTTGAGGACGAGGCGCTGCCGGGGACGGGTGTCGGGGCGGAGGCGTTCTGGCGCGGCGTGGCGGACATCTACGCCAAGCTAACCCTGGACAACCGCGCCCTGTTGTCGGTGCGCGACGACCTTCAGGCCAAGATCGACGCTTGGCATCAAGCCAACAAGACCTTCGACCCGGCCGCCTACCAGACGTTCCTGCGGCAGATCGGCTACCTGGTCGCCGAGCCGGCGCCGTTCTCGATCACCTCCACGGGCGTCGACGACGAGGTGGCGCGGCTGGCCGGGCCGCAGCTGGTGGTGCCGGTGCTCAACGCCCGTTTTCTCTTGAACGCCGCCAATGCGCGCTGGGGCAGCCTGTACGACGCCCTGTACGGCACGGACGCGCTTCCGGGCGTTCCGGCGGGCAAGGGCTATGACCCGGTGCGCGGGGCCGAGGTGATCGCCTGGGCCAAGGCCTTCCTCGACAAGTCGGTCCCGCTCGCAGGGGGGAGCTGGACCCAGGCCGGAGCGCTCAGCGTCGAGAACGGCCAGCTCGTACCCGCCCTCAAGGACCCCTCCGCCCTGGCCGGCTACCGCGGCGACGCGGCGGCGCCTAGCGCTGTGCTGCTCAAGCACCACGGCATCCATATCGAGCTGGTCATCGACCGTAGCCACGCCATCGGCAAGGACGATCCCTCAGGCGTCGCCGACCTGGTGCTGGAGAGCGCGCTGTCGACCATCGTCGACCTGGAAGACTCCGTCGCCGTGGTCGACGCGGAAGATAAGGTCGAGGCCTACCGCAACTGGCTTGGCCTGATGAAGGGCGACCTGGAAGCCACCTTCGACAAGGGCGGGCGCTCGATGACCCGCGCCCTGGAGGAAGATCGTCGGTACACCGCCCCTAAAGGCGGCGAGCTGGTGCTGCCCGGCCGATCCCTGCTGTTCGTGCGCAACGTCGGCCACCTGATGACCACGCCCGCGATCCGGCTGGCGGACGGCTCCGAAGGGTTCGAGGGCATGCTGGACGCGGTGATGACCAGCCTGATCGCCGTGCACGACCTCAAGCGCAGCGGTCGCTTCGTCAACAGCCGCGCCGGGTCGATCTACATCGTCAAGCCGAAGATGCACGGCCCCGACGAGGCCGCCTTCGCCAACCGCCTGTTCGACGCGGTTGAGGACCTGCTGGGCCTCAACAGGCACACCATCAAGGTCGGGCTGATGGACGAGGAGCGCAGGACGTCCGCCAACCTCGCCGCCTGCATCCACGCGGTGAAGGACCGCCTGGTGTTCATCAACACCGGCTTCCTCGACCGCACCGGCGACGAGATGCACACCTCCATGCAGGCCGGACCCATGGTCCCCAAGGGCGAGATGAAGTCCTCCGCCTGGATCATCGCTTACGAGAACCGCAACGTGCAGATCGGCCTGGCCTGCGGCCTCTCGGGCAAGGCGCAGATCGGCAAGGGCATGTGGGCCGCGCCCGACCGCATGGCCGACATGCTGGTTCAGAAGATCGGCCACCCGATGACCGGGGCCAATACCGCCTGGACCCCCTCGCCCACGGCGGCGACCCTGCACGCCACCCACTACCACGCCGTCGATGTGTTCGCCCGCCAGCAGGAGCGTCGGTCCGAACCTGTCGCCAGCCTGACCGACCTCTTGACCCTTCCGCTCGCGGCTCCCGGCCGCAACTGGACCCAGCAGGAGGTCGCCGACGAGCTGGACAACAACGCGCAAGGAATCCTCGGCTACGTCGTGCGCTGGGTCGACCAGGGGGTCGGCTGCTCCAAGGTGCCCGACATCCACGACATCGGCCTGATGGAGGACCGCGCCACCCTGCGCATCTCCAGCCAGCACATGGCCAACTGGCTGCTGCACGGGGTCTGCTCACCGGCCCAGGCCGACGCGGCCCTGACGCGCATGGCCGCCAAGGTCGACGCCCAGAACGCCGGCGACCCGCTCTACCAGCCGATGAGCGGCCGCGAGCAGCAGAGCCTCGCGTTCCAGGCCGCCCGGGCTTTGGTGTTCGAGGGCGCAGCCCAGCCCAACGGCTACACCGAGCCCCTGCTGCACCAGTTCCGAGCCAGGATGAAGGCCGGCGGCTAGGCCAGGGTCAGCAGGCCGGGCAGGTCGCTCAAAGTGGTGATCTCGCGGTCTGGGGCGCCGGGCAGGCGCTCGCGGCGCTGGCCGTAACGGTTGCACCAGACCACGCGCATCCCGAACGCGGAGGCGGCGTACGCGTCCCAGGCGTTCGACGACTGGAAGGTGATCTGGCCGGCGGGAACGCCCATCCGGTCGGCGGCCATGCGATAGACGCTGGGATGGGTCTTGAAGACCCCCATCTCGTCAACCGACAGCACCTCGTCGAGCAGGCCGCCCAGGCCCGCCTTGCTGACGATGCTCTCCAGCATCGGCGGCGAGCCGTTCGACAGGATGGCGGTGGAAAAGCCCATGTCCCTCAGCCGGCGCAGCACGGCCGGGACCTCGGGGAAACACTCCAGCGAAAGATAGAGCTGCATCAGCCGCTCGCGGATCGCCGGTTGATCCAGGCCCAGCGTCTCCAGGGCGAAATCGAGCGCGTCGCCGGTGACCTGCCAGAAGTCGACGTAATGGCCCTGCAGGCTGCGCAGCCAGGTGTATTGCAGTTGCTTGTCGCGCCACAGCGTGGTCAGGGCCGAGGTCTTATCGCCGAGCATGTCGCCGCAGGCCGCGGCGGCCGACCCGAAGTCGAACAGGGTGCCGTAGGCATCGAATACGCAGGCGCGGACGGCGAGAGGCTGGGTCGGCATGGGTCTGTCCTGTTCCACGGGGCGAGAAGCTTGACCGAACGAAAATACACAGCTTGCGTGCGCAACGTAATCCGTGGACCAATGGTTTGAAGCCGCCCCCCTTGCAAGGCCAGGAAGCGGGCGCGTTCGGGGGGATGCCTTAGATGTTTCACCAATTGCTGACGCCTGTCGGCGGGAGCCTGTTCTTCTCCTTCCTGACAGCGCTGATTCCCGTCGCCGCCGTGCTGGTGATGCTCGGTGTGCTGCGGCGGCCGGCCTGGCAGGCTTCGCTGGCCGGGCTGGTCCTGGCCATCATCATCGCCATTACGGTGTGGAAGCTGCCTACCGGCCTCGCCGCCCGCAGCGTCGGCGCGGGTATGACCTTCGCCCTGTGGCCGATCATGTGGATCGTGTTCAACGCCCTGACCCTCTACAACGTGGCGCTGGCGTCGGGCCGGTTCGACGCCTTCAAGGACTGGACCATTCAGCACCTGCCCAACGACCGCCGCATCGTGCTGGTTGTGATCGGCTTCTGCTTCGGCTCCCTGCTGGAAGGGGTAGCGGGCTTCGGCGCTCCGGTGGCCATCACCACCGCCCTGCTGGTCATGGTCGGATTCCCGGCGATCGAGGCCCTGACCTTCACCCTGATCTTCAACACCGCCCCGGTCGCGTTCGGGGCGCTAGGCGCGCCGGTCGTCACACTGGCGGCGGTGACCGGCCTGCCGGACACCGTGCTGGGCGCCATGATTGGCCGCCAGCTTCCCTTCATGGCCCTGATCCTGCCGTTCTACGTCATCGGCATCTACGGCGGCTGGCGCTCCATCAAGACGTTGTGGCCACTGCTGGTGGTCGCCGGCGCCAGCTTCGCCCTGGGCCAGTTCGTCGCCTCCAACTACCTGGCCTATCACCTGACCGACGTGCTCTCTGCCCTGGCCTCCCTGATTGGGTCTCTGATCTTCCTCCGCTTCTGGAAGCCGGCGCACGAGGCCGAATACGCCATCGCCGAAAGCGCCAAGGCCGTCAGCGGCGACCGCAGCATCCCGCCATGGCAGGGCTGGCTGCCGTGGATCATCATCTCCGTGGTGGTGATCCTGTGGACCCTGCTGAAGGTCAACCTGATCGGCTCGATGAAGGTGCCGTGGGAGGGCCTCAACAACCAAGTCTACATCACCCTCTACGACAAGCCTTACGCGGCGGTGTGGGACTTCCAGCCCCTCGCCACCGGCACGGCGATCCTGCTGTCCTCGATCATCACCGCCACCGTCGTCGGCCTCGGCTTCAAGGGCTATCTGAGCGCCCTGGCCCTGACCTGGAAACAGGTGCGGCTGGCCATCCTGACCGTCACCCTGATCGTCGGCCTGGCCTATCTGATGAACTACTCCGGCATGAACTACACGCTGGGCCTGGGGGTCGCGTCGGCCGGCTTCCTGTTCCCGCTGCTGTCGCCGTTCCTCGGCTGGCTGGCGGTGTTCCTGTCGGGCTCGGACACCTCAGGTAACGCCCTCTTCGGCAACCTGCAGGTGGTGGCCGCGCGGCAACTGAACCTGGACCCGGTGCTGTTCGCCGCCGCCAACTCCAGCGGCGGGGTGATGGGGAAGATGATCTCGCCACAGAACATCGCCACCGGCGCGGCGGTGACCGACCTCAAAGGCCGCGAGGGCGAGATCATGGCCCGCACCTTCAAGCACAGCATCATTTTGACGCTGATTCTCGGCATTGTCGTGGTGCTGCAGCAGTACGTGTTCCACTGGATGGTGCCGGCGTACTAGCGGCCCGTCAGGCAGGCACGAAGAAGCCCAGCGCCGGATTCGGCGCTGGGCTCTTTTCTTTCAGGCGGGGCGCTTGGCCTAGAACTTCACGATCTGGAATTTCTTGCCGTTGATGGTGACGGCGGTGATGAAGCCTGTGTTGGAGCCGTCGCGGGCTGGCGTGTAGAAGAAGGTGTACTGCTGTCCGACGCGGAAGTCGGTCTTGACCATGATGCCC
>CANJOB010000128.1 GCA_947475655.1 Caulobacterales bacterium | reverse complement strand
CAGACCCAGGCGGCCGCCACCCTGCGCCGCTCCGGCCTGGCCCGCTCGGGCCCCGGCTCGCTGAAGGAAGGCGACACCTACATCGTCAAGGGCTTCGCCGCCCGCAACGGAAACCCCATGGGCTTCATGAAGTCCATGACCTTCCCCGACGGGAAGGAACTCACCTTCTGGTTCGGCGATCCGAACGGCTAAGGTTGGGCTGAAAAGCTAGGAAACACAGGACCCCAGGACATCGCAGAAACGCGGTTCCTGGGGTTTTTGTTTGGATTTGGGCCGGCCGGACAGGGCCGCCGCGAGTTTTCTCCTAGCGGGCTAAGCGAGAGCGTACCCCTGCGGCGTTCATGGCCGTGGCGGAAATTCACACGCCGAACATCGTAACAGGAAGATCCTGGGAGGGACGCCACATGACACTGAAACGCGCGCATCTGCTGGCCGCGACCGCCCTGTTGGCGGCCGCCTTCGCCACCAACGCACTGGCCCAGGCTTCCGCGGCCCCCGCCAAACAGCCCCCGCCGCGAACGGCGGACGGCAAGCCCGACCTGAACGGCATGTGGGGCGGCCGGGGCGGCGACGACGACGACAACGTCGAATTCAACCGGATCATGGATTCGCGCCGCTGCGCCCCAACCCAGTTCGAGTGCGACGAGCGCACCAACCAGTCGATCGACGGCGAGTTCACGGCCCGGACGGGCATGAACCGCCCGCTCTACAAGCCGGAGTTCTGGGATCGGGTGCAGTACCTGGACATGAACACCAACAAGGAAGACCCGATCTTCGCCTGCCAGTCATCGGGCGTGCCGCGGGTCGGCGCCCCCGCGCGGATCGTCCAGAACGCCAATGACATCATCTTCTTCTACCGCGCCGGCAACGGATCGCCGGCCGACTACCGCGTCATCCCGACCGACGGGCGGCCGCACGACCCGGTACGGTCCCTGGACGTGACCTTCTATGGCGACAGCGTCGGCAAGTGGGACGGCGATGTGCTGGTGGTGGATTCGGTCGGCCTCAACGACCTGACCTGGATGGACAAGGGCGGCTTCTTCACCTCCGACCAGAAGCACACCATCGAGCGCCTCTGGCGCGAGGGCGACACCCTGCTCTACCAGGTGACCGTCGACGACCCGGGCGTGTTGGTCGAGCCGTGGGTCATGCCCGCCCGCCGCGTGCCGCTCAACGCCAGTCCGAAGGCATATTTGCCCGAGGGCGTGCCGTGCAAGGACTACGACATGGCCAACATGGTCAGCCAGATCCGCCACTGACCCGGCTTTCCAAGCATGCGGTGCGTGCGGCTCCACGCTGCGCGCACCGATCCGTTTTCCAGCGCTGAAATCACAGGATTTTCCATGAAAAGAGTCCCCTTCGCCGTGCTCGGCGCCGTCGCCCTGACGGGCCTGTTCGCGTCCGTGCAACCCCTGGTGGCGCAGACGCCCGCGCCGCAGCCCCGCCTGATTCAGACGCTTCTGGTCGACAACCCCCAGGTCAAGGTCAGGCACATCGTCCTGCCTGTGGGCCTCAACCAGCAGATGCACTTCGGCGCCGGCGGTTGGGACGAGATGACGGTGCAGATGAGCGACGGCCAGATGCGGCTGCAGATCGACGACCAGGTCAATATGGGCTCGAAGGGCAAGGTCTATTTCATGCCCCGGATGCCAGCCCAGCACGCCTTCGCCGTTCTTGGCGACAAACCGGTCGAAATCCTGGTCTTCAGCCTGAAGAAGCCCTAGCAGACCGGTGCTTCCCGCGGAGGCCTCCGCGGCGGGTCCAAGAAAACACAGCGCCAGTGTCGCCGTGGCCGCAGCGTGCTCATTGCCAGCCATTACTGTTCTGATATAACAGAATCCGAGCCGCGGTGCGGTTGCGAGACGCTGAATAGCGCACAACAAAAAAGAATTGGGGAGTTGAGTATGCGGGCCACACACACGCCATCGATCCGTCTTCCGTCCCGGACCACACGAAACCTGCTCGGATCAGCCGCCTTCGGCGTGCTGGCCTTGACGATGCCTCAGTTGGCGCAAGCCCAGGCGGCGGGCGACGCCGCCGCCGTGGAAGCGGTGGTCGTCACCGGTTCGCGCCTGGCCAACGCCGGTTTCCAGGCCCCGACGCCCGTCACTGTCCTGGGCGCCGCTCAGATGGAATCGCGCGCCGCCACCACCGTGTTCGACCTGACCAAGGACATCCCGGTGTTCCGCTCCAGCGCGGGCCTCAACAACGCCGTGTTCGGCATCCGCACCGTCGGTCAGGCCGTGCTCGACCTGCGCGGCCTGGGCTCGACCCGCACCCTGACCCTGGTCGAGGGCCTTCGGCCCACGCCGGTGAACAATTCGCTCGGCTTCGACACCAACCTGCTGCCGGCCAGCCTGATCGACCGCACCGAAGTGGTGACCGGCGGCGCCTCGGCGGCCTACGGTTCGGACGCCGTCGCCGGCGTGGTCAACTTCATCCTCAAGAAGCGCCTGGAGGGCATCACCGGCACGGTGCAGACCGGCCGCTCGATGCACGGCGACAACCAGGAGAACCTGATCAGCCTAGCCTATGGCAAGGCCTTCCTGGACGACAAGCTGCACTTCATCATCGGCGGCGACTACAACGACAACAAGGGTGTCAAGAGCTACTACGACCGCGCCTGGGGCCGTCGTGAGCCGGGCGTGTTCGCCACCGGCAACAACCGCGCCGCCGGCCTGCCGTCGCAAATCTTCTCCGACTACGTCGAGCAGAACCTGAACACCGCCGCCGGCTTCATCACCACCGGACCGCTCAAGGGCACCGCCTTCGACCTGAACGGCAACCCGATCCAGTTTTCGTCGGGCCCGAACTCGATCAACGGCTCGACGTTCATGATCTCGCCGACCCAGACCAACTATCAGAACGGGTCGAACTCCAACCAGGCGATCAAGGGTCCGTACGAGCGCTACGCCGCCCTGGCCCGGCTGGAGTATGAGATCACGCCCGATATCACTGCCCACGCCACGGTCAACGTCGGAAATCTGCAGACGCACGTCGAGATTCTGGGCGGCACCCCGACCAACATTATCATCAACAGGGGCAACCCCTACATCCCGGCCTCCCTCGCGGCGGCCATGGCGACGCAGAACATCGCGTCGTTCACGATGAGCAAGCTGACGTCGCCGAACTCGGAACTTGAAGGTTGGACCTCGGGCAACGTCACACGCTACATAAACGCCGATTTCGGCCTGGCGGGCGAATACGCCGGCTGGAACTGGGATGTCGGCTACCAGCAAGGCAAAACCGACTTCAACCGCGCCTTCCTGAACACGACGAAGACGGCCAACTATTACGCGGCCCTCTACGCGGTGCCGGGCCCGAACGGCACGCCGATCTGCGGCCCGATCGCCACCAACCCGATCTTCAACGCCCAGACCGCCGCGGTCCGCGCCCAGTGGATCACCAACCTGGAGCCGGGCTGCATCCCCTATAACCCGTTCGGCACCCGCAACACCTCGCCTGAAGCGATCCGCTACGTCGAGGGCGCCTCGCGCGGCGATGACGATATCAAGCAGCGCACCGTCCAGTTCAACGTCTCCGGCGAGCCCTTCATGCTGCCCGCCGGCCCGGTGTCGCTGGCCTTCGGGGCCGAATACCGCAAGCTGAACTTCGACGAGGTCGCGGCCTACAACTCGGCGCCTCTGTACCTGACCAATGAGAACAACGTTTCCTACAGCGCCGACATCACCACCAAGGAAGCCTATGCCGAAGCCGGCGTGCCGCTGCTGAAGGATCTTCCCTTCGTCAAGGCGCTCGATCTGAACGGCGCGGTCCGCCACACCGACTACTCGGTGTCCGGCGGCGTCAACACCTGGAAGGTCGGCGCCACCTGGGAAGTCAACGACATGGTGCGTCTGCGCGCCACCCGTTCGCGGGACATCCGCGCGCCAAACGTCATCGAGGCCTTCTTGAAGGGGCAAAGCGGCGCCGGCACGCTCACCAACCGCGCCAACGGGGTCAACACCCTGGTCAGCGGCGAAACCCGCGGCAACCCGAACCTGCGTCCGGAAATCGCCGACACCCTCACCGCCGGCATCGTGTTCCAGCCGACGTTCGAGTGGGCCTGGGGCGCGCGTATGTCGCTCGACTACTACTCGATCGATATCGCGGACGTGATCGGCTCGATCCCTAACCAGGACATCGTCGACCGCTGCTTCGTCAACAAGCTGCCGGAATACTGCGCCTACCTGACGCTGGACAATTCGCCAATCGGGTTCAGCTACACCGTCAATGCGCCATTGAACCTGAACCGGCAGAAGACCAGCGGCCTCGACCTGGAACTCTCCATGCGGCCGCCGATCGACGCCATCGGCGTCCCGGGCCGCCTGGACTTCCGCGGTCTGGCCACCTGGGTTGACGACCTGCGCACCATCTCCCCCACCACCGCCGGCGGCACGCAGGACATCGACACCGCCGGTCAGTTCGTCCCGGACTGGACGATGAACTTCAACCTGACCTATGCGCTGGACCGCTTCACCGCCAACGTGAACGTGAAGTACACGACCAACATCAAGTACAGCACGACCCTCAAAGGGCCGGATGACCCGGACTACAACCCGGCGTCCAACAACTCGATCAACAAGAACCGGTTCCCGTCTTCCACCCTGTGGAACACGACCCTGTCCTACGACCTGATCCGCGAGGACAAGCGCCGACTGCAACTGTTCGGCGTGGTCGAGAACCTGTTCGACAAGGATCCGCCGCTGGTGGCCCTCTACATCGTGCCGGGCGGCAACCCGTACGATCTGGTCGGCCGCAACTTCAAGACCGGCGTCCGCTTCACGTTCTAACCGGTCGAAAGTTCCGATCTGTCAGGGGCCCCGCTGCGCGAGCAGCGGGGCCTTTTTCGCGCAGGCAGCAGGATCCTGTCGTCCGGCCCAGGGGACGAGGTGGTCACAGGGCAATGCTATCGCGCAAAAGCCACTCTCTCCCAGGATGCCGCCCGAGGCGGCAAAGCAAGCCGTATCGCTTTCAAAGCAACGGAATTCCGCGCCCAATTGCGAAAGAAGACGAAAGCTCGCCGGTAATGTTATTACACTCAAAAGCGACTTCGGCTTGGTGTCCGCGCGGCATTGGTACCCCCCCCAGTGCTTGCCAGACGGAGGCAATCGAGCTTAACTCGAAGAAGTTAGATGTCCGACGGGCCGTATCGCGCCGGTCATTTGCTTAAAAAGAAAATTAAATTGGGGAGACGAATCATGCGGCCAACGAACACGACAACTATGCCTGGAGCGTCGCGCACGCTTAACCTGCTCGGCTCGGCCGCGCTTGGCGTGCTGGCCCTGGCTATGCCGCAACTGGCGAATGCTCAGGCTGCCGATGCCGATGCCGCCGTTGAGGCCGTCGTGGTCACCGGTTCGCGCCTGGCCACCGCCGGCTTCCAGGCCCCGACGCCGGTGACCGTGCTGGGCGCCGCCCAGCTCGAAGCCCGCGCCGCCACCACGGTGTTCGACCTGACCAAGGACGTGCCGGTGTTCCGCTCCAGCGGCGGTCTGAACAACGCCATGTTCGGCATGCGCGTCGCCGGTCAGGCCCTGCTCGACCTGCGCGGTCTGGGTAACGTCCGCACCCTGATCCTGGTCGACGGCCTGCGTCCCAACCCGGTGAACAGCACCGGCGTGTTTGACACCAACCTCCTGCCCGCCAGCCTGATCGAGCGCACTGAAATCGTGACCGGCGGCGCCTCGGCGGCTTACGGTTCCGACGCCGTCGCCGGCGTGGTGAACTTCATCTTGAAGAAGCGTATCGACGGCTTCACGGGCACAGTGCAGACCGGCCGCTCGATGCACGGCGACAACGTCGAAAACCTGGTCAGCCTGGCGTGGGGCACGACCTTCCTCGACGACAAGGCCCGCTTCATCATCGGCGGCGACTACAACGAAAACCAGGGCGTCCTCAGCACCTACGACCGCGCGTGGGGCCGCCGCGAGCCGGCCGTGTTCGCCCTGCCGGCCACCCGCGCCGCGGGCCTGCCGTCGCAGATTTTCACCGACTACGCCGAACGCTCGAACAACACCGCCGGCGGCTTCATCCTCAGCGGTCCGCTGAAGAACACCGCCTTCGACGTCAACGGCAATCCCTACCAGTTCCAGTTTGGCCCCATCGTCGGCACCTCGATGATGTATTCGCCCAACCAGACCAACTACCTGAACACCAACAACGGCTACCAGATGATCAAGGGGCCGTACGAGCGGTACGCCACCATGGCGCGCCTGGAGTACGAGGTGTCGCCGAACCTCACCGCCTACGGCACGGTCAACGTCGGCGAACTGCGCACCCACGTGCGCATCTTCGGCTGGAGCCCGGCGGACATCATCATCCGTCAGGACAACCCCTATATTCCGGCGTCGATACGCGCCGCGATGGTGGCGCAGAATCTACCGACCTTCACCATGGCCAAGCTGGGCTCGGGCCCCACCTCGGAATTCCCGGGTTGGAACTCGGGCAACGTGCTGCGCAACATCAACTGGACTGTCGGGCTGCAGGGCACGATCCTGGACGGCTGGCGTTGGGACGCAGGCTATCAGCGCGGCCACAGCGACTTCAACCGCGCCTTCCTCGACACCCAGAAAACGGCCAACTACTACGCTTCGCTTTTCGTGATCCCGGGCCCCAACGGCACGCCGATCTGCGGGCCCGTGGCGCAGAACCCGATGTTCCTGGCCCGCGACGCCAACACGCGCGCCATCTGGACAGCGAACCTTGAGCCGGGCTGCGTGCCCTACAACCCGTTCGGCACCAAGAACGCGTCGCCGGAAGCCCTTGCCTATGTGCACGGCGACTCGCGCGCCGACGAGGACGTCGACCAGCAGTCGGCCCAGGTGAACCTGTCGGGCGAGCCCTTCGCCCTGCCGGCCGGGCCGGTCTCGTTGGCGGTCGGCGCCGAATGGCGCAAGATCGACTTCGAATCCGTTGCGGCCTACGGCGGCCGTCCGCTGTATCTCGTCAACGAGAACAACGTCTCGTTCGACGCGTCGATCACGGTCAAGGAAGCCTACGCCGAAGTCGGCGTGCCGATCCTCAAGGACCTGCCGTTCATTAAGCAGCTCGACGGCAACGCCGCCGTCCGCCGCACCGACTATTCGACCAGCGGTGGGGTGACGACGTGGAAGGTGGGCGGCACCTGGGAAGTCAACGACACCGTGCGCTTCCGCGCCACGCGTTCGCGTGACATCCGCGCGCCGAACATCAACGAACTGTTCCTCAAGGGCCAGAGCGGCGCCTCGATCCTGATCAACAAGGTGACCGGCCAACAGGCCCTGACCAGCGGCGAGAGCAGCGGCAACCCGAACCTGCAGCCGGAAATCGCTGACACCTTCACCGCCGGTGTCGTGCTGCAGCCGACATGGGAATGGGCCTGGGCTTCGCGTCTGGCCGTCGACTACTACTCGATCGACGTGAAGGACATCATCGGCTCCATCGCCAACCAGGAAGTGCTGGACCGCTACTACCTGCTGGGCCTGACCGAGTACGCCTCGTTCATCACCTTCTGCACCAGTTCGCCGACCGGCTTCTGCTACATGAAGAACGCTCCGTTGAACCTGAACCGGCAGAAGACGAACGGCGTCGACATCGAACTGTCGATGCGTCCGCCGATCGACGCCATCGGCATCCCGGGCCGCCTCGACTTCCGTGGTCTCGCGACATGGGTCGACGACCTGCGGACGATCTCGCCGCGTCCGGGCGGCCTGCCGCCTGAAGACCAGGACACCGCCGGCCAGTTCGTGCCGGACTGGACGATGAACTTCAACTTCACCTACACGCTGGAGAAGTTCTCGACGAACCTGAACGTGAAGTACACGACCAACGTCAAGTACAGCCAGATCCTCAAGGGCCCGGACGATCCGGACTACAACCCGGCAGCGAACAACTCGATCAACAAGAACCGCTTCCCGTCGTCGACCCTGTGGAACCTGTCATCGACCTATGACCTGATCCAGGAAGAGGGCCGCCGCCTTCAGTTGTTCGGCGTGGTCGAAAACCTGTTCGACAAGGATCCGCCGCTGGTGGGCCTCTACATCGTGCCGGGTGGCAACCCGTACGATCTGGTCGGGCGTAACTTCAAGGCGGGCGTCCGTTTCTCCTTCTAGGCGGAGCGGCTAAACGGAAACGGTTCTGGGCCTCGTTGCGCAAGCAACGGGGCCTATCTGTTTTCAGGGTCTGGAACGGCTCTTCCAGCGGTGGGGAAAAGGCGAATGCGGTTCGCCCCAGGCGGACGGGCAGGCCCGGAGAGTATTTCTCACTTGTAATAGTGAGCGCATATTTATTGCGCTGCCGTATAAATCAGAGGCCAGCTATAAGTTACAAGACAGTGACGTATAGTGTTTCACCCTAACGCAGAAACTGTTTGACAGTGGTCAGCGGCAGGTTGTTTATGAACCTCCGACGGGCCACCGTTCGCGAGCCGACGACTCATCTTGACGAAGCGTCGGCAGATATCTAGCGGTGTGGTTTGAGCGATGAATTCGGTTCGAAGAACGAGCCGATGGGGAAAAAAGGAAGCGGACTATGGGAAAGATTAGAACTCTGGCCGTCCTGACGGTCTTCGGAGCGCTCGCGGCTACGGCGCCGGCGCTGGCCCACCATTCGATCAGCGGTCAATACGACTTCAAGAAGCCGGTCGAACTGAAGGCCGTGCTCGAGAAGATCGAGTTCATCAACCCGCACTCGATGGCGCACTTCATCGTCACCAACCCCAACGGCACCACCACGAAGTGGACCTTCCAGACCCAGGCGGCCGCCACCCTGCGCCGCTCCGGCCTGGCCCGCTCGGGCCCCGGCTCGCTGAAGGAAGGCGACACCTACATCGTCAAGGGCTTCGCCGCCCGCAACGGAAACCCCATGGGCTTCATGAAGTCCAT
>CANJOB010000127.1 GCA_947475655.1 Caulobacterales bacterium | reverse complement strand
CCAGATAGGGGACTTCGAGGGCGGGAAAGTCGGTCATTGAAATCGTTCGGAACGTCGTTGATCGGTCACATATTTTCTTTATTCTAGAAATATGGAAATACAAACCGCTGTCATCAATCTGTCGGCGCTCGCGCACGAGGGCAGGCTGTCGATCTTCCGGCGATTAGTCGTGGCTGGGCCGCAGGGCGTCGCGGCGGGCGATATCGCCCGTCACGTATCGAGTCCGCCGAGCACCACAACCGCGAATCTGCATTCCCTCCTTCACGCGGGCCTGCTGACATCCCGGCGCGAAGGACGCTCGATCTTCTACAGCGCCAACTACGAGGGCATGAGCCGGCTCCTGGCGTTCCTGATGCAGGACTGTTGCGCGGGCCGGCCAGAAATCTGCGCGCCGCTGACGGCGTCGCCCGCCTCAAATGCCTGCTGCCCCACCCCTGTGACGGAGACGCTGTCGTGACCGACCGGCCCCTGCATGTTCTCATTCTCTGCACCGGCAATTCGGCGCGCTCGATCCTGGCCGAAGACCTGATCAATGAGAAGGGCGCGGGCCGGGTTGTCGCCCATTCGGCAGGGTCATTCCCGAAGGGAGAGGTCCATCCGCACGCCCTGGTTCTGCTCAAGCGACTAGGCCGCCCAACCGGGGCGTTTCGTTCAAAGTCATGGGATGAGTTCGCGGCGTCAGGCGCTCCTCAACTCGATTTCGTCATTACCGTCTGCGACAATGCGGCGGGCGAGGTTTGTCCGATCTGGCCGGGCGGGCCGCTGAAGGCGCACTGGGGCGTTCCAGACCCCGCCGCCGTGACCGGTGCGGAGCGGGAGGTCGCCGCCGCCTTCGCTGAAACCTACGAGCGCCTCGCAAAGCGGATCGACGCTTTCATCGCGCTGCCGCTGGAAAACCTGGACCACGCCGCGCTGAAAGCCAGCCTCGACCGGATCGGCAAGCTGGACGACGGCGCGGTTCAATGAGCGCCGACGCAAGTCTGGAGCCGCCGCTGGAGCGGACGAGCTTCGCGCGCAAGATTGTCGCCGAAATGCTCGGAACCGCCCTGCTGCTGGCTGTCGTCGTCGGCTCGGGGATCATGGGCGAGACCCTCGCCGATGGAAACGACGCGGTCGCGCTGCTCGGCAACACCCTGGCCACGGGCGCGGGGCTGGTCGTTTTGATCACGATTTTCGGTCCGCTCTCGGGCGCCCATTTCAACCCCGTGGTGTCCTTGATGTTCGCCGTGCGGCGGGAACTGCCGTGGCGAACCGCCCTGGCCTTCATTCCCGCGCAGATCGTGGGGGCCGTGCTTGGCGTCTGGTCGGCCCACGCTATGTTCGGCGAGCCCATTCTGCAAATCTCCACCAAGCTGCGCGATGGGCCAAACCAGGCTTTCGCGGAGGCGGTCGCCACCTTCGGGCTGGTGGCCGCCATCCTCGGCTCCTTGCGCTACCGGCCGCAGGCGACGCCTTGGATGGTTGGGCTCTACATCGTCGCGGCCTATTGGTTCACCGCCTCGACATCGTTCGCCAATCCGGCGGTGGCGGTGGCCCGCAGCCTGTCGGACACTTTCGCCGGCATAGCGCCCCACTCGGTTCCTGGCTTCATCCTGGGCGAAATCATCGGCGGCCTTGTGGGAACTCTGGCCCTGGGCTGGCTTTTCGCCAGGGAGCGTTCCGAATGACCGACTTTCCGATCACCATCTATCACAACCCCGATTGCGGAACCTCGCGCAACACCCTCGCCCTGATCCGGGCCGCCGGATACGAACCGGAGGTCGTTGAGTACCTTCAGTCCGGCTGGACGCCCGCGCTGCTTGACGAACTCGTCAGCGCGACCGGTCTGACCGCGCGGGAGCTCCTTCGGGACAAGGGAACGCCCGCCGCCGAACTAGGCCTGCTCGTTTCCGGCGCCAGCGACAGCGCTATCCTTAAGGCGATGGTCGACCATCCGGTGCTGGTGAACCGTCCTATCGTCAAAACGCCCAAGGGCGTGAGACTCTGCCGGCCCTCGGAAGAGGTGCTGCCGCTGTTGGACCGTCAGCCCGACCACTTCGTCAAGGAAGACGGAGCCGTCGTCATTCCCTAGTAGTCCGGCCTAGTGCTCGTGATCCTCATCGTCGCGCGGGTCGAGCAGGTGGTGGGCGTGCAGGATGAAGTAGCGGGCGTGGGCGTTGTCGACCGTCGACTGGGCCTTGGACTTCCACGCCTTGTAGGCCTGGGCGTAGTTGGGATAGGCGCCGACCATCTCGACCTTGCTCAGGTCGGCGAATTCGATATCCGCCACGTCCTTCAGTTCGCCGCCGATCACCAGATGCAGCAGTTGTTTGTCGGGCATGGGGGTTTCTCCGTGGAACGCCGTCAGACTGTCGTCGGGGTGGGGATAGCGCCGAGGGTGTCGCGGATCAAGGAATGCAGGACCGGATTGGCCGCGATCAGGCCGCGGCTGCGCGGAATGGCGCGGTTGTAGGCGATCTCGCGTCCGTGGCAGTCGCTCACCGTGGCGCCGGCCAAGCGGGCGATTAGGTGGCCGGCGGCCATGTCCCACTCGTGCAGGTGGCTGACCGAGGCCATGCCGTCGAAGGCCCCGCTGGCGACTAGGCACAGGCGCAGGGCGATGGAGTTGCGCCGGGCCACATCCATCGCCGGCCAGGCGGCGGCGGCCATGGCGCGGGCATCGGCCAGCATGGCGCAGCCGTAGAGGTCGCGCCGGTCCGACACATGGATCGGTTTGCCGTTCAGCAGCGGCTTGCCGCCGATTTCCGCGCAATAGACTTCATCGAGCGCCGGGGCGCAGACCACTCCGGCCACCGGCTGGCCGTCTTCCACCACGGCCACGGAGATCGAATACCAGGGCGTGCCGTGCAGGTAGGCGGTGGTGCCGTCGATCGGGTCGACCACGAACAGGCGGCGGCAGGTCAGGCGGTCGCCGTTGTCGGCGGTTTCTTCGGACAGCCAGCCGTAGTCCGGCCGCGCGCCCAGCAGGCGCTCCTTCAGCAGGGCGTCCACCGCCAGGTCGCCGTCGGTGACCGGTGAGCCGCCGGCCTTGGCCTTCACCTTCAACCCCGCCGACTGGCAGCGCAGGGCGAGCTCTCCCGCCTCCCGCGCCCCGTCCATCAGCAGGTCGAGGTCGGTCATTTGCCGGCGATGGCGAGGCCGTCGACGAGCAGGGAGGGCGCGTTGGCGGCGCCGCGAATCTCCAGGTCCGCGCCCGGGATCATCCGAGCCCAGATGTCGATCAGGTTGCCGGCGACGGTGACCTCGGTGACCGGATAGGCGATCTCGCCGTTCTCAAACCAGAAGCCCGAACAGCCCACCGACCAGTCGCCGGTGTTGGCGTTGAGGGAGGGGCCGAACATGCCGGTGATCAGCAGGCCCGCCTTGGCGTCGGCCATCAACCCGGCCAGGTCGCGCATCCCAGTGCTCAAGGTGACGTTGGAGGTGGAGACGCCGGGCGGTCCGGCCGAGCCGCGCGCCGCGTGGCCGGTGGTTTCCATGCCGAGCTGCTTGGCGGTGGAGGTGTTGAGCAGCCAGGTGGTCAGCATCCCCTTGTCGATGATGGCGGTGCGCCTATTGGCCACGCCCTCGTCGTCGAACGGGCTGGAGCCGAGGCCGCGGCGCACGTGCGGCTCGTCGATCAGGCTGACGCTCTGCGAGAACAGCTGGTCGCCCAGGCGGTCTTTCAGAAAAGACACCCCGCGCGCCACCGCCGCGCCGTTGATGGCGCCGATCAGCGGCCCGATCAGGGAGGCGGCCAGGCGGTTCTCGAAGATCACCGGGGCGGTGACGGATCCGATCTTGCGCGCGCCCAGCCGCTGCACGGCGCGGCTGCCGGCCTCGGCGCCGATCTCGGCCGGGGAGGGCAGGTCCTCGCGCCAGCGCGTCGAGCGGTAGTCGCCGCCCCGCTCCATGGCCGCGCCCTCGCCGGCGATACAGGCGGCCGACAGCGAAAAGCCGCTGGCCCGGTGCAGGCCGGAAAATCCGTTGCTGGTGACCAGGCGCCATTGCGAGGCGGAGAAGCTGGACGAGGCGCCCTGGCTGTTGGCGACGCCCGGCACGGCGCGGGCGGCGTCCTCAGCTGCGCGGGCCTCGTCCTCGAGGGTTTCGGGATCGGGCTCGGCCGGGTCGAACAGGTCAAGCTCCGGCAGCGGACCCTTGGACAGCAGCTCGGGCGGGGCCAGGCCGGCGTAGGGGTCTTCCGGGGCCAGGCGGGCCATGGCCACGGCGCGTTCGATCAGGTTGGCGCGGGCCTCTGACGAGATGTCGGAGCCGGAGACGGTGGCCTGCTGCTTGCCGATGAAGACGCGCAGGCCCAGGTCGCGTGACTCCTCGCGCTCGACCTCTTCCAGTTCGCCGAGGCGGACGGTGATCGACAGGGCCTGGCGTTGCGAGCCCACGGCTTCGGCGGCGTCCGCCCCCGCCTTGAGGGCCGCGGCGACGACGTCGTTGAGCAGGTTTTCATCCATGGGCGGGGTTATCGCCTTTGGCGCCGCAGCATTCAAGCAGCGGCTTCCCCCTCACCGCTCGTCCCGGCGAATGCCGGGATCCAGGTGAAAGGGTGCGATCGCCGGCAGGTTCGAGCCATACGATCTGGGCCCCGGCATTCGCCGGGGTGAGCGGGATTTTTGAGGCCTAGGCTATCGCGTAGAGCAACAGCACCACGGCGGCGAAAAGATAGCCGAGCCAGGTCAGGACGATGCCGAGCGCGCGCGGCACCGAGGCGCCGCCAGTGTTGAACAGGCCCACCGCGTGGATCATCCGCCCGGCGAACAGCGCCAGGCCGATGATGTGCACCGCCGCCGCCGGCGCCTGCACCACCGCCAGCACGGCGATGGCGGCCATGCCGGTGGGGACATATTCGGTGGCGTTGCCGAACGTGCGGATGGCCCGCGCCAGCTCGGGGATGCCGCCGTCGCCCAGGGCGATCTTGTGCTTTTGGCGCAGCCGCACCACCAGGCCCGACAGCACCAGCAGCAGCAGCAGGTTCAGGCCGACCCAGAGGGCGGCGGCGTGGCCGGAGATGGCGGGGTCCATGGCGTCTTCCGTGATTTTCGAAAGCGCATAGACCCCGTTTTAGCGCGCCAGGGCAAGCGACGCCGGGTTGTGTGGGAGACTAGTACGGCAGACCCATCTTCGCCCACTTCGCCGTCACCGCCGCCACCACGTCCGGGTCCATCTCGATCTTGCGGCCCCATTCCCGCGTGGTCTCGCCGCCGATCTTGTCGGTGGCGTCCATGCCGATCTTGGACCCTAAGCCGCTGACCGGTGAGGCGAAGTCGAGGTAATCGATCGGGGTGTTCTCGATCACGGTGATGTCGCGGGCCGGGTCCATGCGGGTGGAGACGGCCCACATCACGTCCTTCCAGTCGCGGGCGTTGATGTCGTCGTCCACGATGATCACCCACTTGGTGTACATGAACTGGCGCAGGTAGCTCCAAACCCCCAGCATCACGCGCTTGGCGTGGCCGGCGTAGGCCTTCTTCATCGAGACGACGGCGATGCGGTAGGAGCAGCCCTCGGGCGGCAGCCAGAAGTCGACCACTTCCGGGAACTGCTGCTGGAACAGCGGGATGAAGACCTCGTTCAGCGCCTCGCCCAGCACGCTCGGCTCGTCGGGCGGACGGCCGGTGTGGGTGGTCAGGTAGATCGGGTCCTTGCGCATGGTGATCGCAGAGACTTGGAACACCGGGAATTTCTCGACGCTGTTGTAGTAGCCGGTGTGGTCGCCGTAGGGACCTTCGTCCTCGAATTCGTCCAGCAGCACGTGGCCTTCGATGACCATCTCCGCCTGGGCCGGCACCATCAGAGGTACGGTCTTGGCCGGCACGAGATCGAGCTTGGCCCCACGCAGCAGGCCGGCGAACTGGTATTCGCTCAGGGTGTCGGGCACCGGCGTCACCGCCGCCAGGATCGTGCCCGGATCGGCGCCGATCACGGCGCAGGCGGGCAGGGGGTCGCGCCGCCCGGCCTTCTTGTGGCGGCCGTAGTGCTGGGCCCCGCCGCGATGGGCCAGCCAGCGCATGATGGCGCGGTCCCGTCCCAGCACCTGCATGCGATAGATGCCGAGGTTGAAGTCGTCCTCCGCCGCGTTCCACGGGCCCTTGGTCACCACCAGCGGCCAGGTGATCAGCGGCGCCGGCTCGCCCGGCCAGCAGGTCTGCACCGGCAGGCGTGTGAGATCGATCTGGTCGCCCTTCCACACCACCTGCTGCACGGGCGCGCTCCTGACCACGTTGGGCCGCATCGACAGCACCGTCTGAGCCAGGGGCAGCATGTCCAGCGCGCCCTTGAGCCCCTTTGGCGGCGCGGGCTGGCGCAGGAAGGCCAGGATTTCGCCCACCTCGCGCAGTTCGGCGGCGGTAGTGCGCGGCTTGCCGCCTAAGGTCACGCCCATGGCCACGCGCTTCACGGTCCCGAACAGGTTGACCAGGCAGGGATAGGGCGAGGGCGTGCCGTCGGCGCGAATCGGGTTTTCGAACAAGACCGCCGGGCCGCCGCTGTTCAGCAGGCGGGTGGCGATCTCGGTCATCTCCAGCACGGTGCTGACCGGCTCGGCGACGCGCACCAGATCGCCCTGTTTCTCCAGGGCGGCGAGGAATTCCCGAAGGCTGCGGTAGGCCATGATCTTTTTTTCGTCATCGTCGGACTTGATCCGACGACCCATACACGCAAGCAGCGCCGACTAACCACAGCCGTTCGAGCTTATGGGCCCTCGGGTCAAGCCCGAGGGTGACTTAGCTTTTAGCGTTTATCCCACTGGAACGCCGGGTCGAGCCAGTCGCCGGTTCGGCCTCCCGGCGTGGCAATGTCGAAGATCATCGCCATCTCGGCGTCCGAAAGCTCGAAATCGAACACGGCGATGTTCTCCGCCGCGCGGGTGGCGCTGGTGGTGCGGGGGATGGCGATCACCCCCTGCTGCTGCTGCAGCCAGCGCAGGGCGACCTGGCTGCCGGTCTTGCTGTGCGCCTCGCCGATGGCGATCAGGGCCGGATCGGTGGCGGTCTTGCCCCGCGCCAGCGGCGACCAGGCGGTCAGGGTCGCGCCCATGTCGCGGGCGGTTTGCAACACGGCCTGCTGGCTCAGGTAGGGATGGTACTCGACCTGGTTGGTGATCAGCGGCTCTTCCGAATAGCCGGCCGCCTCGCGCATCAGCTTGCTTGGAAAATTCGACACGCCGATGCCGCGGGCCAGGCCCCTCGCCTTGGCGTCGTTCAGGGCCGCAATTGTCTCGGCCAGCGGCGCGGAGGGGCTGGGCCAGTGCAGTAGCAAAAGATCGGCCGGCCCGCCCAGGCGCTCGGCGCTGTCTTCCGCGGCGCGCTGCAGGTCGCCGTCGCGGAAGCTGTCGGTCCAGATCTTGGTGGTGATGAAGATCTCGTCGCGGGGGATGTTGCTGGAGGCGATAGCGTCACCCACCTCCTTTTCGTTTTTATATATAAAGGCGGTGTCGATGTGGCGGTAGCCCAGCTCCAGCGCCGTCTCGACCATGGAGCGAGCGGTCGGCCCGTCCAGCTGCCAGGTGCCGAAGCCGAGGGCGGGAATACGCAGGTCGGACGCGGCGACGGTGTGCATGAGGTATCCTTGGAATCGCAGGGGAGGCGCGGCGGTATCTAGTCCTACGTGGACTTGGCGTCGAACGCCTTCACCGCCGCCTTCGATGCCAGCTTGCGCCAGCGGTCGCGCAGCGCCGCCTCCAGCCAGGCTTTGTCGACCTTGGCCAGCCGGGCCAGGACGATGGGATAGCTGCGGTAATGGTCGGTGATGTGGAACACCTCCGGGTCGACCTCCAGCAGCATGTCGCGACGGTCGATGTGGTCGACATAGACCACGGCGCTGGCGTCATCGGTGCGGATGCGGGTCAGGAATTTGCCGCCGATCTTGAAGGACGGCTTGCCGTAGGAGGTCCCGGCCTCGGTCTCGGCGAAGCCCAGCACCATGGTCTCGAACGCCTTGGGCGTCATGGGTTCCCCTCTTCGCGTTCCAATGGCCTATTGCGCCCATGAGCGCGCCCTGGCCCCGGTCTGTAAAGGCTATCCCTCCCGTCCTGGTGCTCGGCGCCACCAGCCTGATCGGCGAATTCCTCACCGCGCGTTTGACGCAGGATTGCATCCCCTTCGTCGAGGTCAGCCGCCAGGAGGCAAGATTGGACCGCCGCTGGCTGCAGGCGGACCTGGGCGACCCCGACCTGGGCTCCAAACTGCCCGCAATCGAGGCCGTCTACAGCCTGTCGCCGATCTGGCTGCTGCCACAGGCGCTTGAGGCCCTGCGCGCCGCCGGCATGAAGCGACTGGTCGCCTTTTCCTCCACCAGCCGGTTCACCAAACAGGATTCCCCCGAGCCCGCCGAGCGGGAGACCGCGCGGCGGCTGGCCGAGGCGGAGGCCGCCGTCGAAGCGTTCTGCGCGGCGCACAAGATCGCCTGGACCATCCTGCGCCCGACGCTGATCTACGCCGAGGGGCAGGACGGCAACGTCAGCCGCCTGGCCGGCCTGATCCGGCGCTTCGGGGTGCTGCCGATCTCCGGCCGGGGCGAGGGCCTGCGCCAGCCGGTGCACGCCGACGACCTGGCCGCCGGCGCCATCGCCGCCGCCGCCAGCAAGGCCGCGAGGGACATGGCCTACGACCTGCCCGGGGGCGAGACGCTGAGCTACCGGGCGATGGTCCAACGGCTGTTCGAAAGCTTGAATAAGTCGGTGCTTATATTGCGCCTACCGCCCTGGCTGTGGGGCGCGGCGTTCGCCCTGGCCAGGCCGTTGCTGCCCGGGGCGACGGTGGCCATGGGCGCGCGCATGGCGGATGATCTGGTGTTCGACGGTTCGGCGGCGGCGCGGGACTTCGGCTGGGCGCCGCGGGATTTCCGGCCGCATTTCTGAGCCCCTCTCCCTTGATG
>CANJOB010000126.1 GCA_947475655.1 Caulobacterales bacterium | reverse complement strand
GATCGCGCGGGACATGGACGCCGTCGCCCGGGAAGCCATGAGCGGACTAGATATCGTTTTCGCGGCGGGTGGGGCCAGCCGGGCGGAGTCGGTGCGCGCCGGCCTGGCCGCCGCGGCCAAGGCGCGGAACGATCCGTCGCGGCCGGTGCTGATCCACGACGCCGCCCGACCCTTCCTGAACCGGGTGCACATCGAGGGCCTGCTGGAGGCCTTGAACGGGGCCGACGGCGCCGTACCCGCCCTGCCCGTCGCCGACACCCTCAAGCGCCACGACGGCGGCGCGGTGAGCACGGCGCCCCGCGACGGGCTGTGGCGCGCCCAGACCCCGCAGGCGTTCCGGCTGGAGACGATCACCCGGGCCCACGCCGCCTGGGCCGCATCGGGCGAGCCGACCGACGATGCCGCCGCGGTCGAGGCCGCGGGCGGGCGGGTGGCCTTCACGCCAGGCGATCCGATGCTGTTCAAGCTGACCTATCCGGAGGATTTCGCCATGGCCGAGACATTGGCCGGCGCCCAGCGCGTCACCCTGATCGGCCAGGGCTTCGACGCCCATACCTTCGGGCCGGGCGACCGCCTGATGCTGTGCGGCGTTCAGATCGCGCACGATCGCGGCCTGGTCGGCCATTCCGACGCCGACGTCGGGCTGCACGCCCTGACCGACGCCCTGCTGGGCGCCATCGGCGAGGCGGATATCGGCGAGCATTTCCCGCCCAGCGACCCGCAATGGCGCGGGGCGTCCTCCGACCGGTTCCTCACCCACGCCCTGTCGCTGGTGAAGGCGCGCGGCGGATCGGTGGTCAACGCCGACGTGACCCTGATCTGCGAGGAGCCGAAGATAAAGCCGCACCGCGCCGCCATGCGAGAGCGCTTGGCGCGGCTGCTGGAGCTGCCGCTGCAACGGGTCTCGGTCAAGGCGACCACCACCGAGGGCATGGGCTTCACCGGCCGCCGCGAAGGCCTGGCGGCGCAGGCGATCGTCTCGGTCAGTCTGCCGGGTTGAACTTCTCGTCCCAGCGCTCCTTGGCGCGTGAGACCAGGGCGCCGACCAGGTTGGTGTAGTCGTCCGTCCACGGCCGCACGACCGAGACCGCCGGGGTCCAGCGCGGATCGCTCGTGTAGGCCGCCAGGGCCTGGGTGTTTCGCGCCAGGATCACCGCGTCCTCCGCCGACTCCCACAAGAACGGCAGGTTCGGGTCGGCCGTGTGCCGCTGCAGCAGGGCGGCGCCGCCGGCGGCGAGCGCGCCGGCCTGGGCCGGCTCCATCAGGTTCAGGTTGCGGTTGGAGAGGTGCAGGATCACCACCCCGTCCGGCTTGATCTTGGTCAGGTACATCCTCAGGGCCTCGACGGTCAGCAGGTGCGCCGGCACCGCGTCGGACGAGAAGGCGTCGATCAGCAGGATGTCGTACTTGTCCGGCGACTCCTTGCTCAGGGTCAGGCGCGCGTCGCCCATGACGAAGTCGATCGGGCCGTCGGCGCACTGGGTCGTGTAGCTGAAGTACTTCGGATTGTTGGCGATCTGCACCATCAACGGATCGATCTCGAAGAAGGTCATGCGATCGCTGTTGCGCACATAGGTCGCCACCGTGCCGGTCCCTAAACCCACCGCGCCGATGGTCAGGGCTGGCTTGGCCGCCTTGCTGGTGACGAACACCTGCCCGATCGGCGTCTCTTCGGCGTAATAGACCAGCGGCTTGCAGCCCAGCGGCCCGGCCGGCGCCTGGGCGCCGTGCAGGGTGGTGCCATGCGACAGCATCATCACCCCATCGCCCATCCGGTCGAGGTCGATAGACGATTGGCGCACCACGCCGAAGAAGCTGCGCCATTGCTCCTTCACCGCGACGCGATCGCCGATCATGCTGGCCGCGACCAGCAAGATCACCAGCAGCCCCGGGAAGGCGACGATGTTCGACCGCAGCATGAAAGCGGCCAGCATGGTCACCGCCAGCAGGGTCTTGACCACGGTCATCTTCTGCGCCGCCAGTCCGGCGAAGATCGGCCACACGTCGATGACGCTCATCAGCACTACGGCGGCCAGGGCGGCGGTGATGCCGCCGATCAGCAGCAGCCAGCGGCTCGTCGTCATCTCCCACGGGCCGTAGGGCCGGGCGAACACGGCCAGCACCAGCACCAGCGGGTATTCGATCACCACATTGAAGATCACCGGCGCCAGGAAGGCGTTGAATCCGCCGCCGATCACCCCGCCGACCGACATCCACAGATAGAACTCGGTCAGATGCGCGGCCGGCGGACGACGGGCGACCAGGGTCTGGTGACAGATCAGGGCGGTGAGGAAGAAGGCCGTCAGATGGACGCCCATCTGCAGCAGGATCTCGTTGGTATGGAAAGGCAGCAGGTAGGCGCAGGCGGCGACAGCGGCGGCGCCCAGCGTCAGGGCCAGTTCGCGCGGGATCGCCGGCTTGGTCTGGAAGGCGATGATAAAGGTCAGCAGGTAGAGCGCCAGCGGCGCCACCCATAGGAAGGGCGCCGAGGCCACGTCCGTGGTCAGGTAGGTAGTGGTCCCCATCATCAGGCTGGACGGGGCGGCGGCGAGGCCGACCCAGATCAGGCGGTCCTTCCAGCCGACAGTGTGGGCGGACGGCGGCGGCGCCTCGATGGCGTGGCCCTTGCCCCGGATGGCTAGGAACGCCAGGGCGGCCATGGTCAGGACGAACGCGGCGTAGCCGAGACTCCAGGTCACGCGCTGGGCGTTGAGCGTCAGCAGCGGCTCGACGACGACCGGATAGGCGATCAGGGCCAGCAGGCTACCGAGGTTGCTGGCGGCGTAGAGGGCGTAGGGCTCGGTGTGGTCGTCGGGGTCTTTGAGCCGCGCCCGCCAGGCCTGCACCAGGGGCGCGGTGGCCGAGAGCGCCGCGAACGGGGCGCCGAGCGAGAGGCCAAGCACGCCGAGCAGCCACAGGATTGGGCTGTTGGGATCGGGGTCGCCCAGCGCCCCGCTGATCTTCAGCGGCAACACCAGGGCGGCGGCGGCCAGCACGCCGAGGTGGATGAAGGCCTGGGTGCGCACGGAGGAAACCCGCTGCAGCAGGTGGGCGTAGAGGTAGCCGACCAGCAGGGCGATCTGGAAGAAGGCCAGGCTGGTGTTCCACACCCACGGCGTGCCGCCCAGCAGGGGCAGCACCAGCTTGGCCACCATCGGTTCGACCAGGAACACCAGGGCGGCGCTCATGAAGACGACGACGACAAACAGCAGATGGCCCGACGAAATTCCCCCGTCAGCCTTACGAATTGTCTCCACCCCGCTCGACGTCATCCCGATTCCCGCCCCATGTTGGGATTTTCGCTTCTACGCCAGTTCTCACACGATCTCGCGATTGAGGACTGATTCTGAGCTAGGTCTCACCCATGTTGTTTCCCGACGAGATCGACACCCTGGCGCGGCGGGTGCTGGACGCCGCCCGCGCGGCCGACATCCGTATCGCCACCGCCGAGAGCTGCACCGGCGGGCTGGTGCTGGGGGCCCTGTGCGTGATCCCGGGCGCGTCCGACGTAATCGACCGGGGCTTCATCACCTATTCCAACGACGCCAAGATGCAGATGCTGGGCGTGCCGGTCACCACTCTGGAGGGGTTCGGCGCCGTTTCCGAACCGACCGCGCGGGCCATGGCGCGCGGGGTGCTGGCCCATTCCTCCGCTGACCTAGCCGTCTCCGTCACCGGCGTGGCCGGGCCCGGCGGCGGCGGCCCGGACAAGCCGGTCGGCACCGTGCACCTGGCGGTGGCCCGCCGCGACGGGGCGATGACCAGCCGGCGCGAACAGTTCGGCGACCGGCCGCGCGAAGCGGTCCAGCTGGCCAGCGTCGCTTCCGCCCTATCGATGTTGCTCGACGCCCTCACCCGCCCGCCTGAAGGATGAACGACCGCTGGTCTCCCCTGGCGGCGAGGCTGCGCGCCAAGCGCGGCGACCTGCGGCACGCGATCCGCGTCGCCGTCGCCTGCGGAGTCACCTTCGCCGTGGTCGGCCTGTTCAACATTCCTGGAGGGATATGGGCGCTCTTCACCACCGTCATCGTCATCCAGACCAGCATCGGCGGCACCATCGCCCAGGCCGTCGAGCGGGTGATCGGCACCTTGGCCGGCGCGGCGGCGGGGGCAGCGGCGGTCTATGCCCAGGAACTTACCCAGGCCGATCCGGTGCTGATCCTCACCGTGCTGGTGGCGGTGGTCGCCTTCGTCGCCGCCAGCCGCCCCACGCTGCGTGCGGCGCCCTTGACCGCCGTGATCATGCTGGTGGCCCATCCAGCCGAACTGGACCCAGCCACGGCGGCTATCTACCGGGTCGGGGAAATCCTTCTCGGCGGGCTGATCGGGGTGGCGGCGACCCTGCTGATCTTCCCGGCCCACGCCCACGCGGCCGTGATCGCTCGCCTTGGCGGGGTGCTGTCCTGTCTGGAGACCATTCTCGCTTCGCACACGGCCCGGGTCGCCACCGGCGGGGCGGAGGCCGCGGCTTCGGACGCCTTCGCCGCCAGCCGCGAAGCCCTGGCCGGCCTGCAGACCGTGATGGGCGAGGCCGAGCGCGAGAGCGCCACGCGCCTGGGCGCCAGCCGCCACTCCGAGGCCACCGGCCGCGCCACCTGGCGGGTGCGCAACGACTTGGTCAGCCTGGGGCGGACCCTGGCCACACCCCTGCCCGTCGAGGGCATGATCGAACCCGCCACGGCTGTGCTTTCCGCCTACGGCCTGTTCCTGGCCCAGTGCCGCGCCAGCCTGACCGGCGGACCGCGCCCTGACCGGATGGCCTTCGCAACCACCCATGCCGACTTCCAGGCGGCGGTTCAGGCGCTGCGCGTTAGCTGGGTGATGCGCGGCATCCCGTTCGACGATCTGGCCCAGACCTTCGGCTTCGTCTTCGCGGTGGAGGCGCTCTATTCGAACCTGAGCGAACTGGCCGAAGAGCTGGAAGAGGCGGCGGCAGACGACTAAGCGGTCTGGGTTCTTGGCCCGTACAGGGCCTCCGCGCGGGCCTCGAAACAGGCCACCAGCTTGTCGACGGCGCGGTGCATATTGGCCGCAAGTAGATTGTCCAGCAGCCTAGATTTGAACTCGAAATCAATCAGGAAATTGACTTCTGTTCCAGAGGGATGTTCCAAAAACATCCAGACATTATGGAGCCGCCGGAACGGGCCATACAACAGGTCGACGCTGACCGTGCCGGCGGCCGCGTCCCGTCGCACGCGGGTGGCGAACTTCTCTCTCAGGAACGAGAACCCGACCTGGGCCTCGGCGTCGACCACCTGGGCCCCGTCGGCGGCGGCGTGGGCGTTCCAGGTGCGTAAGGCCACGATCCAGGGCACGAATTGCGGGTAGGCCTCCACGTCCCCGACCAGATCCAGCATCTGCTCGGGCCGATACGGCAGGATGTGCGTCAGGGTATGGCGCAAGGCCCTAGCGGTTGGCCGCCCGGCGCGCCGCGCGCAGGCGCTCGAAGTCCTCGCCGGCATGGTGGGACGAGCGGGTCAGCGGGCTGGACGACACCATCAGGAAGCCCTTGGCGCGGGCAATGGACTCGTACCCCTCGAATTCGTCGGGGGTGACGAAGCGGTCTATCGGGGCGTGCTTGCGGGTCGGCTGCAGGTACTGGCCGATGGTGATGAAGTCGACGCCGGCCGAGCGCATGTCGTCCATCACCTGCATCACCTCCTCGCGGGCCTCGCCAAGGCCGACCATCAGGCCGGACTTGGTGAACTGCTCGGGATCGCGGGTCTTCACCCGCTCCAACAGGCGCAGAGAGTTGTAGTAGCGGGCGCCGGGCCGGATGCTGAGGTACAGCCGCGGCACGGTCTCCAGGTTGTGGTTGAACACGTCGGGCTTGGAGTCGATCACCAGCTCCGCCGCGCCGTCCTTGCGCAGGAAGTCAGGGGTCAGGATCTCGATGGTCACGCCGGGAGCTTGGCTGCGGATCTGGCGCACGGTCTCGGCGAAGTGGGCCGCGCCGCCGTCCGGCAGGTCGTCGCGGTCGACCGAGGTGATGACCACGTGGTTGAGCTTCATCTTGGCCACCGCCTCGCCCACCCGGCGCGGCTCGTCGGCGTCCAGGGCGTTGGGCAGGCCCGTGGTGACGTTGCAGAAGGCGCAGGCGCGGGTGCAGATCTCGCCCATGATCATCATGGTGGCGTGGCCGATCGACCAGCACTCGCCGATGTTGGGGCAGGCCGCCTCCTCGCACACTGTGGTCAGCTTGTGCTCGCGCACCAGGCCGCGGGTGTCGTTGTAGCCGGCCGAGCCCGGGGCGCGCACGCGCAGCCAGTCAGGCTTCTTCAGCACCGGGCTGTCGGGCTTGGATTGCTTCTCGGGGTGGCGCAGCCCCCCGCCCCGGGTGTCGATCACCGTGACCATGGGCCCTAGATCGTCCTTCTTGCCCGCAGGATCAAGTGCGGGATCGTGCGCTGACACCGCACGTTTCACCAAATGTAACCATCCTTTTCAATCCACGGCCCCGCCGCTAGCGTAATGTCAGATACACGCCGGCAAGGCGCGCGGGAGGAAGCTTACAGTGACGCCACCGGCCTACGATCCAAAGGATGGTCAGCGCGGCCTGTTCGACGCCCTGCTGGACGCCCGCGACCGGTACGGCGGCAAGAAGCCGATCCTTGAGGATATCGACCGCAAACCACTGTCCTACGACGACCTGATCCGCGCCAGTTTCGCGCTCGGGCGCCGCATCGCCAAGGTGACCGCGCCGCGCGAGCATGTGGGGGTGCTGTTGCCCTCCAGCGTCGGGGTGGCGGTGACCTTCTTCGCCCTCACCTGCATCGGCCGCACGCCGACCATGCTCAATTTCACCGCCGGCCTGCGCAACCTGCGCGCGGCCTGCAAGGCCGCCGATATCAAGCGCGTGCTGACCGCGCGGCGCTTTATCGAACAGGCCAAGCTCCACGACATCGTCGACGCCCTGGCCGCGTCCGACTGCGAGATCACCTACCTGGAGGACGTGCGCACCCAGATCGGCCTGGTGGACAAGCTCTACGCGGTGCTCGCCTCGTCTGCGCCGCGCCGGTTCCGCCACGCGGCCAAGCCGTCCGATCCGGGCGTGCTGCTGTTCACCTCGGGCAGTTTCGGCGCTCCGCGCGGGGTGGTGCTGACCCAGGCCAACCTGGTCAGCAACGTGGTGCAGATCGCCGCCCACATCGCGCTGGACCCGGCCTGGGTGATGTTCAACCCCCTGCCCACCTTCCACTGCTTCGGCCTGACCGGCGGGGTCATGCTGCCGCTTCTCACCGGGATGAAGGCGTTCCAGTACCCCTCGCCCCTGCACGCCAAGCAGATCGTGCAACTGGTGCCGGAGGTCGGCGGATCTCTGCTCTTGGCCACCGACACCTTCGTCAGCCAGTACGTGCGCGCCTCGTCGGACGACGAGCTGGGCAAGCTGGTGTTCATCGTCTGCGGCGCCGAGAAGGTGCGGGAAGAGACCCACAACATGGTAGCCGAGCGTTTTCCCGGCGTGCCGGTGCTGGAGGGCTACGGCGCCACCGAGGCCTCGCCCGTCATCGCCGTCAACAAGCCGGACGACAACCGCCGCGGGACGGTCGGCGGGCTGCTGCCGGGCATGGAAGCGCGGCTGGACCCGATCAAGGGCATCGACAAGGGCGCGCGCCTGCTGGTGCGCGGCCCCAATGTGATGGCCGGCTACCTGGCCGACGACGGGAGCATTCAACCGCCGGAGGGCGGCTGGCACGACACCGGGGATGTGGTGACAATCGATGCCAACGGCGACTGGATCACCATCCACGGCCGCGTGAAGCGCTTCGCCAAGATCGGCGGCGAGATGGTCTCCCTGGCCGCCGCCGAGGCCCTGGCCGCCGCCGCCTGGCCCAAGGGCCGGCACGCGGTGGTGGCCCTGCCCGACTCCCGCAAGGGCGAAAAACTGGTGTTGGTGACCGACTGGCCGGACGCCGACGTCGCCGCCCTGCTGGCCCACGCCCAGGCCGCCGGCGCCTCGGAGCTGTCGGCCCCGCGCCGCATCCTCAAGACGTCCGAGGTGCCCGTGCTGGGCAGCGGCAAGACCGACTACGTTGCCGTGCAGCGGATGGTCGAGTCCGACCGGGCGGCATGACGCCTGCCGCCCTGCTGATGCGCCGGCCCGGCAGCGCGGCGCTCGGCACCTCGCTGGAGGGCGCGCCCTATGTCTCGCTGGTGCTGACCGCGCCCGATAGCGACGGCAGTCCGCTGTTGTTGCTGTCCGACCTGGCCCAGCACGCGAGGAACATCGCCGCCGATCCCCGCGTGTCCCTGCTGTTCGATGATACGGCCGGATCGGCCGACCCACTGACCGGCGCGCGGCTGACGGTCGTCGGCATGGCGGCGCGCTGTGACGAACCGGACGCCTTGAGCCGCTACGTCGCCTGCCATCCCTCGGCCGAGCGTTACGCCGGCTTTGGCGATTTCAGCCTTTACCGGGTCAGGGTCGAGCGCGGCCACTTCATCGCCGGCTTCGGCCGCATCGAATGGATCGGCGCCGACCGGCTGCTGTCGGCGGTCTAGATGTGCAGGGCGCGGCCGTAGGCGTCGAGCGCCGCCTCGTGCATGGCCTCGCTCATGGTCGGGTGCGGGAAGCAGGTGGCGAACACCTCTTCTTCCGTCGCTTCCATGGTCATGGCGATGACGAAGCCGTTGATCATCTCGGTGACCTCGGCGCCGATCATATGCGCCCCGATCAGGGCCCCGGTCTTGGCGTCGAACACGGTCTTGATGAACCCGTCCGTCTCACCAGAGGCGATGTTCTTGCCGTGGTTCTTGAACGGATAGCGGCCGACCTTGATCTCCAGGCCCTTGTCCTTGGCCTGGGCTTCGGTCAGGCCGACGCTGGCCACCTGCGGGGTGGCGTAGGTGCAGCCGGGGATGGGGCTGTGCAGGCCGGTGTCCTTCTTGCCGCTGATGGCGTCCAGGCAGTGGATGCCCTCATGGCTCGCCTTGTGCGCCAGCCAGG
>CANJOB010000125.1 GCA_947475655.1 Caulobacterales bacterium | reverse complement strand
GGAAGAGGGCGTCATGCCCCAGACCAAGTTCGTGCTCGGCAAGGCGCTGAAGATGGGCTTGCGCCCGATCCTGTGCCTCAACAAGGTCGACCGGCCGCACGCCCGCCCCGACAAGATTCTCGACGACGTGTTCGACCTGTTCGCCAACATGAACGCCACCGACGAGCAGCTCGACTTCCCGCACATCTACGCCAGCGGCAAGAACGGCTGGGCCGCCCTGGAGCTGGACCAGCCGCGCGATTCCCTCGCGCCCCTGTTCGACCTGATCGTGCGCCATGTGCCCGAGCCGAAGGTGGCCGAGAACAAGGACAAGCCGTTCCAGATCCTGTCGGTGCTGATCGAGAACGACCCGTTCCTGGGCCGCCTGCTGACCGGCCGCATCGAATCCGGCAAAGCCGTCCCCGGCCTGGCCATCCACGCCCTGTCGCTGGACGGCAAGGAACTGGAGCGCGGCCGCATCACCAAGGTGCTGGCCTTCCGCGGCCTCAAGCGCCAGCCGGTGGACGAGGCGGAAGCCGGCGACATCGTCGCCATCGCCGGCCTGAGCAAGGCCACCGTGGCCGACACCCTCTGCGCGATGGAAGTGACCAACGCCCTGCCCGCCCAGCCGATCGACCCGCCGACCATCTCCATGACCGTGTCGGTCAACGACAGCCCGATGGCCGGCAAGGAGGGCGACAAGGTGCAGAGCCGCGTCATCCGCGACCGCCTGCTCAAGGAAGCGCAATCCAACGTCGCCATCCGGGTGACCGACGCCCCGGGCTCGGACGCCTATGAAGTGGCTGGCCGCGGCGAACTGCAGCTGGGCGTGCTGATCGAAGGCATGCGCCGCGAGGGCTTCGAACTCTCCATCAGCCGCCCGCGCGTAGTCTATCAGACCGGTCCGGACGGGGAGAAGCTGGAGCCGATCGAGGACGTCATGATCGACGTCGACGACGAATACACCGGGGTGGTGATCGAGAAGCTTGCTGCCCGCAAGGCCGAGCTGAAGGACATGGGCCCGTCCGGCGCCGGCAAGACCCGCATCAGCCTGCAGGCGCCGTCGCGCAGCCTGATCGGCTACCAGGGCGAATTCCTCACCGACACCCGCGGCAGCGGCGTGCTCAACCGCGTGTTCAGCCACTACGAGCCGTTCAAGGGCGCGCTGGAAGGCCGCCGCAACGGCGTGCTGATCTCCAACAGCGACGGCGAAACCGCCGCCTTCGCCCTGTGGAACCTGGAAGACCGCGGCGTGATGTTCGTCACCGGCGGCGAGAAGACCTACCAGGGCATGATCATCGGCGAGAACTCCAAGTGGGACGATCTCGACGTCAACCCGATCAAGGGCAAGCAGCTGACCAACGTCCGCGCGTCCGGCAAGGACGAGGCCGTGCGCCTCACCCCGCCGCGCCGCATGACGCTGGAGCAGGCCATCGCCTATATCGAGGAAGACGAGCTGGTCGAGGTGACGCCCAAGAACATCCGCCTGCGCAAGGCGGTGCTGAACCCCTCGTTCCGCAAGAAGCGCGTCCGCCAGGACGCATAAGGCGCCAATAGCGCCGTCACCCTCGGGCTCGTCCCGAGGGCCCATACCCGCGAGCCGCCGTGAATACCCGCCTGGCCAGCCGCTGCGCTCCGCCTGACAGGTCTGAGTCTATGGGTCCTCGGGACGAGCCCGAGGATGACGGGCGTGGCGTGCGCTCTATCGAATGCTATTGAGCCGCATGGTCTGGACCCGCACCTACGAAGAGCCTGAGCCCCAGCGGGTCAACCGTTGGCTGGGGCAGAGCGGGGTCTGCTCACGGCGCGAGGCCGACGGCCTGATCGCAGCGGGCCAAGTGTCCATCGACGGCGAGGTCGTCACCGACGCCGGCCGCAAAATCCTCGCCGGCCAGACCCTGACCCTGGCCGACCACGCCACGGCCAAACTCGATTCCACCTTGAGCGTCCTGTTCCACAAACCCATCGGCGTGGTGTCGTCCCAGCCGGAGGGCGACCAGGTGCCCGCCGTGCGGCTGCTGACCCGCGAGGCGCTGATGGGCAAGAGCCCGATGATCCCGGGCCGCGACAACAGGCTGGCGCCGCTGGGCCGGCTGGACATGGATTCGCGCGGCCTGCTGATCCTCAGCGAGGACGGGGTGCTGGCCAAGGCCCTGATCGGGCCGCAGTCCGACCTGGACAAGGAATACCTGGTGCGGGTGGCGGGCGACATCAACGACAGGAAGCTCGAGCTGCTGCGCCACGGCCTGGAGCTGGATGGCCGCCAGCTGCGCCCCGCCGGGGTCGAGGTCCTGCACGGCAAGGAGCTCCGCTTCACCCTGAAGGAAGGCCGCAACCGCCAGATCAGGCGCATGTGCGACCTCGTCGGCCTGTCGGTGAAGGATCTGTTCCGTGTTCGGATCGGTCCCTTAAGGCTTGGCGGCCTTCGCGAAGGCAAGTGGCGGGTGCTCACGCCCGAGGAGCGCGCGGCGCTGATCGCGGGTTCTTAGACCACCTGCCCGGCAGCCCACCCGCTCGCCCAGGCCCACTGGAAATTGTAGCCGCCCAGCCAACCGGTGACGTCAACCACCTCGCCGATGAAATGGAGGCCTGGGACGGATTTGGCGCCGAGCGTCTTCTGGTCCAGGTCGCGGGTGTCGACCCCGCCCAGGGTCACCTCGGCGGTGCGGTAGCCTTCCGACCCGACCGGCTTGACGGTCCAGGCGTTGGCGTCGGCGGCCAGCCGCTGCAGCAGGGCGTCGGGGGCGTCGGCGATATTGCCCATCTCGTCCTGCCGCGCGATCAGGGCCTCGGCCAAGCGGCGCGGCATGTGCGCGGCCAGCACAGTGTCGAGCCGCCGCTTGGCGCTGGCCTTCTTGGCGGCGCGCAGTTCGGCCAGCACATCGACGCCCGGCGCCAGGTCGACGGTGATCGCCTCGCCCTCGCGCCAATAGGAACTGATCTGCAGGATCGCCGGGCCGCTTAAGCCCCGGTGGGTGAACAGCAGGCCTTCGGAGAACGTCGTTTTTCCGTGGCTGACGCGGGCCTCGACCGAGACGCCGGACAGGGGCGACAGCCGCTCCAGCAGCCCAGCCTCGAAGGTCAGGGGCACGAGCGCCGGCCGCGTCTCTGTCAGACGCAGGCCAAAGCGCTTGGCGACCTCATAGCCAAAGCCGGTGGCGCCCATCTTCGGGATCGACTTGCCGCCGGTGGCGATCACCAGGGCTTCGCAGGAAATCGCCCGCCCGCCGACGGTGAGAGAAAAGCCGTCGTCAGTCTTCTCGATATCTTCTGCCACGACACCGACGCGCAGCTCGACCCCGGCGTCCTTCATCTCGCTCACCAGCATGGCGATGATCTGTTTGGCGCTGTCGTCGCAGAACAGCTGGCCTAAAGTTTTTTCGTGAAAGGCGATGCTATGCCGCCTCACCAGGGCGATGACGTCGGCGGGCGTGTAGCGGCTGAGCGCGCTGATACAGAAGTGCGGATTGGCCGAGAGGAAGTTCTTCGGCGTGGTCCTGATGTTGGTGAAGTTGCAGCGCCCGCCGCCGGAAATGCGGATCTTCTCGCCCGGCGCCGCGGCATGGTCGGCGATCAGCACGCGCCGCCCGCGCCTGCCCGCCTCCACGGCGCACATCATGCCGGCCGCGCCGGCGCCGATCACCACAACGTCGAAGGTCTCGCCCATCTAGCTCAGATAGCACGGCATGGAGCCTTCCCGGTTCAGATGTCATCTGAACCGGATCAGAAGGCTCCAAATTCAGAAAAACGAGAGCATGTCCGAGCGGCGAAACCGCCTACACTTTCGCCTGACATGCTCTATCAGGTCCGCATGGTCCATCCCGTCTATGCCCAGATGCCGCCCACCATCTTCGACGAGATGAGCGGGCTGGCGCGCCAGCACGGCGCGGTCAACCTCGGCCAGGGCTTCCCCGACGGCCCCGGCCCCAGGCCCGTGCTGGAGGCGGCGGCCAACGCTCTTCTGACCGGCTCCAACCAGTACCCGCCGTCGCGTGGCCTCATCGCCCTGCGCGAAGCCGTGGCCGCCCACTACCGCCGCACTCAGGACATCGACCTCGACTGGCAGACGCAGGTCGTCGTCACATCCGGCGCCACCGAGGCTCTGGCGGCGGCCTTCCTGGCCCTGTTGCAGCCCGGCGATGAGGTCGGGCTGATCCAGCCGCTGTACGACGCCTACCTGCCGCTGGTGCAGCGTGCGGGAGGCACGGCGCGGTTCGCGAATCTGCAGCCGCCGGAATGGCGCCTGACGACAAGCGTGCTCGATCAGCTGTTCGGCCCCAAGACCAAGATGATCGTGCTCAACAACCCGATGAATCCCACGGCGCGGTTGTTCGACGAGGAAGAGCTTTCTCTGCTGGCGCGCTATTGCGTGGAGCGCGATGTCATCGCCATCTGCGACGAGGTGTGGGAGGCCGTGGTCCCCGCGTCGGGACGCTTCCGTCCCCTGATCGGCTTTCCCGGCATGGCCGAGCGGACGGTGAAGATCGGTTCGGCCGGCAAGATGTTCGGCCTCACCGGCTGGAAGGTCGGCTTTATCCTCGCCTCGCCTGAACTCACCCCCGCCCTTTCGGCGGCGCACCAGTTCCTGACCTTCACCACCCCGCCCAACCTGCAGACCGGCGTGGCGTTCGGGCTGGACAACATGCCCGAGTGGTTCACCTCCATGCCGCTGGACATGGCCCGCTCGCGCGACCGCCTGACCGCCAACCTGCGCGCCCAGCAGGTCAGCGCCCTGCCGTCAGAGGCGACCTATTTCCTCAACGTCGACCTGGCCGCCTCGGGCGTCAGCATGGGCGACCGCGAGTTCTGCCTGCGGGCGGTGGCCGAACACGGGATCGCGGCGATCCCGCTGTCGGCGCTCTATGCCGAGAATCCGGCGACCAACCTGGTGCGGCTCTGTTTCGCCAAGGTGGACGAGACCATCGACGAGGGCGCCAAGCGCTTCGGCGCCGCGCTGCGGGCCCTGCGCTAACTGCAGAGGCTGTAGGGCGCCATGTCCAGGTGCAGGTGGTTGTTGTGGGCCGCGTTGTAGTCGGGGCTCAGCACGGTGCCGAAGACCTTGCAGGCCTCGTCGCGCACCCGGCGCAGGAACTGGCCCTTGGGGCCGGGGTCGTTCCAGTCCTTGAGCACGCTGACGGTCGAGCCGTCGGTCAGGCGGAAGGCGCCCACATCGAGGGCGTCCGCCGTGGCGTGCTGGCTCATGGCGCCTTCGCGGGCGCTGTAGATGCGCCGGCACGAATAGCTGCCGTAGTGCTCGATCCGCGCCACCCCCTCACCCAGCAGGGCATAGGCGGCCGGCTGCACCACCTGCCGCTCCCAAAGCGACACCGCCAGAGCCTCCTTGCAGGTCATCACCGGCTTGGACGGGGTCATGGGCGCCAGGCCGCTGTCGAGGGTGATGGCGTCTTCGATGACGCAGCCGGGGGCTGGGACGCGGGACTCCACCTCGCTGAATTCCAGCCCGGCCCGGCGCAGGATGGCGCGGCAGGCGGCGGGGTCCTCGCCGGCGCGGGCGGCCTTGATGCGGGTGGCGGCGCCCACCGGGTCGATCAGCCGAAGCGGCTTCCACGGCGCGTGCTGCGGCGGGATCGCCCGCTCGGCGATGCCGGCGAACACGACCATCACCAGGACGAACAACGCCCCCCCGGCGATCCGCGAGAGGCGGTTCTGCAGGGCGCTGTGCTTGACGGCGTGAGGTCGGGGCGCGCGGTAGGCCATGCAGCATCAACGGTTGGGCGGCCAGGCTTGTTCATTCGGCCTGATAGCGGTCCCTGCCGGAGCACGGTATGAAAAGCCCATGGCCGAAGGCGACGCGCACCCCACTCCGAAAGCTTCGGCGGCCAAGCCGGCGCGGTTCGGGCACGGTTTCCTGACCGACATCTGGTATTTCGCCGCCCTGTCGGACGACCTGAAGCCCGGCGGGCTGCAACGGGCGGAGATTCTGGGCGAGCCGGTGCTGCTGGGCCGCGACAAGGCGGGCAACGCCTTCGCCCTGCGCGACATCTGCCCGCACCGGGCCGCGCCGCTGTCGGCCGGGCGGCTGGTGGCGGAGCCGGACGGAACGCCCAGCATCGAGTGCCCCTATCACGGCTGGCGGTTCGGAACCGACGGGACTTGCCGGGCCATCCCCTCGCTCGCCGATGGTCAGACCTTCGAGACCGCGCGGGTGAAGGTGCGGTCCTGGGCCGTGGCGGAGAGCCAGGGCCTGGTCTTCATCTGGGCGCCCTCCGATATCGACGGCGCGCCAACAGAGCCGCCGCCGGTCTTCCCCGGCGTGGTCGGCGGCAAGCCCAAGCTGGTCGACCGCATGCTGTTCGACTCACACATTGACCACGCGGTGGTCGGCCTCATGGACCCGGCGCACGGGCCTTACGTTCATCAGCAATGGTGGTGGCGCTCCAGCGGCAGCCAGCACGAGAAATCCAAGGCCTTCCAGCCGCGCGAGGCGGGCTTCGCCATGGCCGCCCATGCGCCGAGCAAGAACAGCCGCGCCTATGCGGTGTTGGGCGGGGCGCCGGTGACCGAGATCACCTTCCGCCTGCCCGGCCTGCGCTGGGAACACATCACCATCGGCAAGCGCCAACTGCTGGCCCTGACCTGCCTGACGCCCGCGGACGCGACCACAACGCGCATCACCCAGATCATCTGGTCCGACCATCCGATGGTCAGCCTGCTCAGGCCCTTCGTCCGCTGGGGCGCGCGGGCCTTCCTGCGCCAGGACGCGGCCATGGTGACCCTGCAGAACCAGGGGCTGAAATACGATCCGCCGCTGCTGTGGATCGACGACGCCGACACCCAGGCCAAATGGTACCAGCAGCTTAAGCGCGAATGGACGATGAGCCGCGCCGAGGGGCGGGCTTTTCGGAACCCGGTCAAGGCGACGGTGTTGCAGTGGAAGAGCTGAGCCCGCTGGCGGGCTAGTGCTGCTTGATGGTGAACGACAGGGCGACCCGGTCGTCGTTGCGATCGCCGGCTCCCATCAGGCCTTCGACGCCCTGGCGGATCTTGATCTCGCGGTGGACGTAGCCGACGGCGGCGGCGATCGGCCCCCTGCGCCAGCCCAGGCCCGCCTGGGTGTCGCCGATCAGCGCGCTGGCGGCGTCCTCGGAGACCCCGGCGCGGCGCCAGTCGCCGTCCGAGCGCTGCAGGTTGAGGCCCACAGCCGTGCCGCTGGAGGCGGCGAACAGGTACCAGCGCGGCTCGCCGCCGAAACTGTCGGAATCGCGCATGCCGCCGAGCCGGTCGGCCACCGCGTCGCCCAGGTTCTTGCCGAAGCGGACCATCGCCCCGGCTTCCGCCGTGCGGCCGCTGTCGCCGGCGCCCAGGCCGGCGTGGGGGGAGAGGTCGATGTCGTAGCCGCCTACCGCCACACTGATGGCCGAGGGCCAGCTGCGCCGGTAGGCCAGGTCGTAGGCGACGGCCTGCAGATCCTCGGGCCGTTGCGGGGCCAGGACGGCGCCGGGGATCACCCGCTCGGACACGGTGGCCATGGTGACGCTGTCGCCCGGCCGCGCGCCGACATAGCTGCCCATCGACAGCCAGGAGAGGCTTGGGCCGGCCGTGCCGGGGTCGGCGAAGGGAACGGCGGAGACGGAAGCGGGAGAGGCGGACGTGGAGGGAGCGAAGACGGCGGCGCGGGCCGCGGCGTGCTGGGCTTCGGGCGTCATGGCGCCGGCGCAGCTGGCGATCGCCCAGCCCGTCACGCTCAATATGCCCAAGAGCCGCATAGGGCTCCTCCCTGGAACAGAGACCAGCCAAGACGCAGAAATCGGCCAACCGTGGCCGCACTGCTTCAAGGTCTAGAGGGCAAAATAGTTCCGGAACCCCTGCCGAAGTCTTTATTCGGCGGCGTCGTGCTTAACGATAGACTACGGCTCCGTCCGCCCTATTGGCAGGCGAGGCATTCCTCGTAGTCGGTCTTGGCCATCTGCATCGCCTCGCGCGGCGCGTCGTCCGAGCCGGCGTGTGAGGCGCGCTGCACCGACTTGGAGCGCAGGTAGTAGAGGCTCTTGCAGCCGCGCTCCCACGCCTGCCAGTGCAGCATGTGCAGGTCCCACTTATCGACGTCGCCCGGCAGGAAGATGTTGACCGACTGCGACTGGCAGATCTGCGGCGTGCGGTCGGCGGCCAGTTCGACCACCCAGCGCTGGTCCAGTTCGAAGGCGGTCTTGAACACGTCCTTCTCGTCTTGGCTCAGGGCGTCGAGGTGCTGCACCGAGCCCTCGTTCTCCAGGATCGAATCCCAGACCTCGGCGGTGTTGATGTCCTTCTCGTCGAGCAGCTGCTCGAGGTAGGGGTTCTTGACCGCGAACGTGCCCGACAGGGTCTTGTGGCTGTAGATATTGGCCGGGATCGGCTCTATGCCGGCGCTGGTGCCGCCGCAGATGATGCTGATCGAGGCGGTCGGGGCGATGGCCAGCTTGTGGCTGAAACGCTCCATCACGCCCTGTTCGGCGGCGTCGGGGCAGGCGCCCTTCTCCTCGGCCAGGGCGACGGACGCCTTGTCGGCCTCGCGGCGCAGGTGCTTGAACAGTCGCATGTTCCAGCTCTTGGCCAGGGCGCTCTCGAACGGCACGTTCTGCTTCTGCAGGAAGCTGTGGAAGCCCATCAGGCCCAGACCCACCGAGCGCTCGCGCGTGGCGGCGTAGACGGCGGCGGCAGCCGGCTCGGGCGCGCGGTTGATGAAGTCCTGCAGCACGTTGTCGAGGAAGCGCATGACGTCCTCGATGAACATCGGCTCGTCGCGCCATTCCAGGAAGGTCTCGGCGTTGACGCTGGAGAGGCAGCACACGGCCGTGCGCTCCTTGCCCAGATGGTCCTTGCCGGTGTGCAGCATGATCTCGCTGCACAGGTTGGACTGGCGCACCTTCAGGCCCAGGGCCTTCTGATGCTCCGGCATCGCCTTGTTCACGTGGTCGGAGAAGATCAGGTAGGGCTCGCCGGTCTGCAGGCGGATCTCGAGGATCTTCTGCCACAGG
>CANJOB010000124.1 GCA_947475655.1 Caulobacterales bacterium | reverse complement strand
CTCCATCAGGACGATGACGCGTTGCACGCCGGCGACGAGGTCCATCGCTCCGCCCATGCCCTTGATCAACTTGCCCGGAATAGTCCAGTTGGCGATGTCGCCTGTTTGCGCCACTTCCATCGCACCCAGGACGGCAAGATCGATATGCCCACCGCGGATCATGGCGAAGCTGTCGGCGCTGCTGAAGAAGCTTGAAGTCGGAAGCTGGGTGACCGTCTGCTTGCCCGCGTTGATCAGATCGGCGTCCTCTTCTCCCTCATAGGGAAAGGGACCGGTGCCCAGCATGCCGTTCTCGCTTTGCAGAGTGACGCGCACGCCTGGCGGGATGTGGTTGCCGACGAGGGTCGGAATGCCGATCCCAAGGTTGACATAGAACCCGTTCTTCAGCTCTGCGGCGGCCCTGGCCGCCATATCGTCTCGGCTCCAAGGCATCAGACGGCGTCGGGACGGGGACGGGTGGTAAGCTTTTCGATGCGCTTGACGTAGCCAACGCCTTGAATAACGCGATCGACGAAAATGCCGGGCGTGTGGATCATGTCTCCTTCCAATTCGCCGTCGGTGACGATCTCCTCGACCTCGGCGATGGTGATCTTGCCGGCCGTGGCCATCACCGGATTGAAATTCCGCGCCGTCTTGCGGAACACCAAATTGCCCTCGCTGTCTGCTTTCCAGGCCTTCACGATTGCGAGGTCAGCGCGGAGCCAGGTCTCGCGGATATATCGCTTGCCTTCGAACAACTCTTCCGGCTTGCCCGCCGCCACCACGGTGCCCACGCCGGTGGCGGTGTAGAACGCCGGGATTCCAGCGCCGCCGGCGCGGATGCGCTCGGCTAGGGTGCCCTGCGGGTTCATCTCCAGCTCAAGATCGCCGGAGAGGTAGAGCTGCTCGAACAATTTGTTCTCGCCCACGTAAGAGCTGATCATCTTCCTGATCTGCCCGTTGTTAAGCAGGGCCCAAAGCCCGAAGCCGTTCGCGCCGCAGTTGTTCGATACCACGGTCAGGTCGCGGACGCCGTTTGCCTCAAGCGCGTTAATGAGATTCTCGGGATTGCCGGAGAGGCCAAAGCCGCCCGACATAATCGTCATTCCGTCGAATACCACGCCTTCGAGCGCCGCCTCGGCGCTGGAGAATAGTTTGCTCACCGCGATCGTCTCATGGAAAATTAGATAGGCAGGAAGCGAGCGAGAAGCCGACGATGGTGTTGACGTCCTTGAGGATGTGTTCGCCAGATTGAGCGCTGTCCTTGGGGCAGCGCCTATAAGGGGGGATCGAAGCCATATTCATCGGCACGGTTGCCTTGCGGATATCGCTGAGCGGGGGCGGCAGGCGTACGCCGAACCACGGTTGTGGCGCGGCGGGAGGAGTCTGAGCGCTTGCGGCTGTGGCCAGGGTCAACGCCGCAATGACCGCCGCGCTGGCGAACAGCCTTCCACTCGTCCTATTCATTTCGTCGCTCCCAAGCTTTCAGTTCGTCTTTTTTGTTTGCTGCCGTGAGTAAGGATTCCGCGCCACCCGTGCGGCGCTTTCCTCTCGGGCGCTGCGGTCAAGGTCTTCATCTGGGTCGCGCTCCCCCAAAGAGCCGCGGAGGTCACTCGCCGCGCGGTCCCGCCGCCGCCGAACAATCACGTCATCCTGATGTGCTAGTCAATCGGTTGCATCGAGCGTGGCCGCACCAGCAGCTTGCTTCTTCCGTGAACGATCGGCCGAAGAATGGAAATATTACAGTAAAAACAATCGACAGAAGCTTTAGTCCAGCGCGCCATATGGCGCCTGAGACTATTCGTCGAGAGCCTGTCGATTCAACTTCGACGAAAAACACGCAATCGCTTGCAATGCGCTGCACATCTTGCGCAAGAAGCTGTATGCTGTTGCAGAGCGCGGCCATCGCGATTCCCGCCGGACTTTTTGGAGTAGAGCGCTGCCGATCCGAAAATCTGACCGCAAGAAGCTGCCGGTCACCCTGAAGGACGTCGCCTTGCGGACGGAAGTCCACATGTCGACGGTTTCCAGGGCGCTGAATCCGCGCACGCGGCATTTGGTCGCCAAGGATGTCACGGACAAGATTCTCCAGGTCGCGGAAGAACTCGGCTACCGCCTGAATCTGAACGCCAGCGGCCTGCGCTCCCGGCATTCCATGACCATCGGGGTGATCCTGCCCGACGTGGCGCAGGCCGTGTTTCCCGAAACGATTCTCGCGATCGAGACTGTCCTGGCGGCTCGCGGCTATTCCTTGCTCGTGGCCCATGCGGAGACGGACTATCCGCGGCATCGATTGATCGTCGAGCAGCTGGCGTCCCACCTGATCGACGGCTTGATCATGACCACGGCGCGGCGCCATGACCCGGTGATCGAATACTGCATCGAAAATGATCTTCCGATGGTGACCATCCATCGGCATGAGCCGAACTTTCCGTCGGTCGTGAATGACGATCGTCAGAGCACGCGTCTCGCTGTCGAACACCTGCTGTCACTGGGTCATCGCCGAATCGCGCACGTGGCGGGTCCGCCAAGCGCCGATACAGGACGTCTGCGGCGGGCCGGTTTCGTGGAGGCGCTGGAGCGCGCGGGCCTTGAGCCAGCGGCGATAGAGCACAGCCTCCGTTACACGCGCGAAGAAGGATCGCGCTGTGCCTCTGCGGTCTTTGAAAAGGCGCCGGACCTGACCGCCATCGTCACGGCCAGCGACGCGCTGGCCATCGGCTGTCTAGACTATATGGCCCGGCACGGGATTGATTGTCCCGGCGACGTCTCGATCACCGGCCACAACAACGCGCCGCTGGTGGACGCCATCGATCCCCCACTGACCACCGTCGCGATCGATCTCCCAGGCTTGGGAGCCCGCGCGGCGGAGCTTATGCTGAGGCGGATAGATAATCCCGGCGCCCCGCCAGAACAGATCGTTCTCGAACCGCGGCTCATTGTGCGGATGTCGACGATTTCGCTCCACGGCAAGCGCGGCAAGGGTTTTGGCCATGCCCCGTAGATCCAACCCAACCCTCGATGGCCCGGCCCGCCTGAGCGATATCGCCCAGAAGCTCGGCGTCCACATCTCGACGGTGTCGCGTGCCTTGAATCCCAGGACGCGCGGCCTGGTTACGCCCGAGTTGGCGCAGAAGATCACCGACGCCGCCGCGGGGTTGAACTACCGGCCTAACTACATCGCCAGCAGCCTGCGTACACGGCGCAATATGACTGTCGGGGTCGTGCTGCCGGATATTCAGAACGCGACGTTTCCGATCCTGGTGCACGCGATCGAGGCGACCCTGGCGCCGGAGAACTACCTGACGCTCGTCTCCCATGCGAGCTCCAGCTACCCATCACAGGACGTCCTCGTCGACCAACTGGAATCACGGCGCGTCGACGGGCTTATTCTCGCCACTGCCCGGCGTCACGAGCCGCTCCTGCGCTTCGCCGCGAAAAACGGCGTTCCGCTGGTGACAATCACCCGCGCCGAGGAGGATCTGGCGGTCTCGTCGGTGATCAACGACGACCTTCTCAGCATGACTAAGGCGGTGCGCCATCTGGCGGAGCTAGGACATAGCCGGATTGCGCATCTGGGCGGACCTGCCGACACGGCCATGGGAAGAATTCGCTGGGCCGGATTCCAGATGGCCATGCGTATGGCTGGCCTGACTCCCGCAGGCATGACGGACACTGCCTTCAATACCCGTGAGGAGGGGCGTGGCGCGATGGAGCGGCTGTTGGCCGGCGACCTCTTCACCGCCGTGGTCACCGCCCATGACATGCTGGCCATAGGATGCATAGATGTGATGAAGCAGCGCGGCATCCGCTGCCCCCAAGACATATCCGTGATTGGACACAATGACATGCCGCTGGTCGATATGCTGACCACGCCGCTCACCACGGCGCGTATCGACTATCATCGCATGGGCACCGAAGCTGCCCGGCTCATGCTGCAACGGCTTGCTGACCCCGACGTGGCCTCGATCAACCTTGCGCTCAAACCGGAACTTATCGTCCGCCGGTCCACCGCACCGCCCCCGGCCTGACGCCGGTTCAGACCTCTTCCGGAGGCTGCGTTCTCGCGCCAGCGTACACAAACGTTTGCCGCAAATAGCGCAATATTGCCCGCGATCATCGATAGAAATATGCACCGACGCACACGTTATCGAGGTCAAACGGAGGGCCTAAACCCGAGAAAATAAACGAGAAAACGCCGAAGTGGAAAGGGGCAGGCAGATGGTCCTGCAATCGCTTGTATGGCGAGGTCGTTTGCATCATACTCGGTTTAAGATGAGCGGCCGTTGCGTGCTGCGCATCAAATGCGGGTCAAGCCCGACTAAGACATTGGGGAGAGTTCATGAAAGACGCGAAAACGCTCTATTGCGGGGTCTCTGTCGGCGCGATCCTGGCTCTCGGCCTGGGGCAGGTCGCCATGGCCCAGACAGCCAACGCGGCCGCCGACGCCGGCAACGCCGTGGAGGAGGTAGTCGTCACCGGCTCCCGCATCGCGCGCGTCGGCTTCATCGCACCTACGCCCGTCACCGCCGTTTCGGCCGAGCAGGCCAAGCTGACGGCTCCCAATGACATTGGCGACGCCCTCGCCACGCTCCCCGCCTTCCGTGGCCTTTCAGTGCGGTCTCAGGACACCGGCACCAGCTCCAACGGCAACGCCGGCGCCAGCCTGCTCAGCCTGCGCGGCCTGGGCCCCAACCGAACCCTAGTGCTGTTGAACGGTCGTCGTGTGGTGAGCTCGAACGTCAACGGCTCCACCGACGTGAACCTCATCCCGCAGGATCTCGTCAGCCGCGTTGACGTCGTAACCGGCGGCGCGTCCGCCGCCTGGGGTTCGGACGCCATGGCCGGCGTAGTCAACTTTGCGCTCGATACCCGCTTCCAGGGCTTCAAGGGCGAACTGCTGGGCGGCCTCTCCAAGTACAACGACGCCGGTTCGTATAAGGCCAACTTCTCCGTCGGTCGTCACTTCGCGGGCGACCGCGGCCGCATCATCGGCAGCGCCGAGTACTTCCACAGGGACGGCGTCAGCACCTATTCGACGGAGCGTGCTTGGCGCAACAGCGTCACCGGCTGGATCACCAACGTCACCGGTGCTAAGCCGACGCGTGTGCTGGCGGAAGACATCCGCTACACCAGCCGCTCTTTCGGCGGCATGATCCCCAGCGGTCCGCTGAAGGGCATTCAGTTCCTACCCGGCGGTGTTTCGGCGCCGTTCAAATACGGCACCGTGGTTGGGTCGGTTCTTGGCGTCGGCGGCGATGGCCCCACGCCGCAAACGCCGTTCGGCGCAAAGGTGGACCGTTGGACCGCCTTCACCCATGCCGAATACGATATCAACGACAGCCTGACCGGTTTCGTCGAGCTCATGGCGGCCAGTTCCGACACTCCATACCAGCAGTACTACAACTACACAGCCGGCGCGGGTGTGCAGACGATCTTCAGCGGCAACCCGTACATCCCTGCCGATATCCAGCAGCGCATGACGGCAGGAAACATCGCCAGCTTCCCGCTGGCGCGCTACAGCCCCGATCTTCCCACCAACGTGGCTGACAACCATTCCAGCACCGAACGGCTGGCGCTGGGCCTTGACGGCAAGGCGTGGGGGGACTGGACCTACAACCTCTATTACACCCACGGCAAAAGCCACCAGAAGGTCTATGACCGCCACATCGTGATCAACCGGCCATTCTACGCCGCTACTGACGCGGTGCGGAATCCGCAGACCGGCCAGATCGTGTGCCGTTCGCAATTCTACACCGGCACGACCTTTGTTCCTGGCGGCACCGGCCGGGATCCGGGCTGCGTACCGCTTAACCCGTTTGGCGTGGGCTCGATCTCGGCGGCCGCCGCCGACTACGTGACAGGCGACTCCTGGAAGGATCTCAATCTCAAGCAGGACGTCGCCGCTGCGGCGTTCCAAGGCACCGTGCCGTTTCTCAAGCTGTGGGACGAACCGGCTTCGCTCGCGTTCGGAGCCGAGTACCGCAAGGAAAAGGCTGGCCAGACGAGCGACGCGATCTCTCAAGAGACGATCGATTATGCCGGCATGCGTGGCGGCCCGACGTCGCAGCAGGGCCAGGTGGGCGGCTTCTACGCTTCGAATCCCCAACCGGTCTTCGGCCAGATCAGTATCAAGGAAGCCTATGCCGAACTGGGTCTGCCGGTCATCAGAGATCAGCCGCTGTTCAGCGAACTGAGCGTGAACGGCGCCGCGCGTATAGCGGACTACAGCACCAGCGGTGCGATCAAGACCTGGAAGATCGGCGGGGTGTGGAAGCCGGTCAATGACGTGAGGCTGCGCGCCACCCGTTCGCGCGACATCCGCAGCCCGAACATCACCGAATTGTTCTCCGGCGGGGCGCAAGGCACCAACTTCGTGCTGGATTCCAAAACAGGCCTGACTGTGCCGTATACTAGCCGGACCACCGGCAATCCGAATCTCAATCCGGAAACCGCCGATACCCTGACCTTCGGCGCCGTGTACGAACCCTCATTTGCCCCGGGGCTCGGTCTGTCCGTCGACTACTACGACATCGACATCAAGGGCGCAGTGGCGTCGCTGGGAGCTCAGGGCACCCTCGACGAATGCAACCGCGGCTCGGCGCTGGCCTGTTCGCAGATCCAGCTTATCGGCGGCGCTTACAGAATGGCGCTGTCGCCGCTTAACCTAGCCTCGCTGCAGAACCGCGGCATTGACCTGGAAGCCAGCTACTCCTTCCCGCTGTACGGCGGCCGGATGAACCTGCGCGCCCTGGCCAACCGCACGACAAAGAACAAGAGCCTGACGCCGGGTTCGGTCGCTTTCGATCGCGCTAAGGAGGCTGGCCAGGACAACGCCACCTTCACCTTCGCCTATGATCGCGGCCCATTCACGATGTTCGTGCAGGAGCGCTACATCAGCGACGGCCTGTACAGAGCGGAATATGTCACCGGCGTCGATATCAACTACAATCACGTGCCGGAGAAGTGGTACACCGACCTGACAGTGAAATATAAATTCGACATGTACGGCGCCAAAAACGAGGTGTTCCTGACGGTGAACAACCTGTTCGACCGCCAGCCGGCGGTGAACAACAGTCTCAGCACCTTCGTTGGTGAGTCCGATTACTCGCGTTACGATCCGATCGGCACCTATTTCACGACGGGCATACGCTTCCGGTACTAGCCCGTCTGCACACTGAGGGCCTGGGCAAGCCTGCCCAGGCCGCTTAGCAATAAAGACATGGAAGACCCACGGCTCTTGTTCGATAAGGCCCGCTCCGCCTTGGGAGCCGGCGACTCACGGGCTGCGGCCGATTTCGCCGCGCGCCTGCTCGCTATGGCGCCGAACCAGCCGCAAGCCCTGCACCTCATGGCGGTTGCCGAGCGCCGCAACGGCCGGCTTGATGCAGCCCGAGGCCTGTTCGAATCCGCGCTTGTGGCGGATCCTGGCAATCCGGAAATCCACAACAATTTCGCCAATCTCCTCGACGAGATGCAGGCCCTTGGCAAGGCACGCGACCACTATCGGCTGGCGATCGAGCGGGCGCCTGACTACGCCGACGCACAGATCAATCTTGCCGTCGTTTGCCGGCGTATGGGCGCGGTCGGGGAGGGCTTGAAAGCCGCACGACGTGGCGCCGAGCTGGCGCCCCGAAATCCGCGCGCGTGGACAATCCTTGGGCAACTGAGGGAAGAGGCCGGCGATGCGGCGGGCGCCACGGCGGCGCTCGAACGCGCCCTTGAAATCGCGCCGCGGAACGCGCGCGCTCTATCCGCCGCGGCTCTTCTGGAACTACACCGGGGTGGGGCCGCAACAGCCCGCTTCGAACGGGCGCTAACCGTATCGCCCGGCGATCCGGATCTGGCGCTGGGCAGCGCCGCCGCCCGGCATGCCGCCGGCGATACGCCGGGCGCCAAGGCGGCTTTGGAAGCGTTGCTCGCCGCCGCGCCGGAATGGATCGCGGCGCACAGCATGCTTACAAAGCTTCATGTCGCCAGCGGCGAAGTCGAGCGCGCTTGCGAGAGTTTCCAGCACGCTCTGGCTCACCGTCCGCAAGACCAGGTTCTTTGGACAGCTTATCTGCAGACCTGTTTCAAACTCGCGGACTACCATGGCCTGTCGCGCGTCTCCGCCGATGCGCGGCGCGCCCTCGGCGAGCATCCGCTGGTGTTAGGGTTCGCCGCTGTGGCGGCCGATGAATTGGGCGAGCATGATCGGGCGGCGTCCATGCTGGCTTCCTTGGATTCCGCCGCCCAGAGCGGCGACCAGCCGGACGGCTTCGCCGTGGCCCTGACCAGAAATCTTCTTCGCACCGGGCATACCGCCGAGGCCGCGGCGCGGGCGCGGGCGGCGACGGGTCGGGGCGTACGGGCGCTTTGGCCCTATCTCGCCACGGCGTGGCGCATCCTGGGCGACCGCCGCTGGGAGGAACTCGAGGGCGACCCCTGCTTGATCGCCGCCGTCGATCTTCCGCAAGCCGGCGCGCTCCTCGGCGACCTGATCCCCGTGCTTCGCCGTCTGCATACCGATCATGCCCCGCCGCTGGGCCAGACCTTGAAGGGGGGGAGCCAGACGGAGGGGGCGCTGTTCTTGCGCAGGGAGCCGGAGATAGCGGCGCTGGCCGGCCTGTTGATGGAGGGCGTGAAGACCTATGTGGCGCAGCTGCCCGCCGCGCAGGAAGGCCACCCGCTGCTTGCGGGCGGACGCGACGGCCTACGCTATTCTGGCTCCTGGTCAGTGCGGTTGGGCGGCGGCGGGTTTCACGTCAACCATGTCCACCCCGCCGGTTGGATAAGCTCAGCGTTCTATGTCGTTCTGCCGCCTCCGGCACCGGATGCGGATGCTCATGCCGGGTGGCTCACACTCGGCGAGCCGCCCGCTGAGTTGGGCCTCAAACTGCCTCCGTTCCGGACCATCGAACCGCGGCCCGGACGTCTAGCGCTGTTTCCGGCATACACTTGGCACGGCACGCGTGCATTCGGCGCCGGAGAACGCCTGACCGTCGCGTTCGATACTGTCCGAGAACTCGCCTAAAAAAACG
>CANJOB010000123.1 GCA_947475655.1 Caulobacterales bacterium | reverse complement strand
TCGATCTCGTCATGGAAGGCGACCACGTCGCCAGCCTTCAGCTTGAAGAACTTCAGCGCCTCGCCCACGGCCAGGCCGCTGTCGTTGTAGTAGGTCTGGGGTTTCAGCAGCAGCAGCTTGGCCTCGCCGCCATCAGCCAGGGGCACGGCGGCCTCGCAGGCGGCGCTCTGGAACTTGGCGCGCCAGGGCGAGGTCCCCCAGCGGCGCGCGATGGCGTCCATCGCCATGAAGCCGATGTTGTGGCGGTTCTTCTCGTATTTCGGGCCTGGATTGCCCTGGCCGGCCAGCAGCAGCATGGACGGCGTCCTCTCGGAAGCGGGGAGGCCTTAGGCCTCCGGAGCGGCCTCGGCGTCGGCGGCGACGGACTGGCCGGCCGACGAGACCTTCAGGGTCGCGATCACGAAGTCGCGGCCCATGGCCGGCTTCACGCCTTCCGGCAGCTTCACTTCCGACATGCGGATGGTGTCGCCGATGTTGTGGATGGCCAAGTCGATCACCAGTTCCTCGGGGATCTGGTCGGCCGGGCAGGCCAGTTCGACTTCGTGGCGGACGATTTCCAGCGAGCCGCCGGCCTTCAGGCCCGGGCTGATGTCGTGGTTCTTGAAGTGCACCGGCACGGCGATCTTGATCAGCTGGTGCTCGTCGACGCGGTAGAGGTCGAAGTGGATCGGCTCATCCGTGACGGGGTGGAACTGCACCGCCTTGGCGATGACCGGCTGGGTCTCCTCGCCGTACTTCAGGGTCACCAGGTGGCCCAGCAGCTTGCCGGTGTAGAGGCTCTTGCGGAAATCCTTGGCCACGACGGCGATATTCACCGGCTTCTGGCCCTTGCCGCCGTACAGCACGCCCGGAACCTTGCCGGCGCGGCGGACTTCACGGGCGCCGCCGGTGCCGGCGCGCTCACGGACTTCGACGTTCAGGACGATATCGGCCATGGCGTTGATCTCATAAACGAAAGCCGCCGCGCGTGACGGGTCGCCCGCGCGGCGTGGAATTGGGTCCGGCTAGATACACAATCAGCCCGCCGGATGCAACGGCGGGCTGCGAGCGCGGGAAAAAAGCGGCCTCCAGAGCCCTCGGGCTCTAGATTTTCTTGGCGAGCCTGTCCGGGCGGCGAACTGCCCACACTTCGCCTGACAGGCTCTTATCCCTTGCGCAGCGGGGCGGCGGGCCGGGCGGTGGGCTTGGCCGCGGGCTTGGCGGCCGCCGCGGCGGGCCGCCTGGCGGCCGGGCGGCGGGCGGCGGGGCGCTTGACCGCCACCTTCACCGCCGGCGGAGGGGCAGGGGGCGGGGGCTCGATCGGCATGGCCGCGCCGACCCCGCGGATCATGCACTGGCCGGTGTCCATCAGGATGTGCTGGCCGAGGCAGAAGACGTCCTCGTAGTTGGGCTTGGACACGGCCAGGCACTGGTAGAGGTTCAGCTTTGACAGGCTAAGGCAGCTCTCGGTCGAGGGCTCGGCCATGATGGCCTGCACCCCGGCGGCATTGGCGTCGCCCGCCTCGCCCAGGGCCGCCAGGGCGGCCACGGCCAGGCCGCGGATCACCAGCGGGGTGTAAGGCGGCGAGACCGAATACCCGATGCCGCTGGGCGGGACCGCGCCGCTGGCGGCGCCCTGGAGCAGGGTGACCCGCTCCAGCGAGGGCAGCATGGGCGAGGCCGAGACGGACTTGGCGCGGGCCAGGCGGCCGTCGCGGTCCGGCACGTCGGCCTTGGACCAGGCCGAGCGCTGCACGTCGTAGGCGGCCTGCTTGACCCGTTTGCCGGTGGTGTAGACCTGGGTGCCGCCGTCGCCGATCTGGGCGATGATACGGCCGGCGGCGCTGTCGGAGCCTTTCAGGCCCACGGCGTAGGCTGGGTCCTTGTAGAGGTCGAGCACCACCGCGCGGCGCTGGGCCGGGTCGCTGACGAAGGTGCGCACCCCGGCGACGAAGGCCGGGTCCTGCAGGGCGATGATGGCGGCATAGGCCACCGCGCCGCGGCGAAGCTGGGCCGGCTCGAAGGCCTCGGCCAGCGTCAGGGCGGCGGAGACGGAGGCCGCGTCGGTGAACAGCGGCGAGATGCTTCCGGCCTTGTTCATGTAGTCAGCGAAGGCGGCCGCCTGCTCGATCACGCGCGGCGAGAGGCTGACGGAAGGCGGCGGGGGCGGCGGCGGCGGCGGCGGGGCCGGCGGCGGCGGCGGCGGGGGCGTCGAACAGGCCGCCAGCAGGAAGGCAAGGGCCAGGGCGGAGGCGGACAGGCTGCGGCGCGATGCAAAGCTCAAGATCAGCCTCCCGGGTACGACTCGCCAACACCCTTATCGGCGTATCGACGGGCTAGAATGTGGCGCTGCGGTTAACCGCGCCTTGCCAAGCTCGGCCTTAACGGGCGGCGGGGGCTTTCGATCCAGCTCGGCCTAATCGAAGAGCTTGGAGACCGACTCTTCGTTGGCGATGCGGCGGATAGCCTCGCCGATCAGGGTCGAGCAGGTCACCTGGCGGATCTTGCCGTCCTTGTCGGGCAGCTGGGGGCCTTCGATGGAATCGGTGACCACCAGTTCGCTCAGGGCGCTGGCCTTGACCCGTTCGCGCGCCGCGCCCGACAGCACCCCGTGGGTGACATAGGCGCTGACCTCGGCGGCGCCGGCCGACATCAGGGCCGCGGCGGCATTGCACAGGGTGCCGGCCGAATCGACGATGTCGTCGAAGAAGATGCAGCGGCGGCCTTTGACGTCGCCGATGATGTTCATGACCTCGCTCTTGCCCGGCCCGTCACGGCGCTTGTCGACAATGGCCAAGTCGACGCCCAGCCGCGAGGCCAGGGCGCGGGCGCGCACGACCCCGCCGACGTCGGGCGAGACGATCAGCAGGTCGTCGGCCTTCTTGTAGTGCTCGCGGATGTCGTTCGCGAGCAGAGGAGTGGGGAACAGGTTGTCGGTCGGGATGTCGAAGAAGCCCTGAATCTGGCCCGAGTGCAGATCCATGGTCAGCACCCGGTCGGCTCCGGCGCGGGTGACCAGATTGGCCACCAGCTTGGCGGAGATCGGCGTGCGGCCGCCGGTCTTGCGGTCCTGCCGGGCGTAGCCGAAGTAGGGCATCACCGCCGTGATCCTCGAGGCCGAGGCGCGTTTCAGCGCGTCGATGCAGATCAGCAGCTCCATCAGGTTGTCGTTGGCGGGATAGCTGGTCGACTGGATCACGAACACGTCCTCGCCGCGGACGTTCTCGTCGATGGTGACGAAGATCTCGTTGTCGGCGAAGCGGCGCACCTGGGCCTTGCACAGGTTCATGTCCAGGCTGCGGGCGATCGCCTCCGCCAGGGGCGTGTTGGAATTGCCAGCCAGAAGTTTCATCGGCCCCGAGTCCCCAGCAGAGTCACCGCGCTTCTAGCAGGGCGTCCGCGCGGGACAAGGCTCAAACCAGACTGATCGCCGATAGCAGACGGCCGTAGTCCTTTTCGCCACGCAGGACGGCGCGGCGGTTGGAGAAGAACAACGCCTCATCGGCGCAGGTGTCGTGGCCGGTCCACTCGCGCTGCATGACCCCGGCGGTGCGCAGCCGCTCCAGCACGAAGGCCGGCAGGTCGAACATGCGCTTGTCGCTGGTCTTGCCCGGACTGAAGAACCGGCCCGAGCCCGGGGCGTCGGCCTCGAACCGCTCGAGGAACTCCAGCCCCACCTCATAGGAGGCCGGGCCGATGCAGGGGCCCACGGCGGCGACCATGCGGGCCGGATCGGCCCCCATCTCGACCATGGCGTCCACCGCCGCCTGAACCACGCCATCGAGCGCGCCGCGCCAGCCGGCGTGGGCGGCGGCGACGATTCCGGCTTCCGCGTCGGCGATCAGCACCGGGGCGCAGTCGGCCGACAGGGCCCCGCAGACCACGCCCGGCGTCTTGCTGACCACCGCGTCGCCCTGGGGCCGCACGTCGCCCCAGGAGCCGTCGGCGATGACGGCGATGGTGGAGTGGATCTGGAAACAGGTGTTGAGGTCGGCGGCCTGGGCCTCGAAATGGGCGGCGGCGATGCGGCGGTTCTCGTCGACGTCGGCGGCGTCGTCCGCTGAGCCGCGGCCGAGGTTGAGGCTGTCGTAGATGCCGGTGGAGACCCCTCCCCGGCGGGTGAAGAAGGCGTGGCGCACGGCGGGCGCCGCGGACAGCAGGCCGGAGGTGACGACATCTAAGGCGCGCGGCTGGGTCACGGGACCTCGAAGGCGGGGGGCTTAAGTCCTGGACTATAAATGCATGCGGCCTTGAACAGGTCCCCCATCTGGTCGGACCGGGTCAGGCGGCGCAGCTGGCGCTCGACGGTTTGGGCCTGGTCGGGACGGGCGCGGGCCAGGGCCTGGGCGCGCGGTTCGATGCCTAAGCGCCGCAGCAGGGTTCCCTGGGTCAGCAGATCCGCCTCCACCCCCACCGCGCGGGCGGCGGCGAGCACCGCGTGAAAGTCGGCGTGGACGGTCAGGTCGGCCTTGCCGGGGCTCTTCAGCGGATCGACCTTCTTGTGGGCGCGCAGGGCCTGCAGGGTGTCGCCAAAGCCCGGCGCGTCGCGGCCATAGTCGATCAGCAGCGCCGCCCCGCCGTCGCGGGCGATGCGCGCGGCCAGGGCGGAGGCGAATCCCGCCTGGGCGGCGCAGTCCTCGTAGAGCGATCCCTCCGCGGCGTCCGGCAGGCCGGTCTGGTCGATCGGCATGAGCCCGAAGGCGAGTTCGCCCGCCTCGGACAGCCCGACCCGGCGCTCGGCCCAGCCCTGGGGGGTGCGGACGAACTGGCGGGCGGGGATGCAGTCGAGCAGTTCGTTGGCGATGAGGATCAGGGGCTCTGGCGGCAGGCCGTCCAGGCTGCCGGTCCAGCGCGGCTGCAGCGGCCCGCCGGCAAGGCGCTCGTTCTGCGCCGCGCGCAGGGGCGGCGAGGTCTCGACCAGCCAGAGGTCGGCGGCGGCGAGGAAGGCGGGGTCGATCCTGGCCGCCCTCAGGATGTCGGCCATCAGGGTCCCGTCACCGGGGCCGGCCTCGGCCAGGACGAAGGGGGTGGGGAAACCCATCTGCCGCCAGGTCTGCACCGCCCACAGGCCGAGCAACTCGCCGAACATCTGGCTGACCAGGGGGGCGGTGATGAAGTCCCCGTCGGCGCCCAGCGCCGGGCGTGTGGCGTAATAGCCGCCGAGCGGATCGTGCAGGCAGGCGGCCATATAGTCGGCGACGCTTAAGGGGCCGGTGGCGGCGATCTGCGCCTTGAGCCGGTCGGCCAGGCTAGGCCCAAGACTAGGCAGAGACATCGGCCACGGGGACGGCGGCGCGGCTGCGCCAGATCAGCCACAGGCCGCCGATCAGCATCGGGATCGACAGCATCATGCCCATGGTCAGGCCGAGCGGGAACGAGGGCAGGAAGCGGTCCGGCTCGCGCACCGTCTCCAAGAGGATGCGGAACAGGCCGTAGCCGGCCAGGAACAGGCCGCTGACCGCACCGGGGCGCTGCAGCCACAAGGCCTTGTGGGTGGCCAGGCGCAGCAGGACGAACAGGGCCAGGCCTTCCAGCGCCGCCTCGTAGAGTTGGCTCGGGTGGCGCGGCTCGGGCCCGCCGGCGGGGAAGATCACGCCCCAGGGAACGTCGGTGGGGCGGCCCCACAGCTCGCCGTTGATGAAGTTGGCAAGGCGGCCGAAGAACAGGCCGATCGGCGCCGCCGGGGCGACCAGGTCGGTCAGGCTGAGGAACGCGATCTTATGGGCGCGGGCGAACAGGATCAGGGCCACGGTCACGCCGATGAAGCCGCCGTGGAAACTCATGCCGCCGTGCCAGACCTTGAATATCTCCAGCGGGTCGCGCCACAGCAGTTCGGTGGCGTAGAACAGCACGTAACCCAGCCGCCCGCCGAGGATGATGCCCAGTGTCACCCAAAGCACCAGGTCGTCGACCTGTTCCGCGTTGGCCGGGGGCGACCCCGCGCCCCAGAGCCGCTGGTTGCGCACCAGCAGCACGGCGTAGCGCCAGCCGAGCAGGATGCCGGCCACATAGGCCAGGGCGTACCAGCGGATCGCCAGCGGGCCGATGTGGATCAGAACCGGATCAAAGTTGGGAAATTCCACGCCTGATGCCCCCTAAGTAGCCAATATCATGCGGTTCTAGCCTACATGCGGTTCGCATTCATCCCCGCATGCCCTATATGGACGGCATGCAGACGCAAAACCCCTTCCTTGACGAATTCGCCAAGCTGACGACCGCCTTCATGGGCCTGGCGCAGAGCGCCGGCGATGAGGCCAAGACCGCCATGCGCGCCCAGGCCGACCGCATCGCCGCCGAGATGGACCTGGTGCGCCGGGACGATTTCGAGGCGCTCAAGGCCCAGGTCGCCGCCCTGACCGCCGAAGTGGCGGCGCTGAAGGCCGGCGGGGCGTCGCGCAAGCCTCAGGCGACTGTCACAAAACCAAAGGCCAAGAAGGGCGAGTAATCCCCAGGCCCGTTCCCGCACCGCAAGAAACGCGTTGTGACGAACCCAGCGAAGCAGACTAGGCTTCTTTTCAAGTGATTCACGGGGGTGTGCGTCAGCCCGCCCTCGGCGCTTAAACCGCGAGGACTTATGGACATTTCCCAGCCGGACGAAGATGACGTTCTGGCCCACCTCGACCCGCTCGAAGTGGTTGAGCATGTCCTCACCGCCGAGAATCTGCCGTTTGACCGGACGGAAGACGGGGACTTGGCCTTCGCCATCACCGGCGACTGGAAGGACTACGAGCTGTGGTTCGCTTGGCGGCCAGACGCCGATTGCCTGCAGCTTTGCCTGTCGCTGGACATGAAGGCCGCCAAGGCCCGGCGCCCGGCGGCCCACGCCCTGGTCAACCTGATCAACCAGCGCGTCTGGCTCGGCCACTTCGAGATATGGATGGAGGATGGCGAGATCGTCTTCCGCCACGCCATGGCTCTGCGCGCCGACGAGCGGCCCAGCCTTTCGGAAGCTGCGTCCATGATCGACGCGGCGGTGGAGGCGGCGGACCGCTTCTACCCGGCCTTCGACTTCCTGCTCCGCGGCGCCAAGACGCCCGAGGAGGCCATGGCCGCCTGCATGTTCGAGACCCAAGGCCGGGCGTAAGCATGACAGCGGAAAGTGGGAACCGGTTTCCGCGCCCGTCATGCGCTAACGAAAGACTCTAGTCCGATGGGGATCGCGCCGATCCTGCTCCTCGGCGCCGGCCGCATGGGCGGGGCGCTGATCGAGGGCTGGGCGGCGGCCGGCGCGTTTCAACCCTCCGACCTGCTGGTGCGCGACCCCTTCGTCTCGCCGGCCCTGGCCGCCAGCGGCGCGGCGATCAACCCGCCCGACGCTGATTTAGCCAAGGCTAAGACAGTGCTGCTGGCCGTGAAGCCGCAGCTGTGGCGCGAGGCGGCGGCGACCGTCGCGCCACACTTGGCCAAGGACGCCGTGATCGTTTCCATCGTCGCCGGAGTGAAGGCCGCCGCCATCTCTGAGGCCTTTGGCGGCCGCAAGGTCGCCCGGGTGATGCCGACCACGGCGGTGGCGATCCGCCAGGGCGCCGCCAGTCTGCACGGCGACGATCCGGCCGCCCTGGCCGCGGCCAAGGCGCTGTTCGCCCCGGTGGGGAGCATCGTCATCCTGGCGGACGAGGACCTGCTGCACGCCGCCACCGGCGTGTCGGGCTCGGCGCCCGCCTACCTCTACGCCTTCGTCGAGGCCCTGGAGGCCGCCGGCGCCAAGGCTGGGCTGGCGGAGTCCGACGCCAAGACCCTGGCCCGCGCCACCATGGCCGGGGCCATGGCCCTGATGGCCAAGAGCGGCGAGGAGCCGTCCGAGCTGCGCCGCCAGGTCACCTCGCCCAACGGCACCACCCAGGCAGCGCTCGACGTGCTGAACAAGGATGGCGTGCTGGACAAGCTGTTGGCGGAGACGGTCGCCGCCTGCGTGGCGCGGTCGCGGGAGCTGGGGCGCTAGGCCTCCACCACGGTCTTGCCGACCGGCGTGAGCGACAGGATCGCCAGTTTCACGTGCTGCCAGGCGAACGGGATGCCGATGATGGTCACGGCCAGTGCGGCCGCCAGGACGAGATGCTGTAGCGCCAGCCACCAGCCCGCCAGGATCAGCCACAGGATGTTGAGCAATGTGCTGGTCGCGCCGGTCTCGCGGTCGGCGATGACGCGACCGAAAGGCCAATAGCTGAAAGACGCGATGCGGAAGGCCGCGGGTGTCCACGGTAGGCCGATGACGGTGATGGCCAGGATGACACCCGCGAGCAGCCAGGCCGTGCCGGAGATGAAGCCGCCGCCGAAGACGAACCACAGCAGGTTCAGGAGCAGACGCATCTTAGTCTCCGCTTAATAAAACCCCCGGCGCGCCAATGGGCGGCCGGGGCCAAGCCTATCGGAGTCAGGCGCGCCGGACGAGGCGCAACAGAAGCAGCAGGATCACCGCCCCGACGGTGGCGCCCAGGATGGCGCCGAGCACGCCGCTGCCGGTGGCGATGCCGAAGTGGCCGAACAGCCAGCCGCCGATGAAGGAGCCGATGATGCCGACGACGATATTGCCGAGCAGGCCGAAGCCGTAGCCCTTGACGATCAGGCCGGCCAGCCAGCCGGCCACCGCGCCGATGAGCAGGTAGATGATCAGAGTTTCTGCTGACATTTTTGGGATTCCAGGATCGGCCATGCGCCGTCGCTGACGGGGGAAGCCCGTCCTTAACCACAACAACCCGCAAGCTTGGCTTTTAGTTCAGCCGCCCGCGGTCAGAGCCTGTTGCGGGCCTTGATCACCTGCGGCCGGGTCCCGGCGATGGCGTTCTTCGTACACCAGAACCGCTCCGGCGATCCTTCCGGATACCGCCGTTCCAGCTGGTCGCAGACATAGTTGGCCGCCACGCGCACGCGCCGGTCGAGCTCGGCCGACCCCTGGGGCGTTTTCAGGTCGAGGTCGCCGTAGGGCACGCGCACCGACATGGTGGCCTCCTGGGTGACCACGCCCAGCCGGCTGCGCTCGATGATCTTCGGCGCCTCGATGATCACCTCGCCGACGGTGGAATCGGCTGGCGGCGGCTGCAGCGGAAGGTTCGAAGGCTCCAGCGATTGGGCCAGGGCGGCGCCGCCAGTCAAGGCCAGCACGGCGGCGACAAGTGCGGAACGGGACATTTGGCCTCCATTTCCTGCAAAGCGATGAGGCTATT
>CANJOB010000122.1 GCA_947475655.1 Caulobacterales bacterium | reverse complement strand
ACCAAGAAGGCCCCGCGCTACACGCCCGTGTCGCGCCGCCAGGACCGGCCGGACGCCATCGCCTGGTTCCTGCGCAACCACCCGGAAGTGTCCGACGCCCAGATCTCCAAGATTCTCGGCACCACCAAGGCGACCATCGACCAGGTGCGCGACCGCACGCACTGGAACGCGGCCAACATCAAGCCGGTCGATCCGGTGACGCTCGGCCTCTCCAGCCAGCTGGAGCTGGACGCCCTGGTCAAGAAGGCGGCCGACAAGGCGGCCAAGGACGCGGCCAAGAAGGGCGGCGGGGCCACCCTGCTGCCGGCGTCGGAGACCGGCGCGCCGGAAGAAACCGCCCCCGAGGTCGACGAGGACGAGGCGCCCGAAACCAATCTGGATAATGTGTTCGCGCCTTCCGTCCCCGAGGATGACTCCGACGAGGATTAAGGCGCTGGGGAGCCCGGCTGGCTAGTTCAGCCGGGACCTCAGGCCTACGATCTGTTCCTTGAGCTTCAGCTTCTGGCGCTTGAGTTCCGCCAGCTTGACGGTGTCCACCCCGGGTCGGTTCATCTCGTCCTGGATCGTTGCGTCGAGTCTCCTGTGACGGGAGTCGAGTTCACGAATACGGGATTCGATCGCCATGGCTGTCGTCTCCTTGGATTTGGCAAGGCGCCAAGTGAACACCCGCTGCGGCGATCTGTCAGATCACATATGGTTGCAGTGGCGGCCTTCTCACCGCCCCATTCCTCGGGAGAAGCTGGGCCATGAGCCAAGCTAGACTGGTGGTCGGCATCACCGGCGCGTCCGGCTCGATCTACGGGCTGCGGACCCTCGACGCCTGCCGTGAGCTGGGGCTGGAAAGCCATCTGGTGCTGACCCGCGCCGGCGCCCTGACCCTGCAACAAGAGACCGGATTGTCGGCCGCCGACGCCGCCGCGCGGGCCGACGTCGTGCACAAGGCCGGCGACATCGGCGCCCCGCTTTCGTCGGGATCGTATCGGACGCTGGGCATGATCGTCGCCCCCTGTTCGGTTAAATCCATGAGCGAGATCGCCACCGGCGTGACCGGCTCCCTGCTGCCGCGCGCCGCCGATGTGACGCTGAAGGAGCGCCGCACTCTGGTCTTGATGGTGCGCGAGACGCCGCTGCACCTTGGGCACCTTCGCACCATGGCCGCCCTGGCCGAGATGGGGGCGGCGATCGTCCCGCCCGTGCCGGCCTTCTACGCCAAGCCGGCCAGCATCGCCGAGATGGTCGACCAGTCGGTCGGCCGGGCGCTCGACCTGTTCGGCCTGGATTGGAAGCCGGTCAAACGCTGGGGCGAAGACTTGCCTCCCCTTGGGGCGGCCCTGAAGGACGAGGCGTGAGCCTCTGGTCCTGGGCGGTGCGCGCCTACGCCCGCCCCGGCGCGGCGCAGGCCTGCCTGGCCATGCAGGACGACAACGGCCAGAACGTCCCATTGCTGCTGGCCGCCGCCTGGGCCGCCGATGAGGGCCGGGTCCTGCCGCTGGACGCCTCTGTGGCGCTGACCCTCGATTGGGAGACCGCCGTGGTCGGCCCGCTGCGGGGCGTGCGCCGCGAGCTTAAAGTCGCGCGCACCGATGTGGCGGACCAACCGCGCGAGGCCCTGCGCGAGCGGGTCAAGGCGGTGGAGCTGGAGGCCGAGCGCATTTTGCTGGACGCCCTGGAGGCCCTCGCCGGTCCGGTGGGCTCCACGAAGGCCGCGCCGGAGCCTGCCCTGTCCGAGACGGCGGCCGCCTGGGCCGGGCTGAGGGAAATTTCCGCACCTCCCGCCGCCGACATCAAGAATCTGACAGCCCTGATCTGCTATGATGCCCCGGCATGAACGATGACGACTCCAAGGCCGGACATGTCGCCCAGGCCGCCGAGCTGGCGGCCCTGCGCCAGGAGCACGCCGATCTCGACGCCTCGGTGGCGGCGCTGGAGAATCAGCCGGTCGCCGACCAGCTGCTGATCGCCAGGCTGAAGCGCAAGAAACTGCTGCTGCGCGACAAGATCGCCCAAATGGGTGACCAGGCGACCCCGGACATCATTGCTTAGGGGTTGGCCGCCCGCGCCCGCTTGTTGACGAACATCACCGCGTCGGCCTCGGCCAGCACGACCTCGGGGTCGGCGTCGGGGTCGGGGTCGATCTCGCGCACGCCGTAGGAGACGTGCAGCGGCGCCGACCATTCGCCCAGCCGCACCGGGGTGGATTCGATCACATGGGCCAGGGACTTGGCCTTGGCCAGGGCGGTCTCACGGTCGGCCTGCACCAGGGCGACGGCGAATTCGTCGCCGCCCATCCGCCCCACCACGTCGCTGTCGCGCACGTTCTCGAGCAGGCGGTCGGCCACGGCCTGCAGGGCGGCGTCGCCGGCGGCGTGGCCGAAGCGGTCATTGACCGACTTGAAGCCGTCGAGGTCGAAATAGACCAGGCTGGCCTTGGAGCCGTAGCGCTGGGCGAAGGTGGCCACCCGCCGCAACTCGCTCACGAAGGCGCGGCGGTTGAGCAGGGGGGTGAGGACATCGCGGTCGGCAAGGGTCTCGATCTCGGCTAGCCGGTCCTTGAGGCGGCCGACCTCGGCGCGCAGGTCGTCGACCTCGGCCAGCAGGGCGGTCAGGGCCGTCTGCACGGCGGGGGTCAGGTCGGCCTCCGCCAGGCCGAGGAAGGCGGCGGCGTCGGCGGGCGCCGTCTGGGCGGCCGCCTGCGCGCCGGCGCGGGTCAGGGCCCGGCGCCGGATGGCGGAGAACGGCTCGTTGCGCGCCCCGGAAATCTTCATGCCCGTGTCGTCTTCAAGAGAATCAGGCCCGCCCGACCTAGTAACGAATCTAACGGCATCGGTTGCGGGCGCAAGGCGGGCGCCGTATTGCGCGACCTTCCGCCGCCGTCGCGGCCAGGGGTGATTCCGATATGAGCGCCGTGAAGCCGCCCGTCGCCATCATCATGGGCAGCCGCTCCGACTGGCCGACCCTCAAACGCGCCGCCGAGGCGCTGGATTCGCTCGGCGTCGCCTACGAGGCCAAGGTCGTCAGCGCCCACCGCACGCCGGACCGTATGGTCGCTTTCGCCAAGGGGGCCAAGGCGGCCGGATTCAAGGTCATCATCGCCTCCGCCGGGGGCGCGGCCCACCTGCCGGGCATGGTCGCCTCCATGACCACCCTGCCGGTGCTGGGCGTTCCGGCGCCGTCGAAGCTGCAGGACGGGCTCGATAGCCTGCTGTCCATCGTGCAGATGCCGGGCGGCATCCCGGTCGGGACCCTGGCCGTGGGCGAGGCGGGGGCCAAGAACGCCGGCCTGCTGGCGGCGCAGATCCTGGCCCTGTCCGACGAAGCGCTCGCCCGGCGCGTCGAGGCGCAGCGCAAGGCCCAGACCGACAGCGTCGCCGAGACGGTGGAGGACTAGGCTTGACCAGCTTCCCGCTGCCGCCGCTCAGCGCCATCGGCATCCTCGGCGGCGGGCAGCTTGGCCGCATGCTGGCCTTGGCCGCCGGGCGGCTGGGGTTCGATTCGGTCGTGTTGGGCCCCGAACAGGATTCCCCCGCCGGCCGCGTCGCCTCGCGCCAGATCGTCGCCGCCTTCGACGACCCCCTGGCCCTGGCTCAGCTGTCGCAGGCCGTGCAGGTGGTGACCTTCGAGTTCGAGAACGTGCCCGCGGCCACGCTTGAGCGCCTGTCCGCCCACAGCGTCGCCATCGCCCCCGGCGCGCGCGCCCTGGCCGTGGCCCAGGACCGGGTCGACGAGAAGAGCTTCCTCAACGCCGCCGGCGTGGCCACAGTGGCCTTCGAGGCGGTGGACAGCGCGCAGGACTGCGTGCTCGCCGTGTCGCGGATCGGAACCCCGTCGCTGCTGAAGACCCGGCGCGAGGGCTACGACGGCAAGGGTCAGGTGTGGATCGAGAGCCCGGCCGACGCCACCGCCGCCTTTGACAGCCTGGGCGGAGCCCCCTGCATCCTGGAAGCCGCCGCCCCGTTCCTGCGCGAACTGTCGGTGATCGCCGCCCGCGGCCGCGACGGCGAGATCGTGCTCTATCCGCTGGGCGAGAACCACCACGAGAGCGGCGTCCTGCGCCGGACCAGCGCCCCGGCCACCGTCGCCCCCGCCGTCGCCGCCCAGGCGGAACGGATCGCCCACCAGGTGCTGAACGGCCTGGATTACGTCGGGGTGATGGGGATCGAGCTGTTCGAGATGCCGGGCGAGGTTCTGCTGGTCAACGAACTGGCTCCCCGCGTGCACAACAGCGGCCACTGGACCCAGGACGGCTGCGAGGTCGACCAGTTCGAACAGCACATCCGCGCCATCGCCGGCTGGCCGCTCGGCCCCACCGATGCGATCCGCCATGTCGAGATGACCAACCTCTTGGGCGCCGAGGCCGACGAGTGGGAAAAGCTGGCCGCCGAACCGGAAGGCCGGCTGCACCTCTATGGCAAGAGGGGCGGCGGCGCGGGCCGCAAGATGGGCCACATCAACCGGGTGCGGCCGGTCTAGCTCACCGCGCGTAGCGGATTTTCCCCAGGGCCTCCGCCGCCCGCTCGACGACGCGGCTCGGCTTGACCCCCGCCTTCCATTTCTCGAACGCCATCACATTCGCCAGGCGGGCGTCGAGCTGTTCGATGGCCGCGTCGCGCCCCGAGGCCAGGTCGGTGGCCAGAACCGCCGCCAGCACGCCCGACAGGATGGCCCGCTTGGAATAGTGGTTCTCGTCGGTGGCGGTGTCCCCGGCCCAGCGCCAGATCACGTCGGCGGCTTCCCACAGCAGGCGCGCGGCCAGGGGCGCGTTGCCGGGCAGGCTGAGGAACCCCATGCAGCGGCGGGCGGCGCCGTCGTACTCGCGGTGGGCGTCCAGCCGGGCGATGACGCCGGCGCGGATGCGCTCGCGGATCTTCAGGCTCTTGGGATCGGTGTTGGCCAGGGCGGTTATGGCCGCACTATCGCAGCGGCGCGACAGCAGGGCGGCCAGGTCGCGCGACCCGTGCGGCAGCAGCAGCGTGGTCTCCGGGGCGCTCAGGCCCGTCACGGCCCCGGCCCGCAGGCTTAGATCCCCACCCCAGCCCTGCTCGGGCGCCAGGGCGACGGCGGCGTCCAGCACCGCCTGCTCCTTGAGGTCGGCCCATTCGGTCTGGGAGGGGGGTGTCTGGGAAGGGAGTGTCTGATCGGCCATGGTAATCATGCTACACCCACAAGCGCTTGACCGCACGGCATGGACAAGCCCCGCGTCCTCTGCTACTTCGCCGCCCTTCGCCTCTGGGACGATCTCCTAAGAGGGCAACACGCTATACCGATGGAGAGGGACCCCTGGTCCAGATTTTCGTTCGCGACAACAATGTCGATCAGGCGCTGAAAGCCCTGAAGAAGAAGATGCAACGCGAAGGCTCGTTCCGCGAGATGAAGCGGCACGTGGCTTACGAAAAGCCCTCGGAAAAGCGCGCCCGCCAAAAGGCCGAGGCCGTGCGCCGCGCCCGCAAGCTGGCCCGCAAGCGCGCCCAGCGTGAAGGCCTGGCCCCCATGCCCAAGAAGGTCGTGCGCCCTTAAGCGCCGCTTTCAGACAAGTTTCGAAAAAGGCCGTCGGGGCGACCCGGCGGCCTTTTTCTATTTCTGATCTCGCACCCACAGCACGGCCTGCACGATCTCGTCGGCGAAGCGGTGGCCCAGCAGGGTGGCGTGCTTGGCGCCGGCCACATGCTTCACATAGTTGCGCGCCGCAGCCTTGGCCGGCGCGGTCTGGATGTGCTTGAACGGGTGCGGTGCGTCCCCGGCGGTGACCACGGCGACGGGAATCTGCGGGTCATACCCGCCCGCCGCCCGCGCCTGGTCGGCGGCGGTCATCCAGTTGTGGACCTCGGCCGCGGCGGCGCGGCCGTGCGGGCCGTGGGCGTAGGCCCACTGCTTTTCGCGCTTGGCGTCGCCCGACAGGCCGATGGAATCGCCCATCCTGGCGAAGGGCTTGATCAGCCAGGCGCTGGCGGCCGCGGCGGCCAGGTGCGAGACGGCGACGAAGACGCGGACGAAATTGCGGCCGAAGCCGTGGTCGGTGGCCTCCGGCGTGCTGGCGTCGACCAGCACCACCCCGCGCACCCAATCGGCATGGCGGGCGGCGAACAGCTGCACCCGCAGCCCCGCCATCGAATGTCCGACCAGGATGTAGGGCGGCGCCTCGCCGGTGGCGGTCAGCAGCTTCTCCAGGTCCTCGAGGATCGAATGGCCGTCGCGCGGGGAGGGCCCCCGCTCGGAGCGGCCCATACCGGCGCGGTCGTAGGCCAGCGAGCGCACCCCCTGCGCGGCCAGCTTCTCCTGCACCACGCTCCAGTCGGCGGAGAAGCCGAAGGCTCCGGCCTCGAGCAGCACCGTGGGGGTCTTGGCCTGGGCCTCGTCCGCCGGCGGCCCGGCGGCGACCATCCGCAGGCGGCGGCCGCCGATGTCGACCATCCGGCCGCGTTCGATCTTCACTTGGCTATGGCTTCCCGCACATGGGCGATTCCCTCGACGATGGCGCCGCTGTGGGTCAGGCCCATCAGGCTGTTGTGGCTGGCCGCCTCGATGTTGCGGTAGTAGCCGGCGCGCGAGGCGTTTGCGATCTCGGCCTGGCGCTGCTTGCGGCCCGGGCGCGCCGGCTGCTCCGGCCCGGCGGTGACCACGGCCACCGGGATGGCGGGATCGAGCGGGGCCATGGCCATCAGCTGGCGCGTGGCGTCGTTCTCGGCCAGCTCTTCGGCGAAGGTGGTACGGGCGTGGCGGCCCAGGCCGAAGACGTGGATCTTCTCGGCCCTGGCGGCGGGCGGCAGGCCCATGCGGTCGCCGTGGCGCTGGGCCAGCGGCTTCATCAGGCCGAGCGAGCCGGCGATATAGCCCCAGAAGGCATCGTCGCGGACATAGGTGGAAAAGCCGGCCGGCTCGATGTCGGGCACGGCCGGGTCGGCCAGCACCATGCCGACCACCTGGCCGGGGTAGCGGCGGGCGAATATGGGCGCGTGCAACCCGCCCATCGAATGGCCGACCAGGATGTAGGGACCGGGTTCGCCCGCCGCGTCGAGCAGGCTCTTGAGGTCGCCGCTGACAGCCAGGCCGTCGCGGGGCGAGGGGCCGGCGTCGGAGAAGCCCATGCCGGCGCGGTCGTAGGCGCAGGAGCGCCAGCCGCGCGCCGTGGTCCGCTGCTGCACCGCGCCCCAGTCTGCCGAGAAGCCCCAGACGCCGGATTCGAAGACGATGGTCGGGCCCGCGCCTTTTGGTCCTTCACAGACGATGTGCATGCGGCGGCCCTTGCCCCCAGGACCGTCGATATCGATCATCCGCCCGCGCAGCGGCGGCGGACCGGCGACGGCGCTCATCGCCCCGCCGAGGGCAATGAAGGCGAGCACAGCGATCAGCGGGAGCGCGGCGGGGCGAAGCGTCATGGCGCAACCGTGGTCTAGCTTTCCGGCGATCCTGTGGCGGGGGCCGCCGTGCTGGCGGTCTGGGTCCGCGTCGGGGCGGCGCGCACGCGGGCGATGCCCTCGACGACCTCGCCGGCGTATTCGAGGCCCAGCAGGGTGCGGTGCTCGGCACCTTCGACGTTGCGGTAGTAGCCGAAGCGCGAATTGGTCGCCGGCGCCGCCTGCATCTCCTTGCGGCCAGGACGGTCGCCCAGGTCCGGCCCGGCGGTGACGACCGAAACCGGCAGGGCCGGGTCGAGCGGCCCGGCGTCGACCATCTGTTGGGCGGAGGTCGGCCAGACCTTGATCTCGGCATAGGCGGCGCGGTTGTGCGCCCCGCTGGCGAAGGCGTGACCCTTCTCGGCCTTGGCGGCTGGCGGCAAGCCGATGCGGTCGCCGAAACGGCCGGTCAGAGGCTTGAACAGGCCGGCCGAGGCGCCGATGGCGGCCCAGCGGCTGGCGCGGGCGAAGCGGTTGACGAACCCGGCCTGCAGGCCGGCGGCGGTCGCCTGGCGGGTGGTGGCGTCGACCAGCACCAGGCCGGCGACTTGGTCTGGATAGCGCTTGGCGAACAGCGGCAGATAGAGCCCGGCCATGGAATGGCCGACCAGGACGTAGGGACCCTTCTCGCCCGCGGCTTTCAGCAGCCGCTCCAGGTCGGCGGTGACGGTCATGGCGTCGCGCGGCGCAGGGCCAGGGTCGGAGATGCCCATGCTGGCGCGGTCGTAGGCGCAGGAGCGCCAGCCGCGTTGCGTCGTCATCTGCTGCACCGCGCCCCAGTCGGCGGAGAAGCCGAACGCGCCGGCCTCGAACACCACGGTCGGTTCCGCGCCGACAGGACCTTCGCAGATGATGTGCAGGCGCCGTCCCCCGACATCGACCATCTGCCCGCGCAGCGGCGGGGCGCCGGCGACCGCGCTCATGGCGCCGCCGACGGCGATGAAGGCGAGGACGGCGACAAGCGGGACGGCGAGCAGACGGACCATAGACGCACCTTAAGACAGGATGGTCGCGATCCTATTTGCCGGCCGGGCCGCCGCCAAGGCGCCTCTTAGGAGTGCAGAGCCACTGCGGGCGGAAACCGCCCACACTCCCCCGACAGGCGCTAGAGGCCCTTGAGGATGCCCTCGACCATCTTCTTGGCGTCGCCGAACAGCATCATGGTGTTGTCGCGGAAGAACAGCTCGTTCTCCACGCCCGCGTAGCCGGCCGCCATGCCGCGCTTGATGAACAGCACGGTGCCGGCGCGCTCGACGTCGAGGATCGGCATGCCGTAGATCGGGCTCTGCGGATCGGTCTTGGCGGCGGGGTTGGTGACGTCGTTGGCGCCGATGACGAAGGCCACGTCCGCCGAGGCGAACTCGGCGTTGATGTCCTCCAGCTCGAACACCTCGTCGTAGGGCACGTTGGCTTCGGCCAGCAGCACGTTCATGTGCCCGGGCATGCGGCCCGCCACCGGGTGGATGGCGTACTTCACCTCGACGCCTTCTTCCTTGAGCTTGTCGCCCATCTCGCGCAGGGCGTGCTGGGCCTGGGCCACCGCCATGCCGTAGCCGGGGACGATGATCACCTTGGAGGCGTTCTTCATGATGAAGGCCGCGTCATCGGCGCTGCCCTGCTTGACCGGGCGGGTCTCGACCTTGCCGTCGCCGGCGGCCGAGGCCGTGGCGCCGAAGCCGCCGAGGATGACGCTGATGAAGCTGCGGTTCATGGCCGCGCACATGATGTAGCTGAGGATCGCGCCGGAGCTGCCGACCAGGGCGCCGGTGATGATCAGGGTGGTGTT
>CANJOB010000121.1 GCA_947475655.1 Caulobacterales bacterium | reverse complement strand
CTTCATCGGCGCCCTGGGCGCCCTGCTGGGCGAGGCGGGCGTGAACATCGCCACCTTCAACCTCGGCCGCCGCTCGGCCGGGGACGAGGCCATCGCCCTGGTCGGCGTCGACCAGGCCCCGACCGAGGCCCTGGTGGAGAAGATCGCCGCCCTGTCCCAGGTCAAGGAAGTGCGGGTGCTGAGCTTCTAAGGCGCAGCTTACGCCAGATACGGACGTGAGCCCGGGAGAGTCTGATTGACTCTCCCGGATTCAATTCTAGAACAAAAAAGGAACAATCCTTAACGCCCGGAACCCGCCATGCAGCCCCGCCTGCAGACCCTTCGCCGTCAGATCGCCGCGCTCGAGAGCGAGGGCAGGGCGGCGCATGGGGTAGTCCCGTTCGGGGATGAGCGGATCGATGGCCGCCTGCCGGGCAGGGGCCTGGCGCGCGGGGCCTGGCACGCCCTGACCGCCGACGGGCTGGAGGGCGAGACCGCCGCCGCCGCCGGGTCCTTCGCCGCCCTGCTGGCCAAGCCCCTGACGGAACTGGGCGCGGCGGTGTGGGTGCTGCGGCGCGACGACCTCTACGCCCCCGGCCTGTCGGCGCTCGGCTTTCCGGCCCAGCGGCTGATCTTCGTCCGCGCCGGCGACGACGCCGAGGTGCTGGCCGCCTGCGAGGACGCGGCGCGCTCCCCCGGCGTGGCGGTGGTGGTCGGCGAGGCCGACAGCATCGGCCTGGTCGCCGGGCGGCGGCTTCAATTGGCCTGTGAGGCCCATGGCGCCACCGCCCTGCTGGTGGAGCGCCGGCCGTTCGGTGGCAAGCCGAGGACGCGGGAAGCCGCCGCCTCGCCCAGCAGCCGCTGGCGCGTCGCCTCGGCCCCCAGCGCCCCGGACAGCGAGGGCCTGGGGCTCGGCGCCCCGCGCTGGAGCGTGGCGCTCGAGCGCAACCGCGGCGGCCGCCCCGGCGGCTGGATCGTCGAGATGAAGGAGGAGGATCATGGCCCGTATCCTCTGCGTGTGGTCGCCGAACTGGCCGATCACCGCATGGCGGCGCCGGACCGCTTCGCCGCCACCGGCTGAGGTCCGACCCGACCCCTTACCGTTCGCCCTGGTAATGGCCGACGGCGGCACGCGCCGCCTGGCCGCTGTCGACGAGGCGGCGCAGGCGTTGGGTCTGTTCGAGGGCCAGAAGGCCGCCGACGCCGCCGCCTTGGTTCCCGACCTGGACACCGCCGAGTTCGACCCGGCCGCCGATCTGGAATCGCTGGAAGCCCTGGCCGACTGGTGCGTGCGCTTTTCCCCCGCCGTGGCCAGCGACGCGCCCGATGGCCTGTTCCTCGACATCACCGGCGGGACTCGGCTGTGGGGTGGGGAGGCGCAGCTGGCGCAGGAGCTGGAAGCGCGGCTGGACGACAACGGCATCCCCGCCCGCCTGGCCATCGCCGACACCCCCGGTGCGGCCTGGGCCTTGGCGCGGTTCGCGCCGGGGCTGTGTCCGCCCGACCACCAGGCGGCGAAGCTGGCCCCCTTGCCGGTGGCCGCCCTACGCCTGACCGAGGCCGACGCGGCCCAGCTGGCGCGGCTGGGGCTGCGTACGGTGGGGCAGGTGATGGGTCTGCCGCGCGGGCCGCTGACCCGGCGGTTCGGTCCCGGCGTGCTGCTGCGGCTGGACCAGGCGCTGGGTCGCCTGCCGCAGGCGCTGGCCTACCGCCGCCCGCCGACCCCCTGGCGCCAGCGCCTGGCCTTCGCCGAACCGGTCAGCGTTCCCGAGGATCTGGCCCGCGTCGCCGCCGACCTGACCGGCCTGCTGTGCGACCAGCTGGCGGCGGGCGGGCAGGGCGCGCGGCGGTTCGCACTCAGCTACCACCGGCTCGACGGCAAGACCCTGACCGTCGAGGCCGGCCTGGCCCTGCCGGGGCGACGCCCCAAGGCTCTGCTGCGGCTGCTGATCCCGAAGCTGGAGACGGTCGATCCGGGCTTTGGCATCGAATCCGCATCCATCCTGGCCGAGGACGTCCATCCCCTGTCCATGACCCAGGCGCAGCTGGACCCGACCCAGGCCGAGGCCGACGCCGCCATCGCCCCGCTGATCGACCGCCTGGCCAACCGCCTGGGCGCCGACCGGGTCTGGCGGGCGCAGCCGGCGCAGAGCCACGCGCCTGAGCGCGCCGTGGTGCGCCGCGAGGCGCTGGAAGGCGCGCGGGACGAGGGCTGGGACCCCGGCCGCCCCCGGCCGCTGCGCCTGTTCGTCCGCCCCGAGCCGATCGAGGCCCTGGCCGCCCTGCCGGACGCGGCGCCGGCCCGGTTCCGCTGGCGCGGCCTGTGGCGGAAGGTCGCCCGCGCCGAGGGGCCGGAGCGCATCGCCCAGGAGTGGTGGCGGCTGGCGCCGGAGCAGACCGCCGTCGGCGCGGTGCGCGACTACTACCGGGTCGAGGACGAGGCCGGCGGGCGCTTTTGGCTGTTCCGCGCCGGGCTGTACGGCGGCGAGGAGGCGCCGCGCTGGTGGCTGCACGGGGTGTTCGGATGAGCGCCTACGCCGAGCTGCAGGTCACGACCAACTTCTCCTTCCTGCGCGGCGGCTCGCACGCCGAGGAACTGATGCTGACCGCCGAGGCGCTGGCAATTTCCGCCTTGGGTTTTTGCGACCGCAACACGCTCGCCGGCGTGGTGCGTCCGTGGACCGCGCGCAAGAAGCACGACCTGAAGGTTCGGCCGCTCACCGGCTGCCGGCTCGAGTTCGCCGATGATACGCCGTCCCTGCTCTGCTACCCCACCGACCGCGCGGCCTACGGACGGCTGACGCGCCTGCTGACAATGGGGCAGCTGCGCGCCGACAAGGGCGGCTGCGAATTGCATCTCGAAGATTTTCTGCAGCAGGCGGAAGGGCAGGCGGTCATCGCCGTGGCGCCGCAAGATCCGGACGGGGATTTCGAGGCGCATCTGCATCGCCTGCGTGAAGCGCTGGGGACAAATCTATGGCTCGCCGCCGCGCGTGATTTCGCCCATGCCGACCTCAAGCGCATCGCGCGGCTGGACGCGATCGCGCGGCGTTGCGCATCGCCGCTGATCGCCACCAACGACGTGCTCTATCACGGGCCGGAACGGCGTCCGCTGCAGGATGTGATGACCTGCATCCGCGAGACCTGCACGATTCAGGAAGCGGGTTTCCGCCTGCAGGCCAACGCCGAACGGCATCTGAAATCGCCACAGGAAATGGCGCGGCTTTTCGCGAAATGGCCGCTGGCGGTGGAACGCACACAGGACTTCGTGGAGCGGATCAAATTCGATCTCTCCGACATCTCCTACGAATACCCCGACGAGCCGGCGCCGCCCGGCTCGTCGGCGATCGGACACCTGACCAAGCTCGCCTGCGAGGGCGCGCGCTGGCGCTATCCTGAAGGTGTTCCGAAGAAGGTGATCGGCAACCTGTTCACAGAACTTCGGCTGATCCGCAAACAGAAGTACGCCAACTATTTCCTCACCGTGCACGACATCGTCCGCTGGGCGCGCGAGCAGGACATCCTCTGCCAGGGGCGTGGATCGGCGGCCAATTCGTCGGTGTGTTTCTGCCTCGGCGTCACGGCGGTGGACCCGGCGAAATATAAGCTGCTGTTCACGCGCTTCATCTCCGAGAATCGCAACGAGCCGCCCGACATCGACGTCGACTTCGAGCACGACCGGCGTGAGGAGGTGATGCAGTACGTTTATCGCCGCTATGGCCGCCATCGCGCCGCCATTGTCGCCACCGTGATCCACTACCGCCCGCGTAGCGCGATCCGCGACGTAGGCAAGGCGCTGGGATTGTCGGAGGACATCACAGCGGCCCTGGCCAACACCGTGTGGGGCAGCTGGGGCCCCATGCCGGAAAACCAGGTGGCGCAGGCGGGCCTCGATCCGTCCAATCCGGAGATCGTCCGCGCGGTGGGATTGGCCACCGAACTTCTGGAATTCCCGCGCCACCTGTCGCAGCACGTCGGCGGCTATGTGCTGACCAAACACCGCCTCGACGAGACCGTGCCGATCGGCAACGCGGCCATGCCGGACCGCACCTTCATCGAGTGGGACAAGGACGACATCGACAGCCTAGGGCTGATGAAGGTCGATGTGTTGGCGCTGGGCATGCTCACCGCCCTGCAGCGGGGCATGAAGATGCTGGGCGACGATCACGGCGTTATCATCCCCGAAATCGCCGACATCCCGCAGGAAGACCCGGCGGTCTATGCCATGCTGACGCGCGCGGAATCCACCGGCGTGTTCCAGGTCGAGAGCCGGGCGCAGATGTCGATGCTGCCGCGGCTGAAACCGAAAAAATTCTACGACCTGGTGATCGAGGTGGCGATCGTCCGGCCTGGGCCGATCCAGGGCAATATGGTGCATCCCTACCTCAAGCGCCGGAACAATCCGTCGCTGGTGCACTACCCGAAACCCGATCCGAAATTCGGGCCGGAGAACGAACTGGAGGAATTGCTCGGCGACACGCTCGGCGTGCCGCTGTTTCAGGAACAGGCAATGCGACTGGCGATCGAGGCGGCGAAGTTCTCGCCGTCGGACGCCGACGGCCTGCGCCGCTCCATGGCCACCTTCCGCGCCCACGGCATGGTGGAGAAGTACGAGGCGATGTTCGTCGGCGGCATGACCGCGCGCGGCTACGAACTCGAATTCGCCATGCGCTGTTTCGAACAGATCAAGGGCTTCGGCTCCTATGGTTTCCCGGAAAGCCACGCCGCCAGTTTCGCCCTGCTGGTCTATGCCTCGGCGTGGATGAAATGCTTCTGGCCGGACGTGTTCTGCGCCTCCCTGCTCAACAGCCAGCCGATGGGATTCTACCAGCCGGCGCAACTGGTGCGCGACGCCCAGAACAACGGTGTCGAAATGCGGCCCGTCCAGGTGGCGCACAGCGATTATGATTGCACGCTGGAAGCGCCGGCAAAGGCCGTGGCGCGCGGCGGCTACGCGCCGCTCAAGGCGCTTCGTCTCGGCCTGCGCCAGATCACGGGTCTGTCGAAGGATGACGCGGACAAGGTTGTCGCGGCGCGGGAAGAGGGCGCTGACAGTCCCGCCGCCTTCGCCCGCGCAGGCGTTTCGAAACGCGCGCTCGAACTGCTGGCCGAGGCCGACGCCTTCGCTAGCCTCGGCTACGACCGGCGCTCGGCCCTGTGGGCGGTGAAGGGGGCGGCGGGCGAGGTCAAGGCGCCGGTGCAGACGCCGCTGCTGGCGGGGCTGGACTGGGACGAGCAGCCGGCGCGCCTGCCGGTCATGCCCGAGCCGATGGAGGTGGCGGAGGACTACCGCACCACGCGGCTGTCGCTGAAGAAGCATCCCTGCGAATTCTTCCGCCCGCTGCTCAGCGCCAAGGGGGCGACGGCGGCCAAGGACATCGGCGCGCGCGACGGCCGGCGCATGAGCGTCGCCGGCCTGGTGCTGGTGCGCCAGCGCCCCGGCACGGCCAAGGGGGTGGTGTTCCTGACCCTGGAGGACGAGACCGGCCCGGCCAACATCGTGGTGTGGCGCGACGTGTTCGAGGCCAACCGGCGCACGGTGATGACCGCCTCCCTGCTGCTGGTGCACGGCAAGCTGCAGTACGCCGACGGGGTGGCGCACCTGGTGGCGCAGCGGTTCGAGGACCTCAGCGCGCGGCTGGCCGACCTGAAAGAGGAGGGCGAGGCGCCGCGGATGCGGCCGCGCACGACGGGGCGGCTACAGCGGAGTCGGGATTTCCATTAACTCGGGCCGTGGATGACGGCCGTGCTTACGGCTGCCGCGGCCGGCGCAGCGGGGTGACGTTGTCCGCAGTGGGGGCCTCGATGCGGGACCGGATGCGCGCGATCAGGCCGAACAGGGTGTCACGCACCGCGAACTCGTCGCCGGCCATGGCCTCGCTGCGCAGCTGGGCGAGATCCTCAGGGGTGATCGGCGGCGGCGGCAGGCGCGGGGCGGCCTCGATCACGCCGGGGGCGCGCATGCGCTGCTCCTCGTTCACGTCGACCAGTTCCTCGGTGATCTTCTCGCCGGGGCGCAGGCCGATGATGCGGATCTCGACGTCGGTGTCGGGGGTCAGGCCCTGCAGCTCGATCATGCGGCGGGCGAGGTCGATGATCTTGACCGGCTCGCCCATCTCCAGGGTCAGCACGCCGGGCTCCGGCTCGGAGCGGGCGGCGGACATGGCCACGGCCCGCAGCACCAGCTGCACGGCCTCAGGGATGGTCATGAAGTAGCGTTCCATGGCCTCGTCGGTCACGGTGACGGGGCCGCCGCGCTCGATCTGCTGCTGGAACACCGTGGCCACGGACCCGGCCGAGCCGAGCACATTGCCGAACCGCACGATGCTGAAGCGGGTGTTGGAGCCCTTGCCGCCGGCCTGACGGATCAGGGCCTCGGCCAGGCGCTTGGTGGCGCCCATGACGCTGGACGGGTTGACCGCCTTGTCGGTGGAGATGAACGCCATGTGGGTGGCGCCGATGTTGCGCGAGGCCTCGGCCACGTTCAGGGCGCCGAAGACGTTGGTGCGCACACCCTCGCAGGGGTGGGCCTCGACCAGGGGCACGTGCTTGAGGGCGGCGGCGTGGAAGACCAGGTCGGGCTTCTCGGCGGTGAACACCTCCTTGAGGCGGGCCTCGTCGCGGATGTCGCACAGCACGTCGGCGCGTGAGGTGCCGGGCCAGTATTCCTCGATCTCGCGGCTGATGCGGAACAGGGCGGCCTCAGAACTATCGAGCAGGGTCAGGTGCGAGCAGCCGCAGGCGGCGATCTGGCGGCTGATTTCCGAGCCGATCGAACCGCCGGCGCCGGTGATCAGCACGCGGCGTCCGGCCACCAGGATGCGGCCGGGTTCGAACTCCAGCCGCACCGGCGGCCGGGTCAGCAGTTCCTGCAGGCTGATTTCGCGCAGGTCCCCGGCGGAGACCCCGTAGGAGAGCTCGATCACGGCCGGCTGGCGCAGCAGGCGCACGCCCTCGCCCTTCAGGCGGCCCAGGCGCTCGGCGCCCAGGGCGGTAATGGCGGCCGGCTGGACCAGGAACAGCACGGCGGCCGGGCCCAGACCGCTTTCGCGCAGGCGCGACAGCACGGCGTCGAAGTTCTTGAAGGCGCCCAGGACGCAGACGCCCCGCAGCTCCTCGCCGATCTCACGCTCCTGCGGGGAGATGATGCCGACGGTGGTGTAGCGGTGCAGCAGGCCGCTTGGCGGCGAGCGCAGGAAGGCGTCGGCCTCGCTGGCGGTGCCGACGATCAGCAGCCGGCCGCGGGAGATGGGCGGGTTGGTCGGCGGGCGCACGCGCAGCAGGGACTCGCTGAAATTGCCCTCGTTGAAGGCGCGGCGGCCGATGCGCAGGGCGGCCAGCAGGACGAAGTCCAGCACCATGGCCAGCAGGATCGCCCGGCGGGCGCTGGGAACGGTCAGGTGGGCCAGGTACAGGGCCGGGATGAACAGGGCGGTGGTGACGGCGGCGGATCGGGCCAGCCGCAGCATGTCGCTGACCGAGAGGAAGCGCCAAGGCGCGCGTTCGACCTGCAGGAAGACCTCGGCGGCCAGGGCGCAGAAGGCGAAAAGCAGCGCTACGGCTATGCTATTGGGGCTCAGGCTGCCGGTCGCGAGGCTCTCCCCGGCGAACCAAGCCAGCATGGCCAGTGCAAGGTGAACCGCAATCTTCCCTGCTCGACCCATCCGCAAACCCCCTCCGCTCTGGGCGAAAACACTAAGCCGCCTCATCGAGCCGTCACAATTCCTTGACCGGCTTAGCACGCCGATTTCGCCCCGTCGCCTCCCCGCGCCTGATTGGCGAACGCTTATTTTCTATGGGAGTCTGTCCAGGCGCAGAATTTTGACGATCTGTCCCAAGTTTGCCTCCGGAGCGCCCGATTCACGCCGCAGCAGGGCGTCTGCGCGGGCGAAGACTCCGACCAGCGAGGAATCCTGCCGCGCGAACGGGGTGACCCTTAAGTGACCTGTCTCATCCTGATCCAACGCGGCCCGCATCCACTGTTCGCGGCTGCCGTTGGCGGGCAGATCGCCCTGCAGCACCGCCGGGACCAGCACCGGCTGCGCCGGCCGGCCCAGCATGGCCTGGACCAGGGGCTTTAGGAACAGTTCGGCGCAGACGAAGGCCGAGGCCGGGTTTCCGGGCAGGCCCAGCACAGGCCGTCCGTCGCCTAAGATCCCGAACCAGGTCGGCTTGCCGGGGCGCACGTCGATGGTCTCCACGGCCAACTTCAGGCCCAGGTCCGCCAGGGCCGGCTTGACCAGGTCGTGGTCGCCCACCGAGGCGCCGCCGATGACCACCACCAGGTCGGCGGCCGCCCCCGCCACGCTGGCGGCGATGGCCGCCTTCTCGTCGCCGACGGCGCGCAGGCGCTCAGGCTCGCCGCCCCAGGCCTCGACCAGGGCGCAGACCCCCGGCCCGCCGGTGTCGGGAATCTGCCACGGCTGCGGCGCGGCTCCGGGGGCGATCAGTTCCTCGCCGTGGGCCAGGACGGCGATCCTGGGCCGGCGGACGACGGACAGCGCCTGCGCCCCGGCTGCGGCGGCCAGGGCCAGGCGCCAGGGATCGAGCCGGTCGCCGGCGGCTAGGACGGTCTCGCCGGCCTTCAGGTCGCAGCCGCGCGGGCGGACGTGGCCGTCGGAAGGTCCCAGTGCGTCCTCCAGCAGCACATGGTCGCCGTCGCGCCGGGCGTTTTCCTGGATGACCACCCAGTCGGCCCCGTCCGGCACGGGGGCGCCGGTGAAGATGCGGGCCGCCTCGCCAGGGGCGACGGTTCCAATGAAGCCGTGGCCGGCGGCGCTCTCGCCGACGATGCGCAGGCGCGCGCCGGGACGGGCGTCGGCGCGGCGCAGGGCCCAGCCGTCCATGGCGGAGGCGTCGAATGGAGGCTGGTCGCGCAAGGCCGCGATCGGCTCCGCCAGGACACGGCCCGAGGCCCGGTCCAGCGGGACGTCCTCCGCCGCCAGGGCGGCCACCCCGGCCAGCATGCGGGCGCGTGCCTCATCGACGGTCAGATTGCGGCGTTTCGGCTCGGGGCTCATGGCGTCGTCAGTGGCGACCCTCTGCTGGACCTGTCAATCGGAGCCTGCTAAACGACGCGCCTCTCATGCATTACAAGAGGCCTTATGGCGGGGTAGCCCGCTGCCCGGCCCGCTGTCTGCGAGGGAGGGCCTAGGAGTGTAGCTCAGCTGGTAGAGCATCGGTCTCCAAAACCGAGGGTCGT
>CANJOB010000120.1 GCA_947475655.1 Caulobacterales bacterium | reverse complement strand
AGTTCATGCCCCTTGCAAAGCGGCTGGAGCGCGGAGGTCGGCGGTTCGACTGGCGGAGATTTTTTGGTCCCTGACTGCCGGCACTGCCAGTTCGGGGCCTGATGCCTCCACATCCTGGCCTACAACATGAAGCGGGTGATGCAGATCCGCGGACGGGACCGCTGACGAAGGCGATCCGAACCTGACGGCTCGGCCGCTCGCGTCCCCTGGTGCAGGCCGCCCACCGCTAATGACGGGTTTTTACACAGCCTCAGTCAGAACCAGACCTAGCACAGCGTCCGGCCCTGCCCATCTCGTTCGCTGAGGACAGGTGGCGATTACATCCGCCACAGGCCCCTTAGTTATACCGCCTTCGCAACCGACGTGGGCGCCCAGCCAAGCTTCGCGGAGGCCTCTCTCGTCTCCCGCCGCAGCCGCTCGACCGCCTTCGGTTCTACGCCGTCACGAACCGCGACTAGGGTAATCACGGCGGCCGCCTCGCCAAAGGCGTCCAACACCGGCGCCGCCACGGCGGTGAGGCCCGGAATGTGATCTCCAGAGACCTGGCCGACGCCACTGGCCCGCACCTGGGCCGCCAACTTCGAAACATCGCCGCCGTGAGCTATCGCTTCGCGGCCGGCTAGGATGGCGGTCTGACGGGACGGCAGATAGGCCAGGAACACTCGCCCGGTCGCGGACGTCAGCAACGGCAAAGTCGAGCCGATCGACAAGGAAGTATGCACCGCCATCCGCCCCGACATCCAGCGCACGATCGTGGGGCCCGAGTCAGCCCAGATGGTCAGTTGGCCCGTGTAGCCAGTGGCGTCCACTACCAGTTCGAGCGCCTCGGTGCCGATGGCGACAGGGTCTAGCCGGGACAGGGCCGTCAGACCTGCCTGCAGGAGGCCTGGACCCAGGTCGTAGCGCCCGGACCGTGGATCCTGTTTTAGGAAGCCTGCGCGCACGAAGCTGACGCAATAGCGGTGGCAGTTGCTAGTCGGCAACTGCGCGAGCCGCGCGAGATCCTTGAGCAGCAGCGGCCCGCCGGCGGTGCGCAGCGCCTGGATCAACCGCAGGGCGATTTCGACCGATTGTATGCCTCGCCGGTCGGCGGGCCTAGCAGCTGACACAGCACCCATCGTAGGTTCACCATTGTGCAACGCATTCTCTATTGCGGACAGTACCGCCGATACGGCATTGTTCAATGCCTAGAAGACGGACGGCAATGACCGCGATTCAGACCCCACCGAATCGATCCAAACCGCCGCCCAACTGGGACGGGAGCGGGACGAGCCGCATTCCAGCCTGGGTCTATACCGACCCCGACACCTACGCCCGCGAACTGGAGCGGATCTTCTACGGGCCGCATTGGAGCTACGTCGGGCTCGAGGTGGAGATTCCCGACGCCGGAAGTTTCAAGCGCACCTCGATCGGAGAACGGTCGGTGATCATGGTGCGCAACCGCCAGGGCGCCATCAGCGTGTTGGAAAACCGCTGTGCCCACCGCGCCATGCGCTTCTGCCAGGAACGCTCCGGCAAGGTAAAGTCGTTCGTCTGCCCCTATCATCAATGGAATTACAATTTCGACGGCCAGTTGCTCGGCGTGCCGTTCCAGCGCGGGGTCAAGGGCCAGGGCGGCATGCCCGAGGATTTCTCGCTCTCGGACCGCAGCCTGACCAAGCTGCGGACCGCCATCCGCGGCGGCGTGGTGTTCGCCAGTTTCGACCCCGACGTCGCGCCGTTGGAGGACTACATCGGCCCACAGGTGCTGCGCTATTTCGACCGCACGTTTGACGGTCGAAAGCTCGTGCTTCAGGGCTATTCGCGCCAGCGAATTCCCGGCAACTGGAAGCTGATGATGGAGAACATAAAGGACCCGTACCATCCGGGCCTGCTGCACACCTGGTTCGTGACCTTTGGGCTCTGGCGGGCCGACAACCGTTCGCAGCTGGTGATGGACGCCAAGGGGCGGCACGCCTGCATGATCTCCACCCGCAACACCGTGGTGGACGAGGAAGTCGCCGCCGTCGCCACCAGCTACCGCGCGAACATGCAGCTCAACGATATGCGCATGCTCGATATCGTGCACGAGCCCTGGTGGGGCGATCCAACTGTCTGCATGACCACCATTTTCCCCAGCGTGGTGCTGCAGCAGCAGGTCAACTCGCTCTCCACTCGCCAAATCATCCCGCTCGGACCGGGCGAGTTCGATTTTGTCTGGACCCACTTCGGGTTTGAGGACGACACGCCGGAAATGACGGACCGCCGAATGCGGCAGGCGAACCTGTTTGGACCGGCCGGCTTCGTCTCGGCCGACGACGGCGAGGTGATCGAGTTCAGCCAACAGGGTTTCACGCAGGATAAGGACTTCGCCACCCTGTGCGAGCTTGGGGGCGTCGGTGTCGGCGATGCCGACCACATGGTCACCGAGACCCTCATCCGGGGAATGTACCGTTACTGGCGCGAGGTCATGGACCTATGAGCGCCGACTTGGCTCTGCGTCTCGACCTAGCCGACCTGTATGCGGCCTATGGCGCATGCCTCGATGGAGGCAGGCTCGACGACTGGCCAAGCTTCTTCACTGAGGACTGCCGCTACCGCCTCGTCCCGCGCGAGAACCACGATCGGGGCCTGCCGCTCTCGACCATGGACCTGCGCAGCCGCGGCGCGCTGTTGGACCGGGTCTACGGCGTAAAAAGCACGCTGTTTCACGCGCCCTACTACCAGCGTCACATTATCGGCCCGGCGCGGGTCACCGGGCGGGACGGCGACGCCATCCACAGCGAGGCCAACTATCTCGTTATCCGCACCAAACGCGACGCGCCGAGCGAGGTTTTCAATACCGGACGCTACATCGACCGAGTCGTGCGGACCGCCGAAGGCCTGCGTTTCACCGAGAAGATCTGTGTGTTCGATAGCGAACTGATTCCAAACTCCATCATCTATCCGATCTGAGGAGCGCCCAAGTGGTGCAAGCACCGACCCTTTCCAATCTCACGGCGGCTCGCGATGCGTATTACGAGCGGCTTCGGCCTCGGTCGCTGGCGCCGCTCTGGGAGGTGCTGTCGGACATCGTCACGCCTACACCCCGCACGGAGGCCGTTCCCGCGGCCTGGTCGTTCAGCGCCGTCCGGCCGCTGCTGCTGGAGGCCGGCGACCTGATCACGGCCGCCGAGGCCGAGCGCCGCGTGCTGATCCTAGAAAACCCGGCCCTCGCGGGCCAGGCGCGTATCACCCAGTCTTTGTATGCTGGACTCCAGCTGGTCCTCCCAGGGGAGGTCGCGCCGGCGCACAGGCACACGCAGAACGCCCTGCGGCTGATCATGGACGGCGACAGCGCCTTTACCGCCGTCCACGGCGAGCGCGCTTACATGCACAAGCATGACCTGATCCTGACGCCCTCTTGGCTATGGCACGACCACGGCAACGAGACGGAAGAGCCGATCATCTGGCTCGACGGCCTGGACATCCCATTGGTGCAGATGCTCGACGCCAGCTTCGCCGAGCACCGCGCCGACCGCGGCGCCTGGCCGCCGACCCGCCCGGCCGGCGACGCCGGCCACCGTTGGGGTAAAAACCTCCGACCCGCCCGCACGACGCAGACCCAGGCCGAGGGCAATCCGCTGTTGATCTATCCGTTCGAGGAATGGCGCGAGACCCTGGACGTCCTTAGCCGGGCCGACGATCCGCATCCGCATGACGCCCACCTACTGGAGTTCACCAACCCCGCGGATGGCGGCGCGGTGATGTCGACGATGTCAGCTTTCGCGCGGCTGGTTCCGGCCGGCTTCATCACGGCGCCGATGCGCTCGACCGACGGAATGATTCATGTGGTCATTGAGGGCCGGGGCGAACTGACCGTTGATGGACAGGCCTTCGCCTTGTCGCCGGGAGAGATTCTGGTCTCGCCATCGTGGGCGGAACGGTCGTTCCGCGCTGATAGCGACTTAGTGCTGTTCAGCTATTCGGATCGCGCCGCGCAACAGAAGCTAGCGCTCTGGCGCGAAGCACTGCTTTGAAGCCGATGAGCCAAATCGCGGTGACCACGCGCCGTGGCCTCACCCGGCGGTTGGAAGCGCGGCCCGGCGCCAGCGTGATGGAGATCATCCGCGACGGTGGGGTAGGTGAAATTCTTGCGGTCTGCGGCGGCTGCTGCTCCTGCGCCACCTGCCACGTCATCGTCGATCCGGCTTGGTACCCGCGGCTTCCGCCGATTGGCGAATATGAAGACGACCTGCTTGAGGGCTCTGAACACCGAGCGCCAACCTCGCGCCTCTCATGCCAGATCCAGTTCGTCGACAGCCTAGACGGCCTGGCCGTCATCATCGCGCCCGAAGAATGACGCCGCTGCGCTCAGCCTTCGGCCTCAACCCGTTGCTACTGAAATGATCCTGCACGGCTTCTTCCGCTCCTCAGCCGCCTATCGCGTCCGTATCGCCCTGCATTTGAAGGACGTGGCCTTTGACAGCGTCGCCTATCATCTCCGGCGCGGTGAGCAGGGCTCGCCCGCCTACCTCAACCTCAATCCACAAGGGTTGGTGCCAGCGCTTGAGACGAGCTTAGGCGTCCTGACGCAGTCCCTCGCGATCTGCGAGTATCTGGAGGAAACCTATCCTCAGCCGCCCCTCCTCCCCGCCGACCCGGTTGAGCGCGCCAGGGTTCGCGCTTTCTGCCTGGTGATCGCCGCCGATACGCATCCGCTGCAAAACCTGAAGATTCTCAACCGGCTGCGCGAGGCGGGCATGGATCAGGCGGAGATCGACGCCTGGGCGGTCAAGGCGATCGACGACGGGTTGGAGACGTGCGCCAAATTGATCGAAGGTCAGCCTGGGCCCTACTGCTTCGGTGCGCGCGTCACGCTGGCCGACGTCTGCCTGATCCCCCAACTTGCCAACGCTCGCCGCTTTGGAGCGCGGCTGGATTGGCCGCGTCTTCTGCATATTGAAGAAGCTTGCCGCGCTCTACCCGCGTTCCAGGGAGCGGCGCCGGAGGTGCAGCCCGATGCCGAGTAGGGTTTAGGGGCCTTCGTCCTAGTGGACCCTATACACGCCAGCGCGATCCGGCTTCGCCGGTGATCGGCAGGCCGACGTAGTTCTCCGCCAACACAGTCTGGGCGGCCCGCGAGCCACGGATATATTCGATCTCCGCCAGTTGCATCCGGCGACTGAAGGGGTCCGTATCGGGGAAGCGGTGTGTAAGGCCAGTGAACCACCAGGAGAACCGCTCGGCTTTCCAGACCCGGTCGAGAGCGCGAGTCGAATACCCCTCCAGGCCCGACTCCGCTCCCTTTACGTAGAAGGCTTCAAGCGCCTCGGCCAACATGATGACGTCGGACACCGCTAAGTTCATGCCCTTGGCCCCGGTGGGAGGTACGATATGGGCCGCGTCCCCCGCCAGGAACAAGCGACCATGGCGCATCGGCTCAGTGACGAAGCTTCGTAGCGGCGCGATGCTCTTCTCGAATGACGGGCCCCGTGGAATCGCGCCTCCGACTGTCCCGAGCCGCAGCTCGAGCTCTTCCCAGAAACGCTCATCTGGCCAGTCCTCGATGTCTTCATCAAGGGCGCACTGGATGTAGTAACGGCTTCGGGTTAGCGACCGCATGCTGGCCAGGGCGAAGCCACGCTCGCTGTTGCAATAGATCAACTCGTGATTGACCGGCGGAGTCTCGGTCAGAATACCGAGCCACCCGAACGGATAGACGCGCTCGAACGCCTTCGACGCACCGGCGGGAATTTTTCCGCGGCTGACGCCATGGAATCCGTCGCAGCCGACGACGAAGTCGCACTCCGAGCGGTGTGGTTGGCTCTCCTCGCTCCACGTCACGAAAGGGTGGGCCGAAGTCAGGTTGTGCAGGTCGACATTATCGGCCCCGAACACGATCCGTACGCCACGCGCCGCAGCGGCATCGAACAGATCCTTCATCACCTCTTGCTGACCGTAGACGGTAACAGCCGAGCCACTGGTCAGGGCCTGCATATCGATGCGGAACGCACCGCCCTCATAAGCGAGGTTGGTTCCGGTGTGAACCAGGCCTTCTTGCGCCAAGCGGTCGCCGACCCCCAAGCGCTGCATCAGATCGACTGTGATCTGCTCAAGGACCCCTGCCCGTACGCGGCCCTCGACGTAGGCGCGGTCGCGCCGCTCCAACACTACGGTGTCCAGACCAAGCTCATGCAGCATTAGCGCCAGGAACAGGCCGGCCGGACCGGCGCCAACGATTAGGACCTGGGTTTTCACCGCCTGCCGAAGACCTAGAGCCGCACCGCCCCTACTGAGCGGGCACAGGGGTGGACGCTGGCGACTTCGTCGTCATGAGCGACACCGTCATGCAAACTACAAAGGCCAGAGGGGCAGTGACGAGGGTTGGATAGTCGGCCGGGTAAAGCGCCGTGGCGTGACCCAACGTCTTCACCCAAACAGCGGGGCTGGCGATGATCAAGGCGATTGAGCTCACCAAGCCGAAGATCCCACCGGCGAGGGCGCCGGCGGTGGTGAGGCGCTTCCAGTAAAGCACCAGAATCAATAGGGGGAAATTGGCGCTCGCCGCCACGGCGAAGGCTAGCGAATTGAGGAACGCGATGTTTTCTCTTTGGAACAGTATGGAGATACCAATTCCAACGCCTGCCAGGGCGACGGCGGAAAGACGGAACACCCAGAGCTCTTCCTTCTCGCTCGACGCCTTCCTGCGCAGCGTGCGGTAGAGGTCATGCGACGCCGCCGAAGCTGCCGCGATGGTAAGACCGGCCACAACCGCCAGGATGGTCGAGAAGGCCACGGCGGCGATGATGCCTTCGAGAAGCTCCCCGCCCAAAGCGGTGGCGAGGTGCACGGTCACCATGTTGCCACCCCCCAGCATCTTGCCGTCGGCCCCGAGGAACTCCGGATTGCCCCTGACAAAGGCCAGGCCGCCAGGCCCCGCGATCAGGAAGAGCACGGCGAATACGGCGCCGATAACGATGGTCGCCACCGTCACGGACCGGCGCGCTTGAGCCTCGTCGGGTACGGTGAAGAAGCGGATCAACAAGTGCGGCAGGCCCATCATGCCAAATACCATGCCCAGCCCCAACGAGAGGTCCGAGAACAGGCTGCTCTTGAGCCCGCCTGGCTGGAACAAGGCCGAAACCCCGTCGCCTGAAGCGGCGGCTCGTTCATAAAGCCCCTCCATGCCACCGGCGCGTGTCAGGCACAGCACGCCAAGGATGCCCACGCCAACCATCAGCAAGACCGCCTTGATGATCTGCACCCAGGTCGCAGCGAGCATGCCGCCGACGGCGATATAGATCGCCATGAGCACTCCGACGATGATCACGGCCGTCTCGAAAGACAGCCCGAACAGGAGCGAGATCAGAGTGCCCGCTCCCACCATTTGGGCGACTAGGTAGAACAGCGAGACCGCAATGGTGCTCAGACCCGAGAACACACGGAGCCGCTCATCCTGCAGGCGGCTGGTCATGACATCACCCAGGGTGAAGCGGCCAAGGCGCCGCAGCGGCGCGGCTATCAGGAGCAGCATGAGGCAGAGGCCCGCCAAGGGCGCGAGGTAATAGATGGCGGTGTCCCAACCGCTAACGAAATATAGACCCCCCAGGCCGAGCACTGTGGTGGCGGACATGAAGTCGCCGGCGATGGCGAGACCATTCTGCGTGCCGCTGATCCGGGACCCCGCGGCGTAGAAGTCGGCCCGCTGGCGTGAGCGCTTACCGGCCCAGGCGGTGATGGCGAGGGTGGTGACCACCATAGCGATGAAACAGAAGATCGCGATCATGGTCTATTCCCGGTCGAGGTCGGAATTCGCGTCCGCCGTGGCCATCAGGCTGGATATCCAGCAAATGATCGGAAACGTCGCGAGCATGAGGCCAACGAAGCACGCACTCAGCGGCACGCCCGCGAAGGTTTGCTGAAAAAAGGCCGGGGCGTTGAGGGGCCGGCCGGCGAAGTAGGGTATCAGCGTGTAGAGCGCGACCACAATGACGGCCACAACGAGCTTCAAGCCATTGCGCATTGGCAACCTCCCCAAAAGTCTTAGGGCAAGCCTATTAGCTGCGATTTCCGTCGTCTACTATTATTGTGCAGGCCAAAGAGCGCTGTTATGCAACATATTGCAGCCGCTAGGCGCCAGCAGGGCGGCGTCCGATCAGGCTCATCGGCCGCATCGTCATGACGACCTCGCCATCCTGATTCAGGGTCTCGGAAAAGGCGCGCACCATGCCGCGGTCGGGTTTGGAACGTGAAGGGATCGCCTCCAGAACGGTCAAGCGAACCGACAACCGGTCCCCGGGACGGACAGGTTCGAGCCAGCGCATCTCATCTACCCCGGGTGAGGCCAGGCTAGCGCAATGGCTTAAGTAGTGTTCGACGTAGAGCCGCATCGTAAGGGCGACCGTTTGCCAGGCGCTGGCGACTAGACCCCCAAAGGGGCCGGCCTCCGCAGCGGCTTTGTCGGTGAGCATCGGTTGCGGATCAAACTCTTGCGCAAAGGCTACGAGTTCATCCTCCTCGACTGAAACAGAGCCAAAGGTGAAGATGGATCCGGGCACATAGTCTTCAAAATAGCGACGTTCAGATGGTGGCATTTCCATTCATTTTTTTCCGGCGCTAAGCAGGCAAAAAAGTGCCGTCTCGGCGATGCTTGACCGAGACGGCTAGGGAGTACAATGGAATTCCGGGGTCAGCGATTGGCCACGATAACGGAAGCGCCAAGCTTCTGCGCTTGTATCGGTTGTCCGCCGAGACTTGGAACGGACTCCGCAACTCGCCTCAGTTAGACGGCAGCTGGCTGAATTTCTTGCCGTCGGGGAATTCCAGGATCGACATCAAACCCAGTCGGCTGCCGTTGCGCGCGGGCCGGTACGAGACAGTATAGGTCGCGCCGATCTTCATCATGCCGGCGCCGCTCATACCCATACGGCGCATCGCGGCGGGGCCGCCGGTTTCGAGCGTATATGCCGCGGGGCTGCCGCCCTTAGCGGCCTCATCCGCATCGATGAAATGGAACCTGGCGTGCGGGTTGACCCATTCCACCCTGGTCAGCACACCCTTCATGACCTTGAGCTGAGATAGATCATAGACTGCATTGGCGGCGTGGTGGGCGGTCGCCGGCACGGCCGAAAAAACGATCATCGCCGCTGCCGAAACAAGAAAAGCTAGCTTTCTCATTCTCAATTTCCTTAACAAAGAAGCGAAACGTTTCTGAAAAACGAAGCCATTGT
>CANJOB010000119.1 GCA_947475655.1 Caulobacterales bacterium | reverse complement strand
TTCCGCGAACTGACCGACATCAAGATCGCCGCCGGCACCACCGGCCTGTTCATGGTCGGCGGCGGCGTGCCAAAGAACTTCGCCCAGGACACGGTGGTCTGCGCCGAAATCCTCGGTGTCGAGGCGGAGATGCACAAGTACGCGGTGCAGATCACCGTCGCCGACGTGCGCGACGGCGCCTGCTCGTCGTCGACGCTGCAGGAGGCCGCCTCCTGGGGCAAGGTCAACACCACCCACGAACAGATGGTGTTCGCCGAGGCCACCACCGTGGTGCCGCTGATCGGCTCGGACGCCTATCACCGCGGCGCCTGGAAGAACCGCGAGAAGCGACGCTGGCAGAAGCTGTTCGCCTAGCAGGCCTCCCCTCTTTCGCCGCGCCGGTCTAGGCTGGCGCGGCGGAGGAGACCCACCATGCGTACAGCCGTTCTGCTCGCGTCCCTGCTTTCCCTCGGCGCCTCCGGCCTCGCCTTCGGCCAGGCCATGGGGCCGCCCAGCCCCTTCCTGCCCGGCTACCTGCCCAAGGACGCCCTGGACGAGACCCGCTTTCTGCCCGCGCCGCCGGTGGAGGGATCGCCCCGCTACGAGGCCGACCGCGCCATCTTCCGCGACACCCGCGCCTTTGTCGGCGATCCGCGCTTCGAGGCCGCCACGGCCGACGCCGAGGAGACTCTGCCGGCGGTGATGGCCCGCTACAGCTGCGCCCTCGGCGCGGAGGCGACCCCGCAGCGCCTGCCGGTCCTGGCCCGCCTGACCGCCAAGGCCTTCTCCGACGTCTACGCCGCCAACGACGTCGGCAAGCCGTTCTACAAGCGGGTGCGGCCGCCGGGGATCGATCCCGGCCAGACCTGCCATCCCCTGACCGCCGCCGACATGACGCGCGACTACCCGTCCGGCCACGCCAGCCGGGGCTGGCTGTTCGCCCTGCTGCTGACCGAACTGGCCCCCGACCGCGCCGACGCCCTGCTGACACGCGGCCGCAGCTTCGGCGAGAGCCGCGTGGTCTGTGGCGTGCACAATGCCAGCGCCATCGAAGCCGGCCGCGTGGTCGGCGCCTCGGTCCTGGCCCGGCTGCACGGCGACCCGGTGTTCCGCGACGATCTGCAGGCCGCCCGCGCCGAGATGACGGTGTTCCGCGCCGCCGCCACGCCGCCCGATCCGGCCCTGTGCGCGGCGCAGGCGGCGCTGTTGGAGCCATCTCCATTCCGCTGAATGAGCCGCTGAACCGGCTTGTGAGCGCCACAATGCAAGCCTAGCCTTGAATTCATGAGGTTCTCTCCGCGCCCCAAGGCCGTTTGCGCCCTGCTGATCGTGCTGCTGGCCGGCTGCGCCAGCCTCGGTCCGGCGCCTGATTTTAGTAAGGTGGACGCGAGCGACACGGCCGCCATCCCGCTGTGGAAGAATTTCGCCGACAAGCCGCCGTCCTATCTGGCCGCCGGGGTCGCCCCCACGGCCGAGGACTACCTGGCCCCGCCGCCGGCGCCCGACAGCCCACGCGGCCAGGCCGACCTGGCCATCTACCGCGCCACCCGCGCCTTGGCTGGCACGCCGCGCTGGAGCCTGGCGCAGCGCGACGCCGACAACGAGACCCCCGCCGGCATTCCCAAGGCCTTCAGCTGCCCGCTGGGCGTCGAGCTCGACATCAACCGTGAGCCGATCCTGCTGCGCATGCTGATGCGCGCCAGCGACGACAGCGACGACGCCGCCCGCACGGCCAAGGAGCACTATGCCCGCAAGCGGCCGTTCCTGGTCGAGGATGGCCCGATCTGCATCGCCCGCGAGGACTGGCTGGTGCAGCAGGGCTCCTACCCCTCTGGCCACGCCGCCGCCGGCTGGATGTGGGCCCTGATCCTGAGCGAACTGGCGCCGGACCGCGCCGAGGCGCTGATGGTGCGCGGCCGCGCCTTCGGCGACAGCCGTGTGGTTTGCGGCGTGCACTACCCGTCCGACATCGAGGCCGGGCGCGAGGTGGCGGTGGCGACCTTGAGCCGTCTGCGCACCGATCCGGCCTTCGAGGCCGATCTGCGCACGGCCCGCGCCGAATTGGCGCGCGCGCGGCAATCCGGCCCTAAACCCGCCTCATGTGATCCTCAATCTGGCCTGGACAAACCAGTCTATTAGAATCACTCCAACAGAAGACTCCTAGGGTTCTTGCCGAATGGCCCAACTTCACGCCTGCGACCACCATCACGCCGCGCCCGGCCTGGCCGAACGCGCGCTCCTGGCCGAGCTCGACGCCGCCTCACGCCGCTGCGACCGCGCCCAGGAAAAACTGACCACCGGCCGCCGGCGGGTGCTGGAGCTGCTGCTGCGGGCGGGACGGCCCGCCAAGGCTTATGACCTGATCGCCCAGTTCGGCGAGGACGGCCGCCCGGCCAAGCCGCCGACGGTGTACCGCGCCCTGGACTTCCTGGAGCGTCAGGGCCTGGCGCACCGGATCGAGAGCCTCAACGCCTATGTCGCCTGCCGCCAGGGCGACAAGCCGCACGTCGCCGCCTTCCTGATCTGCGACTGCTGCCACACCTCGCGCGAGGTCGAGATCGGCGGCCCGCCCGACCTGATCGCCGCCGGCGACAAGATCGGCTTCGCCTTCAAGGGTGTGACCATCGAAGGCCACGGCCTCTGCGCCGAGTGCGGGCCCGGCTAGGGCCCGCAGCGCCGGCTCAGGCCGGCGTCAGCCGCCATTCGCCGCGCGCGTCGCGGCAGGCGTTGAAGCGCTGCGACTCCGCGCCGTAGCCGCGCGTGTTGGTGGTGGTCTGCACGATGCGGCAGCTGGCCGCCGGCGGGTTTCCCGCCGGACGCACCACCGACGACGCGGCGTAGCCGGCGGCCTCGCCGTTGCGGCCGACCAGGATCCAGCCATCGCCCGTGGCGCCCAGGGCGTCGAAGCGGTCGCCGGCCTGCAGCCGGCCGACACTGGCGGTGCGGGTGGACGGGCCGGCGCGCAGGTTGACCATGCCGGGCGCGTAGTACTGACCGCCCAGGGCCTCGTAGCTGTTCATCGACTGCACGCCGGGTCCGTAGCGGAAGGACGAGCCGGGGATCGGCGGGCCGTAGCTGCTGGAGATCACATCGACCCTACCGGAAGCGCCGGTGGTCGGGTTGGACCAGGTCTGGCCGGCGCCGCGGTCGAGCGCCGCCTTGGTCGCCGCCTGAGCGCGGGCCGTGTCGGTCGACTGCATTCGGCAGCCGACGTAGGACCCCGCGGCGGCGCCGATGGCCGCCCCGGCGGCGGCGCCGAGCAGGCGTTCGTTCTTGGCCACCTGACTGCCGAGCAAGCCGCCGATCACGGCGCCGGCGACTGCGGCGCCCTCCTGCTTGCGGCCGCCCTGTTCGCAGCGGAACAGGCTCGACAGCGGGTTCTGCGCCGCGGCCGGCGTCGGCGCGGTCGCGAGAGGGACGAGGGCCAGTCCGGCGGCGTTGATGACGAAGGCGCGCATGTGATTCTCTCCCATCAAGATCAAGCTTGACTATACCGCGTCACGGCGGCGGGGAGAGAGCAAATGTCGAGAGGGCGACCGAAGGACCGCCCGATCGGTAACAGCGGCTAGGTCGCCGCCAGCACTTCCATCTCGGCCCCGCGCAGGTCGGCGCCGTCGAGGCGGGCGTGGGTCATGTCGGCCTCGATGAAGCGGGCGTTCTGCAGGTTGGCGCGGCGCAGGTCGGCGAAACGCATATTGGCGCGGGTCAGGTCGGCGCGCACGACCCGGCCCTCGGCGATCGGCAGCGGGCCGAGCTTAACCTCGGACAGGTCGGCGCGGATGAACTGGGCGTCCATCAGACGCGCGCCGCGAAGGTCAGCGCCGCGCATCTTTGCGCCGCGGAAGTCGGCCCCGCGCAGGTCGGCGCCCTGCATTTGCACCCCCTCCAGGTTCATGCCGAAGAAGATCGCTTTGGGGGCGTTCAGCCCGCTTAGGACCCGGCCCCGCATCTGTTTCAGCGGCCTAAAATCGATATCGCCCAGCTTGGCCAGGGCGCCCTCGGCTCCGTAGGTCTTGCAGTAGTCCTCATGTTCGGTGACCACCTGGTACAGCGGCTTGTCGTCGACATAGACCGTCGATGGCGGGCTTTTCAGCACGTTGGAGAGGTCGACTTCGTTGAGGTTGGCGCCGGAGGTGTTGACCCCGACCATCACCGCCCCGCGCATCGACACCCCGGCCATGTCGGCCCCGTCGATGCTGGCGCCGGACATGTCGGCCCCGTCCAGGTTGGCCTTGGAGAGCTTGGCCCCGTCCAGCGAGGCGCCGACCAGGGTGGCGTCGCCGAAGTCGGCGGCACGGGCGCAGGTTCCGGCCATCTGGGCGCCGCTGAGGTTGGCGCCGTGCAGCACGGCGTAGTCGAGTTCTCCGGCCTTCTTCTCGTGCTTGAGCAGGCGGAAGCCGCCGTTCATTTCCTGCAGCGCCGTGCGGCCTTCGCGCAGGTCGCAGCCGGAGAGATTGGCCATGGTCAGGTTGGCGCCACGCAGGCAGGCGCCGCGCAGATCGGCCTTGATCAGGGAGGCGCCGCGCAGGTCCGCGTCGCGCAGGTCGGCGCCGTAAAGCGTGGCCCGATCGAGGATGGCGCCGCTGAGCAGGGCCGCGTTCAGCCGCGCCCCGGTCAGGTCGGCCTCGGCCAGGTTGGCGCTCTGCAGCGCGCAATTGGAAAGGTCGACGTAGGCCAGGCTGGCCCGCCGGCCGCCGGGCTTGCCGTTGAGGTAGCGGTCGTGCGCCTCCACCGCATCGCGGATCGCGGCGTGGTCGAGCACACGGATCAGGTTCGGTTCAGCGGCCATCGGCATCCGATTTCAAGGAAGCTGGAGCATGCCTTACGCGGCTTAATGAAAGGTGGCGCGGCGTGGGGAACCTGTGAGTTTTTCGCTGAACACGCACGCCCGGACGGGGGCCTTAGAACCAGCCTTTGCGCTTGAACCACAGCAGCGGGGCCACCATGGCCGCGGCCATCAGCGCCAGGGCGAACGGGTAGCCGCCGCGCCAGGCCAGTTCCGGCATGTGGGCGAAGTTCATGCCGTAGACGCCGGCGATCAGGGTCGGCGGCATCAGCACGGCGGAGAACACCGCCAGCACCTTGAATATCTGGTTCTGCTCGACGCTGATCAGGCCGAGCGAGGCGTCGAGCAGGAAGGTGATCTCGGAGCCGACGAAGGTGGCGTGATCGCTGAGCGAATTGATGTCGTGGCCCAGGGTGGTCAGGTGTTCGGTCAGGGCCGGCGTCCCGGCGAAGGGAGCGTTGAGCGAGGCGAAGCCGCTCAGGCGGCTCAAGGACGCCAGGCTGCTGCGCACCTTGGATGTCAGGCTCTGCACTCGGCCAAGCCGCCCCAGCAGGATGGAGAACTGCCCGCCGCGCGGCTGGCTGAAAGCGGCGCGCGACTGGGCGTCGACCTCCGCCGAGGCCTTCTCCAGTACGTCGGCGGCGCGGTCGACGATGGCTTCCAAGAGGCCGGTCAGCGCCAGGGCGCCGTTGGCCGGACAGGTCGCTTGCCGCTCGATCTGCACGGCGTAGGCGGCGAACGCCTTGGGCTCGATATAGCGGATGGTCACCAGCCGGTCGCCCGCCAGGACAAAGGTCACCGGCTCCAGGCTGGGCATGTCGGTCTCGGCCCCGACCACCAGGCTGGCGGTGAGGAACAGGCCGCCCTCTTCGGTGTAGAGCCGCGAGGAAACCTCGATCTCCGCCATTTCCTCCCGGGTCGGCAGGGCCAGGCCGAGCATGGCCTCGACGGCGTGCTCCTCCTCGCGGCTCGGCGCGATCAGGTCGAGCCACATCGAATCGCCCGGCAGGGGCTGGCCGGGCTCGACGACGACGAACTGGGTCCGGCCGTTGCGGAGGACTTTCAGCATGGGAGGAAGATCGGCGGGAGACTCATCACCCCACCTTAAGCCGATTTAGCGGACGGCGTCCTTGGCCTCGGTGTGCTCGCCCTGGCCGGTCAGGGCCTGGATCAGGCCGGCGATCCGGTCGGTGGAATCGGCGGCCTGGCTGAGCAGGGCCAGGGGCGAGGCGCCCGGCTTCATGGCCTGGGCCACCTGACCCATGGCGTTCTGGGTCATGGTCATGGCGGCGTCGCCGGCGGCGGTCAGGGTCGCCGTGGCGGCGGCCAGGGCGATGGCCTGGGCGTTCTGGTAGATGAACCCGTAGGTCGGGTAGGTGGTGGCGCCCAGGTCCTCGGACGGGTCGTTCCAGACCTTGACCTTGCTCCAGTCGCCGGTGGGCGAGACGTCGATGACGGTGACGTTCTCCTCGACCTTGCCGCGGCTGCCCTCGATCAGCGACCAGTTGGCGTGGGTGACCTGGATGACGCGGTCGGTCAGCACCTGGCTGACCACCGCCACATGGCCCAGCCGCATCTTGCCGACGGGCTTGAAACACAGCACCGCGCCGGACTTGGGCAGGAAGCCGGTTTCGTACTTGCCGACCGCCTGGGTCCACCAGGTGCGGGCGTCGCCGAAGATCTGGATGCCGGAAATCAACCGCGCGAAAGGCACGCACTGCCAGTAGGATTCGGCCATCGCACCCACCGGCAGCGCGCTCACCAGGAGCGCGGCCACCAGGGAACCCAGCGTTGTCCGAAGCCGTCGATGCATGCGGTTGGGTGCTTCCCCGTGGACGTGATCCGAGGGGATAGCTGTCTCATGCCCGGATGAAAAGAGGGTTTATCCCCCGGCGCTGTGGCCAGTCGTCGCCCCTGGCGCGAATCAAACCAGGCCTTGAGGTGCGTCCGCGCGGGCTTTTCGACCAGGTGGTAGGAGGCCGCGGCGAGCGGAATTACCCCCAGGACGAGTAGTATCCACAGTGGCCACGGAAGCTGTTCGCTAGGCAGTCTGAGCAATTTCGCGGCGCCGTTGACGAAGACGATCTCCCACAGGGCGCAGACCATGTAGATCGAATAGCTGATCTCGCCGAGGTAGATCAGCGGGGCTTGGGACAGCACGGATGAGCCCCGCTGCGCCATGCCGGCCAGCGAGGCGATCAACCCGCCCATGCCGAGCAGGGTGATGTGGTCAGGGGCGCCGAGCGAGGCGGAGATCACCGCCCAGGCCAGGAAACCCAGGGCCAGGGCGCCGCAGGGCGCCTGAGCCAAGGCGCCCGAGCGCCACAGCGAATGTAGGGCGCAACCGAACAGGAAGCAGGGCACGATCCGCAGCGCGCCCCATTTGTAGGTCGCCTCGGTCAGGTGGAAGCCGCTCAGCGCCCGGAAGGCGGGATAGAGGATCAGGATGAAGGCCACGGCCAGGCCGAGGAACAGCCACGGCCGCGCGCGCAGGCGCCAGGCGGCGAAGGCGAAGGCGGGGAAGCTCAGGTAGGCGAACCATTCGGCCGAGATCGACCACGACGGGTGGTTGAAGGCAGCGGTCTGCGCCAGGCCCCAGGCGTGCAGCAGCAGCAGGTTGGCCGGCAGGGATGCCCAGTCGAGCAGGTTGGCGTCCACCGACATGCCGGCCATCGTCGCCGCCACCGCCAGGCCGGCCATGGCGGCCAGGGTGGCCAGGTGCAGAGGATAGACCCGCGCCAGGCGATTGCCGATGAAACCGCCGTAGGCGAAGCGGCCCTCTCCGAAACCTTTGAGATAGACGTGGCAGAGGATGAAGCCGGACAGGGTGAAAAACAGCTCGACCCCGAGGTATCCCTTGGTCACCAGCGTCGAGGCGGCCGGTCCGTCGAGTTTTCCCCAGTAAGAAAATAACACCACCCAGAAGGCGGCGAAAAAGCGCAGCGAGGTCAGCGGTTTGATCGCGGCGCCATCTTTTATCGCCAAACTGCCTTTATTCGTCATGGCGGCCTCTTGTGGCTCAGCGCGGACCCTGGCGCGAACCGGGGCTTTTGTCCTAAAGCAAGCCGATGAACGATATCTTGCCGCTGCTGACCAACCCGGCCGCCTGGGCCGCCCTCATCACCCTCGTGGCGATGGAGATCGTGCTCGGGATCGACAACCTGGTCTTCGTCTCGATCATGTCGAACAAACTGCCCGTGGAGCAGCGCCAGAAGGCGCGGCGCATCGGCATCGGCCTGGCCCTGATCATGCGCTTGGTGCTGCTGTCGACCATCGCCTGGATCGTCGGCCTCACCCAGCCGGTCGTCACCTTGATGGGCAACGAATTTTCCTGGCGCGACATCATCCTCCTGGCGGGCGGGCTCTTCCTGGTCTGGAAGGCCACCAAGGAGGTCCACCACAGCATGGACCCGCATCCGTCGGATGACATCTACGACAAGAAGGCGCCGATCGCGGCCAACTTCGCCTCGGCCATCGTCCAGATCATCCTGCTCGACATCGTCTTCTCGATCGATTCGATCCTGACCGCGGTGGGCATGACCAACGACCTGCCGATCATGTTCGTCGCCGTGATCATCGCCGTGGTGGTGATGTTGCTGGCCGCCGACCCCCTGGCCGATTTCATCAACAGAAATCCCAGCGTGGTGATGCTGGCGCTCGGCTTCCTGCTGATGATCGGCATGACCCTGATCGCCGACGCCTTCGGGGTGCATGTGCCGCGCGGCTACATCTACGCCGCCATGGGCTTCTCGGGCCTGGTCGAAGGGCTGAACATGGCCTCCCGAAACGCCAGGCAGAAGGCCCAGGCGAAGGCCCTGGCGGCCAAGGTCGCCAACCCCGAGCCGGGGAAAAGGCCGAAAGCTTAGGCTGCCTAACTTTCTTCTTGACGGAAACCGCCGGGCGCGGTTTCTCCCCGGCCGTGACTGATTAACGCCCGGATTGCCCGCCATGCAGGCCGCGACCTACACCGACGCAGAGCGCAGGATCACCCTGGCCGGGGTGATGATCGTCTTCCTGCTGGCGGCGCTGGACCAGACCATCGTCTCCACCGCCATGCCGGTGATCATCAGCCAACTGCACGGCCTGTCGCTCTACGCCTGGGTGACCACAGCCTACCTGCTCTCCTCCACCGTGATGGTGCCGATCTGGGGCAAGCTGGGCGACCTCTACGGCCGCAAACCCATTCTGATCTGGGGCATCAGCATCTTCCTGGCCGGGTCCTGGCTGGCCGGCCTGGCGGGGGAGTTCGGCGACCTGCCGCTGATCGGCGGCGGCATGACCCAGCTGATCGTCTGCCGCGCCCTGCAGGGCATCGGCGGCGGCGCCCTGTTCACCACCGCCTTCGCCATCATCGCCGACCTGTTCCCGCCGCGCGAACGCGGCAAGTTCGGGGGGATGATGGGCGCGGTGTTCGGCGTCTCCAGCGCGATCGGTCCGCTGATCG
>CANJOB010000118.1 GCA_947475655.1 Caulobacterales bacterium | reverse complement strand
CTCGATGGCCGCGAACACGTCTTCCTGGGTGACGAAGCTCATCTCGACGTCGAGCTGGTAGAATTCCAGGCTGCGGTCGGCGCGCAGGTCCTCGTCGCGGAAACAGGGGGCGATCTGGAAGTAGCGGTCGAAGCCCGCCACCATCAGCAGCTGCTTGAACTGCTGCGGCGCCTGCGGCAGGGCGTAGAACTTGCCCGGATGCATCCGCGACGGCACCAGGAAGTCGCGCGCGCCCTCGGGGCTGCTGGCGGTCAGGATCGGGGTCTGGAACTCGGTGAAGCCCTGGCCGACCATGCGCTTGCGGATGCTATCGATCACGCGGCTGCGCAGAACGATGTTCTTGTGCAGGGTCTCGCGGCGCAGGTCGAGGTAGCGGTGCTTGAGCCGCAGGTCTTCGGGATAGTCCGGCTCACCGAACACCGGCAACGGCAGTTCAGCGGCTTCCGACAGCACCTCCAGCGCCTCGACCCGCACCTCGACGGCGCCGGTCGGCAGGTTGGCGTTGACGGTTTCCGGCGACCGCGGAATCACCGTGCCATCGATGCGGATCACGCTCTCGGCCCGCAGGCGCTCGGCGATGTCGAAACCGGGGGCGCCCGGGTGCAGCACCAGCTGGGTCAGGCCATAGTGGTCGCGTAGGTCGATGAACAGCAGTCCGCCATGGTCGCGCTTGCGGTGAATCCATCCGGACAGACGCACCGTGGCGCTGGCGTCGGAGGCGCGCAGGGCGCCGCAGGTGTGAGAGCGGTAGGCGTGCATTTTTAGCTGTTTTCGCGGGTTTTTCGAGGCGCGGAAGGGCGCATGTGGGGCCGTTTTTGTCAAGGATGCGGCCATGGATCCCGCCGCGCCGCCTTATTCCCTCCCGCCTGCCGCCTTGCTTGCGCCGCAAGCCACCGTCATATGTCCGCCGATGACAATGAATAACAGGACGAAACGTCCGCTCCTCACGGCCGCCGCTCTGGCGGCCGTTGTCATGCTGGCCGCCTGCGGGTCGGTGCGCGAGCGCCTGCCCGACCTGGGCCGCGGCGCCTCCACGCCCGCCGTGGCCGCCTCGCCCAAGACCTTCGCCTTCGCCCAGGAGGTCTCCGACCTCAAACCCGACCCGGCGATCCGCTTCGGCAAGCTGCCCAACGGCATGCGCTACGCCATCCGCCACAACGCCACCCCGCCCGGCCAGGCGTCGCTGCGCCTGCGCATCGACGCCGGCTCGCTGATGGAGACCGACGACCAGAGGGGCCTGGCCCACTTCCTCGAGCACATGGCGTTCAACGGCTCCAAGACCGTGCCCGAGGGCGAGATGGTCAAGATTCTGGAGCGCCTGGGCCTGGCGTTCGGCGCCGACACCAACGCCTCCACATCCTACGACGAAACCATCTACCGGCTCGACCTGCCCAGGACCGACAACGAGACCGTGGACACGGCCCTGCGCCTGCTGCGCGACGTCGGCGGGGAGCTGACCCTGTCGCAGACCTCGATCGAGCGCGAGCGCGGCGTGGTGCTGTCTGAGGAGCGCGCCCGCGACACGCCGCGGTACCATGTGTTCGAGCAACGCTTCGGCTTCCTGCTCAAGGGCCAGCGCCCGCCGACCCGCCAGCCGATCGGCGCGGTCGAGGTGATCCGCGGCGCCAACCGCGACCGTCTGGCGGCATTCTACGAGGCCTATTACCGCCCCGAGCGGGCCTTCCTGGTGGCCGTGGGCGACTTCGACGTCGACGCCCTCGAGGCCAAGATCAAGGCCGTCTACGGCGGCTGGACCAACGCGGCGCAGGACGGGCCGGAGTTCGATCCCGGCCCGGTGGCCAAACGCGGGCCGGAGGCCAAGGTGCTGGTCCAGCCCGGCGCCTCGACCAGCGTGCAGGTGGCGTGGATGAACCCGCCCGACAAGAGCCTGGACACCGTGGCCAACCGCCGGCGGCTGCTGGTGCGCAACCTTGGCCTGCAGGTGTTGAACCGGCGCTTCAGCGCCCGCGCCCGCGCCGCCGAGCCGCCCTTCATCTCCGCCGGCGCCTCGCGCGGCGATCAGGTCAAGGCCGCGGAGATCGCCACCCTGGCCGCCACCGCCCGCCCCGGCGAATGGGAGGCGGCCCTGGTGGCCCTGGACGTCGAACAGCGCCGGGCGATCCGCTACGGCCTGCGTCAGGACGAACTGGACCGCGAGATCGTCGAATACCGCTCCAGCCTGGAGGCCGCCGCCGCCGGGGCCAAGACCCGCCGCACCCCCGCCGTGGCCGCCGATATCCTCGGAACCGTGGCCGACGACGAGGTGGTCACCAATCCCGATCAGGAACTGGCCTTCTACGAGTCGGTGGCGAAGGATCTGAAAGCCGCCGAGGTCTCGGCCGCCCTGACCGGCGCCCTGAGCGGCGAAGGACCGCTGATCTTCGTCGCCAGCCCCACAGCCGTGCCCGGCGGCGAGAGGGCGGTGCTGGACGCCTATGCCCGCGCCCACCGGCTGGAGCCGACCCGGCCCGTCGCGCCCCTGTCGGGCGTGTGGCCCTACGGCAATTTCGGCGCGGTCGGCAAGGTGGCCGAACGGACCGAGATCACCGACCTGGACACGGTGTTCGTGCGCTTCGAGAACGGGGTGTGCCTGACCGTCAAGCCGACCAAGTTCCGCACCGAGCAGATCTATGTCGTCGCCCGCGTCGGCGAGGGTCTGGCGTCCCTGCCGAGCGACAAGCAGACCCCGGGCTGGGCGTCGTCCGCCTTCATCGAGGGGGGCTTGAAAAAGGTCACCGCCGACGAGATGGAAGGCATACTCGCCGCCAAGCGGTTCGGCGTCTCGTTCGGCATCGACGACAACGCCTTCGAACTGACCGGCGGCACCCGGCCGGAGGACCTGGCCACCCAGCTGCAGGTGCTGGCCGCGCATGTGGCCGAGCCCGGCTGGCGGCCCGAAGCGTTCGAGCGCGTGCGAAACTACGGGGCGACCCTCCACGACCAGCTGGAAGGCACCGACAACGGCGTGCTGCGCCGCGACCTGTCGGGCCTGCTGCACGCCGGCGACCGGCGCTGGACCTTCCCCAGCCGCGCCGAGATGGCCGCCACAACCTTGAGCGACCTCAAGAGCGTCATCGACCCGGCCCTCAGCTCCGGCTCGATCGAGATCGTCATCGTCGGCGACACCACGGTCGACAAGGCCATCGATGCCGTGGCGACCACCTTCGGCGCCCTGCCGCCCCGCCCGGCGCCCAAGCGCCTCGACCCGCCGGTGGGCGCGGTGCGCTTCCCCGCCCCGGTGGCCGCGCCGCTGGTGCTGACCCACAACGGCCGCGCCGACCAGGCGATCGCCTACATGGCCTGGCCGGCCGAGGACTTCTACGTCGACACCCGCCGGGCGCGCGCCACTGGGGTCATGTCCGACGTGCTGAAACTGCGCCTGGTCGACGAGCTGCGCGAGAAACAGGGGGCGACCTATTCGCCCTCGGTCGGCTATGTCGCCAGCCAGGTCTGGCCCGGCTACGGCTACCTGGCCGCCAGCGAGGAAGCCCCGCCGGCCATGCTGGACGGCTTCTTCCGCGACGTGGCCAAGATCGCCGGGAACTTACGCGACCAGCCGATCGGCGTCGACGAACTGGACCGGGCCAAGAAGCCGCGCATCGAGGCGCTGGAGCGCAGCCGCGAGACCAACGAATACTGGCTCGACCAGCTTTCGGGGGCCCAGGCCGACCCCCGCCGGCTGGACGCGATCCGCTCCGCCGTCGCCAGCCTGGAGTCGGTCGGCCCCGCCGAGGTGCAGGCCGCCGCCGCCCGCTATCTGCGTGACGACAAAGCGTGGAAACTGGTGATCAAGCCGAAGGGGTAGTCCTTAGGCTTTCGACCGCGTCACCATCCAGAAGCCGCCCCGGACGGACTGCAGCTCCACAAGGTCGAAATACTGGCAGATCCGCAGCAGCCACCAGCCTGAGCGCTGCTGAATCAGGTGGGCGTTGCGGCCGTCCGGAAGCACCTTCGAGGCGGGTCCGGTGTGGACCGAAATGAATCCAACCCTGTGCGTGATATCGCGCAAATCCTGCAGGACGTTGTCGAGGTACTCCTCCTCGATGTGTTCGAGCACGTCGATGCAGGCCACCAGGTCGGCCGGTTTGGGTTCGCCATATTCGGGGAAGGCCGGATCGTAGGGGTGGTAGTCGATCCCGGTCACGCCCAGGTCCGCCAGGCCCTGGCGCAGGTTGCACTTCCCGGCCCCGTAGTCGGAAATGGAATGCACCTTCCAGGTCGGGATGAGATCCTTGATGGTCTCGCAAAAACCCAGCGAGGCTACGCCATAGCGTGGGTCGAGATGCAGGTCCCGCTGCTGCCGGAGATAGGTCTCCGAAATCGTCGTCCGCTCGGACATCGGCCGTCCCGCTCATTCAAGGAAGCGGATGTTAGCGCGCAGAACGCCCGCGTTCTATCGGCAATCTTGAAGACCCGTCCCGATCAGGCGGCGCTCGCTAGAACGCCACCCCGCCGACGCCACCGTCCAGGGCCAGGTTGGTCTGCACCACCGTGGACGCCTCGCGCACCACTTCCTCTCGGTAGTCGGTGTAGCGCTCCATGCTGACGATGGTCAGGATCTTCACCCCGGCGCCGAAGCGGCGCAGCAGGGACCGCTCGTTGCAGTCGCGGGCCGGCTTCTGCGGCTTGCAGGCCAAGGCGCCGCCGCCCGTGCCGTTGGGGGTGTAGTAGAGGCTGTCGCTCTTGTTGCAGACGATGGTCTGGCCGCCGTTGAAGCAGCTGGCCGCCGCGCGTCCGGTGTCGCCCGCCGGGATCAGGCAGGCGGCGGACTCGGCCTTGTACTCGGCCACCACATACTGCAACCGCGTGCCGGCCAGGCAGCGGTAGATTTCGCCTTCGTAGTCGCCGACATCGCGGTCGGGGGTCAGTTGCGAGGCCGGGTGCGGCACGTCCTTGTCGTCGAGGCAGAAGGCCTGGATGATCACGCGGCGGGTCATCTTGCGGGTTGCCTCGTAGGCCACCTTCTGAACCCGCGAGGGGCCTTCCACGGTCAGGCCCTGGATGTAGCCCGTGGCCATGGGCGGGGTGAAGAACATCTGCCCGCCGCCGCCGCTGCCGCCCATGCCGATGCCGAGCGAGTCGCTGAAGGCGCTGCCGTAGGCATAGGCTGTGGCCGAGCCGCCGGCGCCGCCCAGGCCGCCGCCACCGCCGTAACCGTTGCCGCCGTAGGCGTTGACGGTGACGTTGGAGCCGCCGCCGCCGGTGCCGCCGCCGCTGCCCGTGCCGGACCCTATGCCGATGCCGATGCCGCCCGCGCCGCCCGTGGCGGTGCTGTTGGAGACCGACGAGGCGTTCGAGACCGAGGAGCTGGTGGCGGTGATGACGTTGTTGATGATGTTGGTGTTGGAATTGGAGTTGTCGTTATTGCCAGTCCCAGGCGTTCCGGGCGTCCCGCCCCCGCCATTATTGTTGTTATTGTTGTTGTTCAGATTGTTGTTGTAGTTGTTGTTATAGTTGACCGCCGTCAGGTTGATCGAGGCATTGACGTTGGCGTTCACCACCACCGACGGGGCCACATAGACGTTCACCCCGGGCACATAGACGTTGTGGTTGGGCGAGCAGCAGGTCTGGTTGTTCGGCGGCGGCGGCGCCGGCCTGCAGCAGTTACTCGGCGGCGGGACCGGCTGGCAGGTGTTGCAGGTTGGCGGCGGGCGGCAGTTGCCGCACTGGGCCATGGCCCCGTCGCTCATCACACCGAACGCGACCCAGAAGAACACGCTGACTGCGAGCGCCTGCAAGAATGTCCGACCGGGGATCATAGTTACCGCCTCCATTGCGCGCGCATCCATGCAAGAACCGCGCCGCCTTCCACGCCTTGTGCCGAAAAGGGACGAAAAACCCCTGGCGCCCCTCTTCCCTGCAACCCCCATGCGGCCATCTGCGGCCGTTCAGGGGTTGTCCGATGTTCCATCCCAGCACGGAACGGTTGATAGAGTATTGGAGCCGGCTGAAGGCGGTGGGGCGGATTCCGGCCCGCGCCTGCGTGAATCCGGGCGATTTCGCCCCGCTCGTCCCGCAATGCTTCATGCTTGGCCGCGACGGGCCCGGGGCCTACCCGTTCCGGCTTTCGGGGGGATTCGTGGCCGACCTGCACCAGCGCGACCTGCGCGGCGACAACATGCTGGGCCTCTGGGCCACGGCCGACCGCGCCGAGCTGCGTGATTCGCTGGAAGCGTCCCGCGCGGGCGGCGAGCCGCTGGTGATCACCTCCGACATCCACGCCGCCGGCGTCGCCACCGTGGGGATGGAAGTGCTGTTCCTGCCCCTGACCGCCGCCGACGGCGAGGTGAGCCGGTTCCTGGGGCTCTATCAGCCCATCGCCATGATTCAACGCCTGCGCGGCCAGCCCGCCCACGAACTCACCATCCGCCGCACCGGCGCCCTGGACGGCCCGCGCCCGGGCCTGCGCCTGGTGACCGTCGAGGGTCGGCGGCTCGGATAGTCTTATTCGTCGCCCCAAAGAGCGAGCCACGGGTCCTTCACGCCCGCCTCGGCCTCGGCCGGGGTGATGGCGGTTTCCTTGTAGCCGATCGAGCCGGTGGAGCTGGCCCGCCAGGCCTCGGCCACCATGTCGCGCAGCTCGGCGGCGCCCAGGGCCAGCTGCTGGGCGGTGAAATCCACCGCCTTGGGCGAGACGCGGGCGAATTCGCCGTCCTTCCACATCTGATACAGCGGCTCGACCTTGGCCTGGCCGGCCAGCAGGTAGTCGACGGTGCGCTTCTGGATGTCGCACTTGCAGTCGCGGTAAGCGGGGACCTTGGCGCGGACGGCTTCGATCTTGATGTTGTCGCGGACGAAATCGGCTTCGAACGGGCCGTGGATCGGCTCGGTGGTGAAGCCCTTCGGGTTGGGATACTTGCCCCAGCCGTTGTAGTGCACCGTGTCGTGAAGGGGCTGACTGCCGTCGCCGATATAGTGGGCCCAGATGCCGACATTGCGCAGGATCAGGGCTTCGCGGCGGACGCGGTCGTCGTGGTACCAGCGCTTGCGGGCCGCATTCTTCTCCAGCTTCTCGGCCGAGACCAGGATGCGCCAGTGGGTGAAGTCCTTCACCAGCTGCTGCCAGCCGCCGATGATGGCGTAGGGCGAATAGCCGGCCTGCCAACTGTCAGTTCCCGCCGCGCGCAGCGCGGTCTCATAAGCCGCGCGGGTCGGTGGCAGGTCGGTCAGCTTGGGGCCGCCGTTGAGGCGCAGGTCGTCATCCAGATCGGCGAAGTGGCCGGGGTCGAGGTCGCTGTCGTGCGTCCGGCCCGAGCCCTTGGAGCGGTCCAACTCGCGGGCGAATTCGCCGATATCCGCGGCAGCCTGGTTCGTCAGCAGGAAGGCCGGCAGGTCGGCGGGGAACGCCTCCGCCCCCAGCACCCCGACCAAGCGGTGGCCGGTCGAGCCCCAGGCCAGGGCCTGGCCCGCGCCTGCCAGGCTCAGGCTCAGGGCGATCAGGACGGAGGTAAGGCGCGGCGATTTCATGGATTTTCCCTGGAGGTCTGATCAGACTTGGCCGCGCCGGATCGTCGCGCGCAACCAAAAGATTTGAGACTCGATGGCGGCGGCTTTATGAAGCTCAGGCGCTAAGCACGCCGCATGGAGTTCCCATGAGACGCCGCCTGACGGCCCTCGCCGCCCTGATCGCCCTTAGCGCGCCTCTCTGCGCCCAGGCTCAGGAAGCCGCCCCTGCCCCGGCCCGCGACCCGATCGGCGAGCTGATCGCCAGCGCTATGGCCCTGGTGGCCGAGGCTACCCAGATCGTGATGATGAAGGCGACCCTCTACCACGCCGGGGCCAAGGGCGTGGGAAGTCTGGATTCACTGGGCTGCAAGGTAGTGGCAATGCGCACGGCGGCGACCTGGCCGCAGTCGGTGCCGCGCCGCACGGTCCTGTTTATCAAGGAGACCGTCGGCCTGCCCATGCCCGACGGCCGGGAGCACGACGGCTACTGGTACGCCTCCGACACCGGCGGCAAGATCAAGGGCGACCGCATCGACCTGTTCACCGGCGAGGGCCGCGCCTCCATGGCCGCCATGGCCAAGCTGAACCTGGCCACCCTGACCGTGCAACAGGTCGGCAAGTTCAAGGGCTGCCCGCAGGCCTAGCGCCCCGCCCTAGTATTTGATGGGCGTCTTGCAGTAGAAGGCGCCGTTTCAACCCGTCCGGGAAGCCTATGTCCGAGATTGTCCGTAAGGCCTGAGGCCGACGGCTATCGCCATCGAAGCCTCGTTTGAACCCGCTGGCGGTCCTCCGCCGGCGCGAGCCTTCACGCCTACACGGACATTTCCAGATGAACATATCCCGTGCGGAACAACGCACGTTGCACACCCTCGCCCAGGGCGGGGCCATCGTGCTCGACCGCCGCAGCGACGGGCGCATCACCCGCGCCCAATGCTTCACCCGCGACGGCTTCCTGTTGACCGACTGCACCACGGCGACGTGGCGCAAGCTGAAAGCCAAGAGGCTGATCGCCTCCACTGGCGGCGGGCCCTACCGTGTCAACCGCGACGGACTGGCGCGCATGCGCAGCCAGCTCGACAACCGGGTGACAGCCAAGACGTGGTGAAACAGTCTAGGGGGATCGGCTAGCGCCGGTCCTCCTAGATATCCCCGCCCATATTGTCCGGCGTGTTGGGCGCGCGGGCGACGTGGATGCCGCACTCGGTCTTTTCCTGACCCTGCCAGCGGCCCGAGCGAGGATCTGCGCCCGCTTCCACCGGCTTGGTGCATGGCCAGCAGCCGATCGAGGGAAAGCCCTGCGCCACCAGCGGGTGTGCCGGAATGTCGTTCTCCAGCGTGTAGGCGTCGATCTGTTCCTTGGACCAGTTGGCCAGGGGGTTGAACTTGATCTGGCCGTTGTCGCTTTCCTCCACCACGCGCAGGCGCAGGCGGTCGCCGCCCTGAAAGCGCTTGCGGCCGGTGATCCAGGCGGAGAACTCGTTCAGGGCGGTGTCGAGCGGGATCACCTTGCGGATGTTGCAGCAGGCGTCGACGCTGGTCTGCCACAGGGTCGACTTGGGGTCCTGCGTCGCCAGGTCGGCGAAGGTCGGGCGCAGGTCGCGGATGCCGGTGAGGCCCAGCTTGGCGGCAAGCGTCTTGCGGTAGTCGAGCGTCTGGCCAAACAGCATGCCGGTGTCGAGGAACAGCACGGCGATGCCGGGGTTCACCGAAGCGGCCATGTGCAGCAGCACCGCGCTCTCGGCGCCGAAGGAGGATACCAGGGCCAGCTTGTCGCCATAGAGTTCGTGCGCGCGGCGCAGCACCTCGACAGGGGATGCTTCGCGCAGTTCGTCGTTG
>CANJOB010000117.1 GCA_947475655.1 Caulobacterales bacterium | reverse complement strand
TCTTCGACAGGGTGCCTTTGACGGCGAAGGGCCGGTCATAATCGAACTGGGCCGAAACGGAGTGGTGGGCGATCGCCGGGCCGAAGGCCAGGCCGCCGAGCAGAACCGCGCCCAATGCAAGTGGAGCAATTTTTGTCCGGGTCATCTCAACTTTTTCCTTCTTCTTCTCAAATCTCAATAAGTATTCAGCGAGGTTTATTGGCCTGCCACAGTTATGAAGCCAGGCGCGCCCGGCGGAATAGTCTCATTCTCGCGCGCAGCTTCGACATAGTTCAGGCGGCGTTTGAGCTCGAGACGTAGCTTATCAGGACCAAGTTGATTTTCCCAGCGGCCAACCGCCACTGTTTCGACGCCTGAGGGTGACACGGGCTTCCGGAATGCCCCCATCGCGATGCGCGCGATGACGCCCAGGACGATCTGGGAGTAGAGGCTCTTCAACGGACGCAGCACCGGACACCCCCTCTGGGCCGTCGTCGTTGCGACCACCCATCTTATCCCGGCCATTCTTCCCGGCCTGGACGGCGCGCTTGAACATGCGACCGTGATGCGAGCATCATGGAGTCTGGGGTTTGGGCCAAGAGGCCGCCACAGGGGGCATTAAAGTGTTGCAGCGAATGGATTTTCTGCGCACGCCCTCTCGAGCAGAGCACACCCGGCGTGCGGATATCCGCACACTGTTTTCCACTGCATGGGCGAAGTTGCGCGCACCGTTCGCCGCCTCCCGCCCACTGAAGGCGGGGAGCCGGGCCGGTGTGGCGGCCCTCGCCGTGAACCTCCTGATGTGCCTGCTGCTCGCGAGCGCCCTGGTCGGCAACTACGCCGGCGAACAGGCCAGCGCAGGCCTGAAGGAGCGGGCCACCAGCGTGGCCAACCTCCAGGCCGCCGTGCTGAAGACCGAGCTCGAGCGCTATCGCTCCCTTCCCTATGTGCTGGCGAACGACCCTGACGTCATCAGGGTTCTGGCGACGCCCACCGCCGGTTTCGCCCATCGGCTGGATCTGAAGCTGGAGGCTCTAAGCCGTGAGACCAAGGTCGGGGTGGCCTATGTTCTGGACGCCGGCGGTTTCGGCGTCGCCATGAGCAATTGGGATTCATCAAACCCATTCTGCCAACCAAGGCGGCCCGGCGACGACGCCAACGCCGGAAGCTGCGCCGGACGCTATTATTTCACGGGCGCGATCGAGCAGGGGCGCGCCGAGTTCTTCGCCCTGGGTCGGGCCGACGGCCGGCCCGGCATGTATTTTTCCAACGCGGTCGAGAGCGGCGGCGCAAAGCTCGGCGTCGTCGTCGCGAAGGTCGGATTTGACGCGGTCGAGAAAATTTGGGCGCAGGACGGCGTCATAACATTTGTGACCGACGAGCATGGTGTCGTCGTCATCACCGGGATCGACGCCTGGCGCTTTCGCACCGTGGCCCCCCTCCTTCCGAATACCAGGAAGCAGCTTCTCGACTCCGGCCAGTTCGGCGCCTCCAAGCTGGAGCCCCTGGAACTCTATGCGGCGAAAGATGCCGAGGGTCTGGTCCTGGCGCCGGGCCGGCCCAAGGAGAAGTTCATGGTGGCTGAGGTGCCGCTATCGCCTCCCGGGTGGAAACTCCATGTCCTGCTCCCAGCGGGCCGCGAGGTGCGGTCAGCCAAGATAATGGCCGGCTTCATCCTATTCCTGGGTGGCGGGCTTCTACTGACGATAACCGGAATTCTCGTTCGCCGCCGGACACGCCGCGCCGCAGAGGCGGCACGCGAGATCGCCACCAGGGAAGAGCTCGAAAGGCGCGTCGCCTCACGCACCATCGAACTCACGCGAGCCAACCAGCGCCTTCACGCCGAGATGGAGGAGAAGCGGAAAATCTCGAAGAATCTGCACATGTTGCAAGATGAACTGGTCATGGCCAACAAGCTGGCCACCCTGGGGCAGATCACCGCCGGGGTGGCGCACGAGATCAACCAGCCCGTCGCCGCCATCCGCGCCTACGCCGAAAACTCCATCCTGCTGCTGGAGCGCAAGCAGGACGCGCTTGCCGCAAAGAACCTCGGCCTGATCGGCGACCTTACGGTTCGTATCAGCGGCATCACCGACGAACTCCGCGCCTTCTCGCGCCGGTCGACAGCGGGCGTGGCGCCGACGGACGTCGCCAGCGCCCTGGACGGCGCGTTGCTGCTGACCAGCCACCGGATCAGCGCGGAGAACGTGAAGGTCGTGCAGAAGGGGCGGCGTTCCGGATTGGTCGCGGTTGCGGAGCGCATGCGCCTGGAACAGGTTCTGGTGAACCTCATTCAGAACGCGCTCGACGCCATGGCGGAATGCACTGAACGGACTCTGATCGTCACCATCGAAGAGAACCAGAATTGCGTGGTCATCCACGTGGACGACAACGGCGCAGGCATGAGTCCTCAGACCTTCAAGTCGCTTTTCATGCCGTTTGTCACCACCAAGGCCAACGGTCTTGGCCTGGGTTTGGCCATCTCTCAGGACATCGTCGCCGAATTTGGGGGTGAACTGACCGCCGTACGCCGTGAGCGCGGCTCCCGCTTCACGGTGTCGCTGCGGAAAACGACATGACGCCCATCGCCGTTAACACCGTGGTCCTGGTGGATGACGACCCCGATCTTCTGAGCGCCACGGCCCAGAGCCTCGAACTCGCCGGTTGGACCGTTGTCGCCTGCTCCTCCGGGGCCAAGGCCCTGCAGGCCATCACCGCGACATTCGAGGGGGTCGTGATGACCGACATCCGCATGCCGCAGATGGATGGTCGCCGACTGTTCGAGCGGATTAAGGAAATCGATCCTGACATTCCGGTCGTGTTCATAACCGGCCATGCCGACGTCATGCAGGCCGTCGAGGCGATGCAGAACGGCGCGCATGACTTCGTCGTCAAGCCGTTCGCCAGCGAACGCATCCTGCAGGCGCTAGCCGGCGCAGCCGAGCGCAGGCGCGCCACGCTTGAGCAGAGGCTGCTGCGGTCGAAAGCGGAGGAGGCCCAGGCGGAATGGCCGATGATCGGGCGAAGCGCGGTCATGGCCGGCTTTCGCAAGCAGCTGCGGCAGATCGCCGAGGCCGACATCGACACTGTCATCGAGGGCGAGACCGGCGTCGGGAAGGAGCTGGCGGCCCGCACCTTCCATTCCTGGGGCAAGCGCAAGAATCGCCCGTTCGTCGTCGTCAACTGCGCCGCCCTCCCCGTCGCCATGGTGGAGAGCGAGTTGTTCGGCCATGAGCCAGGCGCCTTCCCGGGCGCGGCCCGGCAGCGGATCGGGCGGATCGAGTTCGCCAACCGCGGGGTGCTGTTTCTGGACGAGATCGAAGCCGCGCCACTCGAGACCCAGGGGAAGCTTCTGCGGTTTCTTGAGGAACGGGAGATCACGCCGCTGGGGTCGAACGAGGTTCGCTCGGTCGATGTGCGGGTCGTTGTTTCGACAAAGCTCGACCTTTCCGACCCCTCCAACGTCAGCCAGCTTCGCGCCGATCTCTTTCATCGGCTCAACGTCGCGCGCATCCGGGTGCCCGCGCTTCGGGACAGGCGTGCGGACATACCTTCTCTGTTCGCCCATTTCGCCGCCCGCGCCGCGGACCGCGCCGGTATTCCGACGCCGCCGATCAGTGAAGCGGTTCGGCGGACGCTCAGTGATTACGAATGGCCCGGAAACGTGCGCGAGCTGGCGCATTTCGCCGAACGGTTCGCCTTGGGGCTGGACTTCAGCACGCGCAAACAGAGCACGCCGTCCCTGACCGGCGGTTTGCGGGAGAGGGTGGAACGCTACGAGGCCGATGCCATATGTGAGGCCCTGGCGGCGGCGGCGGGCGACGTTCAGAAGACCGTGGAGGCCCTGCTGCTTCCGCGAAAGACCTTCTATGACAAGGTCCGGCGCTACGGCATCGACCTGGGTCGCTTCAGGCCAAGCAAGGCGTCGTGACGTCAGCCTCCGCCGACGTCGGCGAAGGTCGGCAGCAGGCGGCCGCAAAGGATCACCAAGACCCACACGGAGAGCGAGAGCCCCGCCGACCACTTCGCGCTGAGCGGCGCGGGAGCGTCGTCTGGCAGGTCGGCGAGCGCCTTGTGTTCGCGCAACATGAACCAGCCAGCATTGACGCCGGCGACGGCGATCAGCGCCAGTTTCCACTGGAACGCAGGATTGGTCTCATAAAGCGAAGGTTCGGTGGCGATGAAAATCGCGCCGGTGGCGACATTGATGGCGAAGCCGACCACCGCCAGCCAGATGAACACCATCACGCTTGCGTAACTAACGCCGCGGATGACCCCGAGCACGCGCAAGTCGACCACCAGGAGCGACCCCAGCAACAGTGACAGCCCGACGAAATGAAGCGACTCGGAAATCGCGAAAAGGTCCGGAATGGCCTGCGCCTGCCGAGACAGCCAGGACTCGCCGAGGAACTGGTAGATGGAATGCATCACCGCTCCCTTAAAAATTCGGCGGGCCGAGGGTGTAGGCGATGTAGCGGCCGGTGAAGATCACGGCGCACCAGAACAGCGCCGACACCACGGCGATGGCCTTGACGCCCATCGGGAAAGACGCCGGCTCTTCCCTTTCGGAACCTTGGGCGACAACGCGCGCCAACCACCATACGGTGAGACCGCCCAAAACCATGAACAGCATCTTGAGCTGGAAATTCAGATTGACGATAAGCCGGCTGGCGGAGGCCGTGAACAGTAGGACTCCCGAAGCCAGGTTCAAGAAAAACCCGATCCAGGCCACGCGTTTGAGGTTCGTGAACGCCGTAAAACTCATTCGCCGCGAAAAGCCCAGGATGCGGAAGTTGTACATCCAGATCGCGCCGACCACGATCCCCATGCCCACAGCGTGAAAACACAGCAATGCCGGCGCCGCGTATGTGTCCGAGGCGATGAATTGTCCCAGCCACGAGCGCTCGATCCAAAGCAGGAAATTCACGGACTATCCTAGCCTTGATCGGCGCCGCCTTGGCCGTCTAGCGCACGTTGGTGTGGAAGTCCGACAGGTCCGGCATCTTAGCGATGCTCTGCTCCACGCAGGGCGGCGCCTCGAGTAGGTCTTCCGTGGTGAATTTCGCCGTGCGGGGATTGGATTTCCACGGCTCGGCCAGAACGCCGGGGTCTTCCACCGTCGCTTGCCAATGCAGGGTCTGGCCCTTGCGCTGGAGACGCTCGGTGACCTTCATCCTGTCGGTGTGGAAGGCGCCGTTGTCGGTCAGCCAAGTGGAGTCGTCGAAGTTGATCGACTCGACCACCAGAGTGTCGCCTTCCCACCAGGCCACGGCGTCGCCGAAGGTGCTCGGATCGGCGTCCTCACGATGCTTGCGGGTGTTGGTCGGGATGATCCGGAAGAAGGCGCCGCTCAGATCGTCATAGAGGAAGAACATCCGGTCCTTGGTCTGCACGATCTGGTCGGGCATGCCGATGCGCGGCAGGCCGGGGTTGCCACAGCGCAGAGCGGGATCGGTCGTCACCTGGGTCTTGTGCAACTCCTCGACCTTGGCCGTGAACTCCGGCTTGTACTTGGGCATATTGACCCGCCGCACTTCGGCGACCTTCGCCTTCTCCTCCTCGGAGAGGGTCTGGCCGCAATAGCGCACGCAGATATTGCCCTTGGCGTCGACCGAGGAGTCGACGAAGGAGACCCCGTCGCCGTTGTCCCAGCGGCCGTTCAGGTCGCGCGCGTTCTGGGCCTGCGCCGGGGCGCTGGCCGCCAACAGTGCGCCAGCCGAAGCCAGCGCCAGCATCATGCTTTTCAGGGTCATGGTCCTACTCATTGAAGCCGGAGAAGGAAATGTTGCGGCCATCCGCGTACTTGATCGCCATGCTCCAGCCCAGCAACGGATCGGTGCGGGAGGGCATGAAGGTAACCTGAGCCGGCCGGCCGTCTCCCAGAAGCTTGGCCTTGGTGATCCCGGCGCGGCGGGCGAAGGCGATCGGCACGGACTCGACGCGGTAGATCTTCTGCTGGCCGTTCTCGACCGACACCACCTTCAGGTAGATGTGCGGATTGATCCAGGCGACATCCTCGATCACCCCGTTCACGGTCACGCGCTTGCTGTCGTCGTAGAGTTTGACGAGGCCATGGTGCGCGGTGGCCGCCGACGGCCCCAGAAGCCCCGCCGTAAGGATCGCGATTGCTGCAACAAATGCCTGTTTCATTCCATCCCTGCTCTTGGTTTTCCTCGCCGAAACACGTTGGAACCGGCCTCGGAGCATTTTTTAGAGATTAGCGAACTTCGGTTACCGCCGCCATCCCCCGGCGCCAGATCACGATCCAGGCATATCTATCTGTTTTTTCACCATTTTCCGAAAATCTAAGCTGGTGAGGCCTTGCGGAAGCGCGACCAGTGCGTGACGGACGGGTCGTCCTCATGGATCGACTGCGATCCTTGAAAACAGCGCTGCGCCACAAACACCCGTGCAAGCCCGCCCGCCGCCGCAATCCGCCTTGAAGCGATCTCCCGCCAGCCGCTAAGCTGCGGCGACGTCAGAGGGCCGAAGTCCTGGAAACCTATCTCGATATCAACCCCAGCCTCGACCTCGAAGCCTCGGCCCGCCACTACGCCCGCGACGGCGTCGTCCGCATCGCCGATGTCCTGACCCCCGAAGCGGCGGAGGCGGTGGCCAAGCTGCTCGAGCAGAGCATGCCCTGGCGCCTGACCCTGTCGGACGAAAACGACCGCAAGGAAAAACTCTTTGACGCCGTCCGTATCCAGGCGCTCGGCCAGGCCGGCATGACCGCCGAGGTGGCGCAGATGACCGAGCGGGCGCGAAAGGGCTTCGCCTACATCTACCTCAGCTACCCGATGATCACCGCCGCCCTCGAGGGTTGGGACGCGGGCCATCCGATCCATACAGTCACCCAACTTATCAACAGCGGGAGCTTCCTAGACATCTTCCGCAAGGTCACCGGCCGCGACGACGTGATCAAGGCCGACGCCCAGGCGACCCTATACAGGCCCGGCGATTTCCTGACCCTGCACGACGACGGCAAGGGTTCCGGCCGCATTGTCGCATACACCTTCGGATTCACCCGCCGGTGGCGGCCCGACTGGGGCGGGCAGCTGCTGTTCCATGACGACGAGGGCGAGATCGAGCGCGGCATGTCGCCGGCCTTCAACACCCTGACCATCTTCCGCACCCCGCGCTTCCATTCGGTGGCGCCGGTGGCGCCCTACGCCGGCGCCCCGCGGCTGTCGATCGTCGGCTGGGCTCGCAACGATCCGCGGGACGCTGCGCCTAGCTGATGCTGAAAATCGCCATCCTCGACGATTACCAGAACGTGGCGCTCGGCTCGGCCGATTGGAGCGGCGTGCGCAGAAGCTGCGAGATCACGGTGTTCGACCGCCACCTCGCCGGCCTCGACGAAGCCGCCGCGGCCCTGGCGGATTTCGACGTCCTCTGCCTGATGCGCGAGCGGACGCCGGCGCCAGCCGCCCTGATCGAGCGGCTGCCGAAGCTGAAGCTGATCGTGACCACCGGCGCCCGCAACCGTTCGCTCGACACCGCCGCCGCCCAGGCGCGCGGCGTGGTCGTTTCCGGCACCCGTTCCGGCGGCAGCGAGCACCCGACCGGCGAGCTGACCTGGGCCCTGATCCTGGCGGCGGCGCGGTGCCTGTTCCAGGAAAATCGCACCCTGCGCGAAGGCGGTTGGCAGCAGACCGTCGGGACCACCCTGCATGGCCGCACCCTCGGGGTGCTGGGCCTTGGCCGGCTCGGCTCGGTGGTGGCCCGCATCGGCGCGGCCTTTGGCATGGATGTCATAGCCTGGAGCCCCAACCTCACCACCGAACGCGCCGCCGCGGCCGGCGCCCGGCTGGTGTCGAAGGCCGAGCTGCTGTCGCGGAGCGACGTCCTCACCCTGCACATGGTGCTTAGCGACCGCACGCGCGGTCTGATCGGCGCGCAGGACCTGGCGCAGATGCGGCCCGACGCCATTCTGGTGAACACCTCGCGCGGGCCTCTTGTCGACGAGGCGGCCCTGCTCGACGCGCTGCGGCGAAAGGCGATCGGCGCCGCCGCCCTCGACTGTTTCGACATCGAGCCCCTGCCCGACGACCACCCTTTCCGTCACCTCGAAAACGTCATCGCCAGCCCGCACCTAGGCTACGTCACCCAAGAAACCTACGCAGTGTTCTTCGCCGACATGGTCGAGGCCATCGAGGCTTTTCTGGCCGGCCGGCCCATCAGGCGTCTCGCGTGATCGGCGCCTTCTACCGGCGAGGCTTCACCCTCATCTGCCGTAATCCTTCGCGCGCAGCTGGCTCGGCGCCAGGAAGGCAAGGATCAGCGCCGCCGCGACGCAGACCCCGCTGATCAGGTAGAGGGCCGGCGTGGCGCTGCCGGTCAGGTCCTTGACGCGCCCGATCACGATCGGGCTGACGATCCCGCCCATCTGGCCCAGCGTGTTGATCAGGGCGATGCCGCCGGCCGCGCCGGCGCCGACCAGCAGGCGGGCCGGCATGGCCCAGAACAGCGGGATCGAGGCGACGACGCCGGCGCCGATCGCGGCGATCGAGATCATCAGCGGCAGGGGCGAGTGCGAGAAGGCGCCGGCGCCGGCGAAACCGGCCGCGCCGATCAGCAGGCAGGTGATGACATACCGCGCCCGGTGGCCGGTCTTGTCGGCCTCCCGCCCGAGCAGCACCATGCAGATGGCGCCGCAGATGAACGGCGTCGCTGTCAGCAGGCCGATCTTGGTGTCGCCGATAGAGCCGAAGGCGGTGCGGATCAGGTCCGGACCCCAGAAATTGAGGCCGTAGGAGGCGATCTGGATCATGAAATAAATCAAGGCCAGGATCAGGAACCCGGGCGCGCGCAGGGCGCCGAACAGCGAATGCGTGACGTCCGGAGCCACATTGCCGACCGCGCCGCTCAGCCGGTCCTTCTCCCCGTCGTCGAGCCATTTGGCATCGGAAATGCGGTCGTCCAGTCGATTCCAGACCACGGCCGCCAGCAACAGGCAGGGCGCGCCGCCGAACACGAACATCCAGCGCCAGCCCGAAAGGCCCAGGATGCCGTTGGCGTGCTCCATGATCAGGCCGGCGATCGGCGCCCCGATGATGGTGGAGAAGGCCGAGGCCACGAACATGGCGGAGGTGATGCGGCCGCGGATCCGGGCCGGGTACCAGATGGTGTAGAAATAGAGGATGCCGGGTGCGAAGCCGGCCTCCATCGAGCCGATGATGAACCGCAGAGCGTAGAAGTGCCATGTCTCGGTGACGAACATCATGCCGATGGTGGCGAGGCCCCAGCTGAACATGATGCGGGCGATCCACCGCCGCGCCCCGACCTTGAACAGAATCATGTTGCTGGGCACTTCGAAGATCACGTAGCCGATCACGAACAGGCTGGCGCCCAGGCCGTAGGCCGTGTTGCTGAGG
>CANJOB010000116.1 GCA_947475655.1 Caulobacterales bacterium | reverse complement strand
GGCCGATGCCCTCGGCCCCCGTCTCGCCGAGGATGTCGAGGTCGACCGCCAGCCCCGCGTTCATCAGCAGGGTGACCTTGGAGCCATCCTTGGTGAAGGCCGGCGTATCGCGCAGGCGGGCGAACTGGGCCTTGCGCTGGGCGCGCACCTCCATCCGCGACTGGATGGCCGTGATCACATCGGGGCGCGGGCGCAGGTAGGCTTCGCCGGTCTCGGCGTCGACGATCACCGGGTCGCCCTGATTGACCCGGTCGCGCAGGCCGGGAAGGCGGCCGACGCAGGGGATATCCAGCGCCTTGGCGACGATGGCCGCGTGGCTGGCGTTGGACCCTTCTTCCAGCAAAATGCCCTTCAGCCGGGTACGGTCGTATTCCAAGAGGTCGGCGGGCCCCAGGTTCCGGGCGATCAGGATCGCGTTCTCCGGCAGGTCACGGTTGACCGAGACCCCGCCGCTGAGGTGGCGCAGCAGCCGGTCGTTGAGGTCTTCCAGGTCGTGCAGGCGCTCGCGCAGATAGGGGTCGCGCGCCTGGCCCAGCCTGGCGCGGTGTTCGGAACGCACGCGCTCGACGGCGGCCTCGGCGGTGAGGCCTGAGCGCACCGCCTCCTCCAGGCCCCGGTTCCAGCCGCGGTCGTGGGCGAACAGGCGGTAGGTTTCCAGCACCTCGTAGGACTGGCCGACCAGGCCGCGGTCGCCCTCCAGCATGTTGTCGATCTGGCGCTGCAGGGCGGCGATGGCGGTCTTGAGGCGGGCGTCCTCGGCCAGGGCGTCGTCGCTGAACATCTCGTCGGGGGCGACCGGCTGCTCGTGCAGCACGGCGACGCCATAGGCGAGGCCTTCGGAAAACCGCGCGCCCTTGAGCCGCTCGGGGCGATGCGGCGCGATCTCGACGTCCTTGAGCTCGTCCTGGGTCAGCAGGTCTCCGGCGCCGACCAGTTCGGACAGCACCATGGCGATGATCTGCAGATCCTCGACCTCTTCGTCGGTGTAGATTCGCTCGGTGCGGTTCTGCACCACCAGCACGCCGATGGCGCGGCCGCCGCGCAGCAGGGGCACGCCGAGGAAGGCGTGGTAGGGGTCTTCGCCGGTTTCCGGGCGGTAGGCGAAGGCAGGGTGGGCGGGAGCGTCGGACAGGTTCAGCGGGGCGCCGGCGCGGACGATCTCGCCGACCAGGCCCTCGCCGCGGCTTAGGCGGGTGACGTGCACGGCGCGCTGGGCCAGGCCCTCGGTGGCGAACAGCTCCAAGTCGCCGCTGGCCCGCCGCAGGTAGATCGAACAGACCTCGGCCACCATCGAGCGGCCGATGATCTTCACCACCATGTCGAGCTTGGCCTGGGCCGGGGCGTGATCGCCCATGGCTTCGCGGATCTGCCGCAGCAGACTGCGCGGTCCCCGAATGGCGACGCCGGCGGCCATGATTCCGATTTGTCTCCCGATCCCTAAGCGGCGGCTATAGCAGGTTTTTTAGCGCGGTCGTCAGGGTGAGGCGTCGTGACTGAAAAGCTTCTTATTTTGCCCTGCCGCGGTCACGAAAAAGGGCCGCCCTGTGCGGGGCGGCCCTTCTCGTGGGCTCTTGAAGAGCCTGTTAGCGGTAGCCGTAGCCGTAGCGGGCGTCGTAGCGCTGGCCGTAGGCCTGCGGGTAGCGGCTGTCGTAGCGGTCGTAACGGCTGTTGTAGCTCCGCGGGGGCGGCGGAGCGACATAGCGGGCGCGAGAGTCGTAGCGGCGGTCGTCGTAGCGGTTGTTCGAGCCGCTGGAGGAGGCCACCGCCGCGCCGACCAGGGCGCCGGCGGCGACCGCGCCGCCGTCGCCGTTGGAAACCGCCGCGCCGAGGAAGGCGCCGATCAGTCCGCCGATCACGGCCTTCTCGGTCTTGCTGGCGGCGAAGGCGCCGGTGGCAGGCAGGGCCGTGGCCGAGGTCAGGGCGACGGCCAGGACGACCTTTTGCAGCTTGTTCATGGCTCAGATCCTTTTCGAAGCTTGGTAGCTTGTGAGGATCAATCTAGCGGGGCCGCCTGAACGGCCCCGGAGGCCATGGTTCAGCTAGCGTTCATGCCGGCGGCGAGGTCGCGGGTTGGGGCGGACCGGCCACGCGCCAGACCACATTGCCGACGTCATCGGCCACCAGCAGGTCCCCGCGCGGGGTCATGGCCACTCCGACCGGGCGGCCAAAGGCCTGGTCGCCGTCGATGAACCCGGTCAGCACGTCCCGCGGCGGCCCGGCGGGCTTTCCATTGGCGAACGGGATGTAGATCACCTTGTAGCCGGACGGCGGGTTGCGGTTCCACGAGCCATGCTGGCCGACGAAGACGCCGCTGCGATAGGCGGGGGTCAGGCCGTTGGCCGTGCCGAACGTCAGGCCCAGCGAGGCGGTGTGAGCCCCGACCGCGTAGTCGGGCTTGATGGCACGGGCGACCAGGTCCGGCCGGGGCGGCTTGACCCGCACGTCGGCGTGCTGGCCGTAATAGCTGTAGGGCCAGCCGTAGAAGCCGCCGTCCTGGACCGAGGTGATGTAGTCGGGGACCAGGTCGCTGCCGATCTCGTCGCGCTCGTTGACCGCGGTCCACAGCGCCCCGCCCTCCCAGCCCATGCCGTTGGGGTTGCGCAGGCCCGAGGCGAACACCCGGTGCTGGCCGGTGGCCGAATTGACCTGCCAGATCGCCGCCCGACCCTCCTCGGCCGGCATGCCGCGCTCGCCGACATTGCTGTTGGAGCCGACGGTCACGTACAGCATGGCGCCGTCCGGGCTGGCGATGACGTTCTTGGTCCAGTGGTGGTTGATCGGTCCGCCCGGCAGGTCGACCACCTTGACCGGGGCGGCGGTGATCTGGGTCTGGCCGGCCGTATAGGGCACGCGCACCAGAGCGTCGCTGTTGGCGATGTAGAGGGTCTCGCCCACCAGGGCCATGCCGAAGGGCGAACTCAGGCCGGTGAGGAAGACGCTGCGCGTCTCGGCCGCGCCGTCGCCGTCGGCGTCGTGCAGCAGGGTGATGCGGTTGGCGCTGGGGACGCCGGCACCCGCCCGCTTCATCACCGTCTTCATGAAGAAGCCCTTGATCCCCTTGCCGTCCTCCGGCTTGGGCGGGGCGTTGCTCTCGGCCACCAGCACGTCGCCGTTGGGCAGGGGGTAGACCCAGCGCGGATGGTCCAGGCCCGAGGCCAGGGCGGTGACGGTCAGGCCCGCCGCCACGGCGGGCTTGGCGCCCTGGGGCCAGCCGACCGCCTTGGCGGTGTTGATGGTTGGGATCAGGCTCTTGCGCGGCTGCACCAGCTGCGGGTTCGGCCCGAAATCGGCTCCCGCCGGCAGGGTGGCGGTCTCGGCGCAGGCGTCAAGCAGCGGGACCGCCGCCAGGGCGGCGAGGATGCGGGGCGTCATGGGCGTTCTCTCCGGTTTGCGGAGAAACAACCCCGTGGCGGCGCTTGTTCCGCCGGAAGGCCTAGAGCGTGTCGAGTTCGAAGGCGGCGTGCAGGGCGCGCACCGCCAGCTCGGTGTAGGCGGAGTCGATCAGCACGCTGATCTTGATCTCCGAGGTCGAGATCACCTGGATGTTGACACCCTTCTCGGCCAGGGCGCTGAACATGGCCTTGGCCACCCCGGCGTGGCTGCGCATGCCGACGCCGATCACCGAGACCTTGGCGACGTTGTCGTCGACGGCGATGTCCTCGAAGCCGATCTCGGCCTTGAGCCCCTGCATGATCTGCTGGGCGCGGGCCGCGTCGCGCTTGCCGACGGTGAACTCCATGTTGGCCGCGCCCTCGGTGCGGGCATGGCTCTGCACGATCATGTCGACGTTCAGGCCGGCGTCGGCCAGAGGGCCGAAGATCTTCGACGACACGCCCGGATGATCGGGCAGGCCGAACAGGCTGATCTTGGCCTCATCGCGGCTGTAGGCCACGCCCGAGACGATGCGCTTTTCCATGATCTCTTCCTCGTCGCAGACTAGGGTGCCGTTGGCGGCGCGGACATCTTCCGGCGCGTCGGGCTCTATGAAGCTGGACAGAACGCGCACCGGCACGCGGTGGGCCATGGCCAACTCGACCGAGCGGGTCTGCAGGACCTTGGCCCCCTGCGAGGCCATTTCCAGCATTTCCTCGTAGGAGACCCGGCTCAGCTTGCGGGCCTTCTCCTCGATACGCGGGTCGGTGGTGTAGACCCCGTCCACGTCGGTGTAGATGTCGCACTGACCGCCGATGGCCGCGGCGATGGCCACGGCGCTGGTGTCGGAGCCGCCCCGCCCCAGGGTGACGATGCGGCCGCCTTCGGTGACGCCCTGGAAGCCGGCGATCACCGCCACCTGGCCGGCCTCGAGCGCCGCGTCCAGGTTCGCAGGTGGGATGTCGACGATGCGTGCCTTGCCGTGGGAATCGTCGCCGATGATCGGCACCTGCCAACCGGCGAAGGAGCGGGCGTCGATACCCATATTACGCAACACCATGGCCAGCAGGCCGGCGGTGACCTGTTCGCCTGAGGCGACCACCACGTCGTATTCGTCGTCCGACGCCGCCAGCCCCTGCGCCGCCGCCCCGGCCTGATCGGTCCAGGCCACCAGCTCGTTGGTCTTGCCGGACATGGCGCTGACCACGACACAGACCTGCTTGCCGGTCGCGACCTCCTCCGCCACCAGGCGCCCGACGCGCCGGATGCGCTCCAGGTCGGCCACCGAAGTGCCGCCGAACTTCATCACCAGACGAGACATCGTGCTGTGCTTAACTTCCTTGAGCTTTAAGGCGCTGCCTTCTAGCGGCGCAGGCCGGTTGGCGCAAACCTTCGCTTCGCGCGGGGGCCGCCCGGCGCTAAACAAAGGCGATGAGCGCCCGGCCCTCCTCTATCGATCCTCAAGAAGTCGCCCGGTTCTCGGCCATGGCCGAGGACTGGTGGAAGATGGACGGCAAGTTCGCCCCCCTGCACCGGTTCAACCCCGTGCGGCTGGCCTTCATCCGCGACGAGGCGGCGGCGCGCTTTGGGCGCGATCCCAAGGCCCGGCGGCCGTTCGAGGGGCTCACCTTGCTGGACATCGGCTGCGGTGGGGGCCTGCTGAGCGAGCCCATGACCCGTCTGGGGTTCGCCGTCACCGGGGTCGACGCCTCGGCGCGCAACATCGGCGCGGCCGGCGCCCACGCCGTCGCCGGGGGCCTCGAGATCGACTACCGCGCCTCCACCGCCGAGGCCCTGCTGGCGGACGGCGAGGCCTTCGACGTGGTGCTGAACATGGAGGTGATCGAGCATGTCGCCGATCCGGCTTCCTTCCTGCGCGACACCGCCGCCATGCTGAAGCCCGGCGGACTGATGATCGTCGCCACCCTCAACCGCACGCTGAAGGCCTTCGCCCTGGCCAAGATCGGGGCCGAATATGTGCTGCGCTGGATGCCGGCGGGCACCCACGACTGGAACAAGTTCCTGAAACCAGAGGAATTGCGCGGCTTCCTCGCTGGGACGCCCTACCAGGTCGAAGGCCCGTTCGGCGTCTCCTTCGATCCCTTGGCAGGGACCTGGGACCGCTCGGGCGACGCAAGCGTGAACTACATGATGACGGTGGCGCGGGCGCCTTAGGTTGGTTTCCCAAGATAGCGAATGAGCGAAACGCCGCCTCCGAAATCCTCGCCCGCGCGCGGCGCCTGGCTGGTGCTGGGGATCGCGTCGGTGGGGCTTGGGCTTATCGGCGCGGTGCTGCCGCTGCTGCCGACGACGATCTTCCTGATCCTGGCGGCCGGCTGCTTCGCCCGCTCCTCGCCTCGGCTGGAGGCGTGGCTGCTCGACCACCCGCGCTTTGGCGCCAGCTTGCGCGCCTGGCGGGCGGAAAAGGCCATCGGCCCGCGCGCCAAGGCGGCGGCCTGCGGCGGCATGGCCCTGGGATACGCGGTGTTCTTCGTCAGCGTGCGTCCCGGCACCGGCTTGGCGCTGCTGGTCGCCGTGGGCTTGGCGGCCTGCGCGGGGTATGTGCTGACACGGCCGACGCCGGTAAACCCCTAGACCAGGCTGACCTTGTACATGTCGGTCAGGTTCTTCCAGGCGCGCTCCGCCTCGGCCTGGTCGTAGACGGCGCTGGCCGGCACGCACCAGCCGTGGGCCGCCTGGTAGACGTCGACCACGCCGGGCTTGCCGGCCTTGTAGAGGGTCTCGCGCAGGACGCCCTTCACGGTCGGATCGTTGGCGTCGTCGTTTTTGGCGGTGGCAAACAGGTAGCGGGCGTTGGTCTTCTCGATCAGCAGGTGCGGGCTGTCGGGGGTCTTGGTCGCCAGGCCGTTGCCGCCGTGGAACGAGCCCACCGCGCCGATGCGGCCGGGCACGGCGGCGGCGGTGCGCACGCTGAGCGCCCCGCCCATGCAATAGCCCTGCACCCCGACCTTGGCGTTCGAGGTTTGCGGCAGGCGGTCGAGGTAGGCGACGAAGGTCCTGGCGTCGCGGGCGATGGCTTCCGGCGTCATGGCGGCGCGGGCGGCGGTGCGCTTGGCGGCGTCAGCCGGGACCTGGTTGTTCAGCGCCGCCATCGCGGGGGCGGTCCCGGCGCGGTAATAGGGGTTCACCACCAGCACGGCATAACCTTGGCCGGCCAGGCGCTTGCCCATGTCGCGCTTGACCGGGCGCAGGCCACCGGCGTCCGGCCACAGCAGCACGCCCGGCTTGGGGGCCCCGCTGCTCGGATAGAACAACACCGCGTCGCAATTGCCGTCCGGCGTGCGGACGACGACGTCGCGCTCGGTGACGGCGGCCTGCGCATAGGCGGCGCCGGCCACCCCGGTCCCCGCCGCGGCGGCGGCCAGGGCCGCGAACTGGCGGCGGTTGAATTCGGTGTAGGGGCCATCGCCCATATTGGGGAGCTTGTCGTCACACATGGCAGGCATCCTTTTAGGACAGTTGCAGACGAGATCGCCGGCACTCTCACCCGAGCCTGACCATGCGGCAAGGCGCTACAAACTAGCGGCCTAGTTGACGTCTTCCTTCTTGGGCGGCAGGGGCGCGACCTTAACCCCGTCCTTTTCCAGCGCCTTCAGCTGCACCGGCGTGGCTTCGCCGTAGATGCCGCGCTCCTCGGAGCTTCCCTCGTGGATCGCCCGCGCCTCGGCGGCGAAGGCGTCGCCGACGTAGTCGAAGTTGGCCTCGACATGGGCGCGGACCTTGGCGCCCGCTTCCATCATCATCTCGCGCAGCTTCGGCGGGGCGGCAGCCTCCCCGCGCTTGCGGGTTCCGGAAACCGCGGGGGCCATGATCTGTTTCTCCACCGCCCCCGAGCCGCAGACCGGGCAGGCGATCAGCCGCCGCGCCGACTGGTCGTCATAGTCGGCCGATGCGCCAAACCAGCCCTCGAAGGCGTGGCCGGCGGCGCATTGCAGGGCGTATTTGATCATGGGCCGGTGAAAGGGCGGGCGTTGGCCAGGGCGGGGATGGCGGCGCGGGCGGCCTTCACGGCGTCGAGGTCGAGGTCGACCAACAGCACGCCCGGCTCGTCGTGATCCAGCTTGCCCAGAATCTCGCCCCAGGGCGCGACCGCCAGGGTGCGGCCGTAGGTGCCGCGGCCGTCCTCGTGATGGCCGCCCTGGGCCGCCGCCAGCACGAAGCTGCCGGTCTCGATCGCCCGGGCGCGCAACAGGATCTCCCAGTGCGCCGCGCCGGTGGGGCGGGTGAAGGCCGCGGGGACGGTGATGATCTGCGCGCCGGCCACGGCCAGGGCGCGATGCAGGGCCGGGAAGCGCACGTCGTAGCAGATGGTCAGGCCCAGCCTGGCCCCCGCCGCCTCGACCACCACCGCCTTGTCGCCGGGGGTGTAGAGCGCCGATTCCCGCGCCGTCTCGCCGGTGGGCAGGTCGACGTCGAACATGTGCAGCTTGTCGTAGGTGGCGACCACCATGCCGTCCGGGGCGATGACGAACTCCCTGTTGGCCGCCTGGCCATCCGGCCGCTTGACCAGGGCCGAGCCGATGACGATCCACACGCCAAGCTGCGAGGCCAGGGCGCGCAGGCCCAGGACGCAGACGTCGTCCTCCGGGCGGGTAAGCTGTGCGTCGAGCAGCGACCGGTCGCGCTGCAGGAAGTTGGTCCCCTCGGGGGTGAGGATCAGGGTCGCGCCCTCGGCCGCCGCCTGACGCACCAGCGGCGCCACATGGGCCAGGCCGCCGGCGGCGGTGGCCGGGGTGCGGGTCTGACAGAGGGCGGCCTTGACGATCATGCGCTGAGTAGAGCGTCCAATTTGCCGGCGCGGTCCAGCGCCATCATGTCGTCGCTGCCGCCGATGTGCGTGTCGCCGATGAAGATCTGCGGGTAGGTCGCGCCCCCGCCGGAGCGCTGGATCATCTCCTGGCGCAGGGCGGCGTCCATGCCGGCCTCGACCTCGGTGAAGTCGGCGCCCTTGTCGCTCAGGGTCTTCAGGGCGCGGGCGCAGTAGCCGCAGAAGGGACGGGTGTAGATGGTCACGTGGGCCACGAAATACCTCGGGTAAGCGTTGTCGAGGTTCATATAACGCGCAGAGGGGCCTCGCGCACGCGGGCGACGACAGCCAAATCGACGGCCAAGGCCCCGGCGGCCAGCAATGCCCGCGCGCAGCCCTGCGCCGTGGCGCCGGTGGTCAGAACGTCATCGACCAGCAGGATACGGCGCCCCATCACCTTGGCCGGGCGGCGGACCTCGAAGGCGCCGGCGACGTTGCGTTTGCGCCCCGAGGCCGACTTGCCGCCCTGGCTGCCGGTGTCTCGCGAGCGGACCAGGGCGTCGGGCAGAAAGGTCAGCCCGGTCAGGCGGGCCAGCGGCCGGGCGATCTCGGCCGCCTGGTTGTAGCGGCGGGCAAACAGGCGGGTCCGATGCAGCGGCACCGGGACCACCGCGTCGCAGTCCTGCGTCAGGTCCACGGCGGCGCGCTTGAGCCAGAGGGCGAACAGACGGCCGAGCTCAGGCCGGTCGGCGTGTTTGAGCTGCAGGATCAGGTCGCGGGAATTGTCGTCGTAGAGGCAGGCGGCGCGGGCGCGGTGATACGCCGCCGGCTGCGACAGGCAGGCGCCGCAGCGCGATCCGGTGTCGTACTCGAACGGCAGGCTGCAGCCGTCGCAGACCGGGTCGGCCAGGAAAACGATCTTGCGCCAGGCTTCGCCGCTGAGCCCCGGCGACTGCGCCGATCCGCCGTCGAAGCCGGTCAGGGGCAGGACCAGCTCCAGGGCCGAGCGGGCGATGGCGTTCAGGTGCGGCGGCGGTCTAAACTGCAGGTTCAATGTCTAACCCCTCCTCCGCCGCCTTCGCCCCGTTCGACCGCGCCCTGCACCGGCGGCGGCTGGACCGCGCCGCGGCCAACTTCCCCGCCGTGGGCTTCCTGAAAACCCGCGCCGCCCAGGACGCGGTGGAGCGGCTGGAGGCCATCCTGCGACGTTTCCCGGTCGCCGTCGATCTGGGTTCGCGCAGCGGCGCCTTCGCCCAGGCGCTG
>CANJOB010000115.1 GCA_947475655.1 Caulobacterales bacterium | reverse complement strand
GGAATTCGTCAGGCTGGTGTCGCGCTCGGGCTGCTCTTCGGCGGTCGGGAGCGGCGGGACGCGCACGACCATGCCGGTCGTCACCCGCGTGTCCGGCTTGGCGCGCGAGCCGTCGACGCGGATCTGACCGGAGCGGAACAGCTTGTTCAGGGCCACGTGGTTGATGTGCGGCCAGCGGCGCTTGAACCAGCGGTCCAGGCGCGAGGCGTCCTCGCCCGCCTCGACGGTGATGAGCTTGACCTCGCGGCTCACGCCAGCAGCCGCCGTGTCAGTATCAGGCCGGCGAACAGGGCGGCGATGGACAGCACCGCCGACCCCAGCGCATAGGCGCCAGCCTGGCCGTAGGCGCGGCGCTCGATCATCAGCGCCGTCTCCAGCGAATAGGACGAGAAGGTGGTGAAGCCGCCCAGCAAGCCCACGCCCAGCAGCAGGCGCCAGCGTTCCTGGTCGGCGCCGCCCCGGTGCGCCAGCACCCCGACCAGGGCGCCCATCAAAAGGCCCCCGATGACGTTGGCCGCGAAGGTCCCGTAAGGCCAGCCATGGCCGAGCCAGCGCGTAGCCTGCAGGCCAACAAGGTAGCGGGCGCAGGAACCGAAAGCGCCTCCCAGGGCGATCAGCGCTAAGTTGATCATAGGGGGCTTATGCGCGCCGACCGCGCGCAGGCCAAGAGCTTAGGCGCGCGGAACCGGCGACGGCGGCAAGCGCGGGCCGATAGTGCGGATGATGTCGCTGGCGTCATAGACGTCGCGCTCGTCCGGCTCGGGGCCCTTGCCGAGCTTGATCTCCAGAGTGGCGGCCATCTGCGGTCCGCCGCTGGGGTCGAAGCTGGTTCCCACCCCCAGCCCCACCGCCGAGCGGCGGCCAAAGCTGGTCGAGCCGCCGCCGACCGACAGCTGAGGCCCGCGCGGAGCGTAGCCCTCGGCGTAACGGCCGACGATGCGGAACCAGTCGTAACCGGACGCGGTGGTCACCTCGGCGGCGCGGAACAGGGCATAGTCCTCGACCTGGGCTACCGGCGCGCCGCTGCCGCCGCGATAGCTGACGCGGAAGCGGTCGTTCTCGATCCGCGTCTCCCAGAAGCCGGAGCCGGTCGGGGTCACGGCCGGGCCGTAGAAGGTCGGGGTCGAACAGGCCGGCAGCAGATTGGCGGCGAAAACCAGGGCGATGGCGCGTTTCATGCCCAAATTAACGGTCGGACGGCGGGTCCTGTTCCGGCAGGCCGGCCTGGGCCAGCATCGATCGCATGTCCGGCGGCAGCGGGGCTTCGACGTATGTCGTTCCGCCGTCCGGGTGCGGAAAGCCGAGCTTGGCCGCGTGCAGCATCAGGCGCGGGACCGGCTCGCCGTCCAGCATCAGCGCCCCGCCGTAGCGGGAATCCCCCAGGATCGGGCGGCCGATCGAGGCCAGGTGCGCCCGCAGCTGGTGCATGCGCCCGGTCTGCGGCGAAAGCTCGACCAGGGCCCCGGCCGGGCCGACGGCCAGGGTGCGGTAGCGGGTGACCGCCGTTTCGGCCTCAGGGTGATCGGCCTCACACGGCTTCATGCTGACGTCGCGGCCGATGGAGTGCCGGCGCAGGGGCGCATCGATCACCCCGCCTCTCGGCTCCGGCGCGGCGGCGAGGATGGCGACGTAGGTCTTGCGGAAGCGGTGGGCCATCAGCGCCTTGCCGAGAAACCCCGCCGCCGGCTTGGTCTTGGCGGTCAAGATCACGCCGGAGGTGTCGCGGTCGAGCCGGTGCACCAGGCGCGGGCGGGCGTGGCTCTGTCTGGCGAAGGCCCACAGAAGGTCGTCGAGGGTGTGGGCGGCGATGCGCCCGCCCTGGCTGGAGAGACCGGCCGGCTTGTCCAGCGCCAGGACGACGGCATCCTCGAAGATCACCCGCGAACGGACGAAGGCGGTCTCCTCCGGCGAGAGCGAAATGGGGTTTGGCGGGGCCTTCACCAGGCCGGTCTAGCGGAGAACACCCTGCCTTGTCGCCGCCCGCGCGTACCAGATGAACACCAGGCAGCCGATGAAGACGCCGCTGTTGATCCAGGCCCCGCCCTTGCCCATCAACGCCCCGCCGTTGGACAGCAGGTAGGCATAGGCGAAGGTGACCACCACCCCGGCCAGGGAGGCGGCGAACGGGTACAGCGCCAGGCCAGAGCGCAGCAGCAAGAGGATCGTGCCCGCCACCGCGCCCCAAACCCCCACCGCCCAGGCGGCGATGGCCCAGCCGGGCATGGCGTGGAAATAGGCGATGTAGGCGTCGCTGGCCCCCATGCCGCGCATGTAGGCGTCGCCCTTGGCGAAGGTCATGACGAAGTCGTAGGCGCCGTAGCCGTTCCACAGCACGGCGATGAAGGCGAACAGCCAGAAGTGGACGGGCAGGCCGCCCGTGGTCTCCGCATCGGTCATGGCGTTTCCCTAGCCCTTGCTCTTTTCGGCGCGGATCGCGGCCCAGCGCTCCAGCCGATCCTTGATCTTGGCCTCGGCCCCCTCGCCTTTCGGCTGGTAGAAGCTACGCCGCTCCATCTCGTCAGGGAAATAGTTCTGGCCGGAGAAGCCGCCCTCGACGTCGTGGTCGTAGGCGTAGTTGGAGCCGTAGCCGATGTCCTTCATCAGCTTGGTCGGGGCGTTGAGGATGTGCTTGGGCGGCATCAGGCTGCCAGTCTCGCGCGCGGCCTTTCGGGCGGCGCCGTAGGCCTTGTAGACGGCGTTGGACTTGGGCGCGGTGGCCAGGTGCACGGTCAGTTGGGCCAGGGCCAGTTCGCCCTCGGGGCTCCCGAGGAAATCGTAGGTGTCCTTGGCGGCGTTGGCGAGCAGCAGCGACAGGGGGTCGGCTTCGCCGATGTCCTCCACCGCCGCCCGCACCAGGCGCCGGGCCACGAACAGCGGGTCCTCCCCGCCGTCCAGCATCCGCGCCAGCCAGTAGAGGGCCGCGTCGGGGTCGGAGCCGCGGATCGACTTATGCAGGGCGGAGATGAGGTTATAGTGTTCCTCGCGGTCCTTGTCGTAGGCCGGGCTGCGCTTTTGTAAGGCTTGCCCCAAGGCTGCGGTGTCGAGCGGTTCCGGCGGGTCCTGGATGAACAGGGCCTCGGCCAGGGTCAGCAGGTAGCGGCCGTCGCCGTCGGCCATGGCGGTCAGGGTCTGGCGGGCGTTGGGGGTGACCGGCAGGCGCCTGCCCTCGAAGGCCTCGGCGCGGGCCAGCAGGGTCTCCATCGCCGCCTCGTCCAGCCGGCGCAGCACGAACACCTGGCTGCGCGAGAGAAGCGCGCCGTTGAGCTCGAACGACGGGTTCTCGGTGGTGGCGCCGACCAGGGTGACCACTCCGGCCTCGACGAACGGCAGGAAGCCGTCCTGCTGGGCGCGGTTGAAGCGGTGGATCTCGTCGACGAACAACAGGGTCGCCTGGCCGGCCGAGCGGCGCACCTTGGCCTGCTCGAACGCCTTTTTAAGATCGGCAACGCCGCTGAACACCGCCGACAGGGCCTGGAACTCATAGCCGGCGGCCTTGGCCAGCAGGCGGGCGATGGTGGTCTTGCCGGTGCCGGGCGGTCCCCACAGGATCATCGACGACAGCCGCCGGTTCTCCACCATGCGTCGGATCGGGCCGTTCTCGCCTAGCAGGTGGTCCTGCCCTACCACCTCGTCCAGCGTCACCGGGCGCATGCGGTCGGCCAGGGGTGCGGGCGCCTCTGGGGTCAGGCCGGCGGCTTCGAACAGGTCGGACATGACGCCAGCCTAGCAGAGTCTTTGTTGGTCGCGTGACAGGCGCCGAAACCGGTTCCCACGTTCAGCTGTCACGCTCCGCTAGAAGCGCAAAGTGCCCCTCTGCCCGCCGCGCTCGACGTCGATGGCCCAGTCCCGGGTCGTGATCGCCAGGGCCGCGGCCAGGTCGCGCACCGTGGGGGTGTCGCGGCCATTGACCGAGCGGATGAAGTCGCCCGCCTGGAAGCCCGCGCGGGCGGAGATACCGCCCAGCTTGGAGACCAGCACGCCCGGCCCGCCGAACGGGTCGACGCCCAGTTCCTCGGCCTTGGCCGGCGACAGGTTGACCACAGTCGCCCCGCTCAGCGGCGTCTGGCCGGCCAGCACCCGCTCGTCGGCGGCCGGCAGGCCCGGCGCGGCCTCGGTGCGGACCGACAACGGCTGGTCGCGCTCGTTGCGGCGGATGGTGAACTGGGCCGCCTCGCCGATGCGGCGGGTGCCGAACGCGTAGCTCAGGCCGGCCGGGTCGTTGACCGCCTGGCCGTCGACGCTGAGCACGATGTCGCCTTCGCGCAGACCCGCGCGCGCCGCGCTGGAGCCGTTCCAGACCTGGGCGATGATCACACCGCGCGGACCCGGCATGCCGAGACTGCGCGCCATCTCGGCGGTGACGCTCTGAGCCTTGGCCCCCAGCCACGGGCGCACCACCACGCTGCGGCCGCCGAGCGCGGCGTTGACCACCTGTTTGACCATCACGGCGGGGATGGCGAAGCCCACGCCGCTGGACGAGCCGGAGCGCGAGAAGATGGCGGTGTTCAGCCCGATCAAGTCGCCATCCATGTCCACCAGCGGCCCGCCGCTGTTGCCGGGATTGATGGCCGCGTCGGTCTGGATGAAGAAGCTGTAGTCGGTGATGCCGACATCCGTGCGCGCCAGGGCCGAAACGATGCCGTTGGTCACGGTCTGGCCGACCCCGAACGGGTTGCCGATGGCCAGCACCAGGTCGCCCACCTGCGGCAGTTCGGCGTCATCTATGGCCAACACGGGGAGCTTCTCGCCCTTGGGGTCGATCTTCAGCACCGCCAGGTCGGACTTAGGGTCGTCCAGCAGCAGGGTGGCGGAGAACTCGCGCCGGTCGGCCAGCTGAACGGCGATCTCGGTCATGCCCTGGACCACGTGGCTGTTGGTGACGATCACCCCGTCGTCGCGGATGATGGCGCCCGAGCCCAGCGACTGCTCGACCCGCTCACGCGGCACGCCGCCGCCCATGAAGAAGTCGAAGAACGGATCGGTCCTCTGCCGCACCATGCGGCGGCTGGCGATGTTGACCACCGCCGGGGCAGAGCGCCGCACCACCGGGGCGAAGGACATCTTCATCGACGCCGCGTCGGCCGGAACCCGCCGCACCGGCGCCGGCAGTCCGGCCGCCGGCTGCGCCTGGCTGCGCGCGGCGGGGTCCGAACAGGCGGTCATCAGGGCGATCAGGGGAATGGCGAAGGCGCGCGACAGACGCATGGGACAGAGGCTCCGGGGCATTACACCCTAACGCTTAGCCTCAGCTTTCTGGCGCATTCAAGGCGTTCAGGGCGAGAACGGACGCAGGGGATCGAGCGGCGCCCCGGTGACCATCTGCGCCATGGCGATGATCATCTGCGCCTCGCCCAGCGATTCCGCGGCCTTGGCGTAGGCCGCCCGCGAGGTGACCCTTTGGGTCACGACCCACCCGTCCACGACCGCCACGGCGGAGCGTGAGAAAACCGGCTCGCCGTCGAAATCGAAGGCGAAGCGTATCACGCGCATTTCGGGCAGGGCGTAGGGCGCGGGCAGAGCCTCGGGAGCGTCGCCGTCGAACGTGAAAGGCTCCGCCGCGGGATAGAGTTTCGCGAGCTCGTCCCACGTCGCCTGTGTCGCCACGTCCAAAGGCACATCCTGGGGAAAGTGATTGACGTACATCGAAACGGTCATGGCGTTGCTGAAATTGTAGCTGCAACCGACGTCGTCGCCGCGCGGCCCGTCGGACGGATAAACCCGCAGGGTGCTCTGCTCGATGCCGGGGAAGGTGCAGATGAGGCCGCTGCCCCGGTGCCGCGCCACGGGTATGGGGCTGCTGGTGATGTTCTCGAACTGGTCGTCGACCTTTTCATCGGCGATGAGCTTGTCGGCGAAGGCCCTCGCCGCCGCGGCGTTGGGGAAGTCCGCCGACTGGGCGAAGACCGGGCCGCACAGGAATAGGACGCAAAGGCCCGCGGTCGCTGAAATCCAGTTACGCATGAACGTCTCCCACGCCGGGCACAGTGGGCCGACCCCGCACGCTCGGCAAGCGGCGGCTAATGCGCGGCGGCGGGCGCCGGCTTGGGCACGGCGACGAAGGTGAGCAGGGCCGCTAGGCCGGCCAGCGCCGCGGCGATCAGGATCGGCAGGCCCGGCAGGTGCAGGGTCGCGTCGTGACGGACGGCAAAGGCGAAGGTGATCCCGAACAACGACGGACCGATCAGGGCGACGATGCCGACGATGCTGGAATTGGCGCCCTGCAACTGGCCCTGTTCCGACGGCCCGACCCGCCGGGTCATCAGCCCCTGCAGCCCGGGATTGACCAGGGCGGAGAAGGCGAAGACCGGCGCGCCCGCCACATAAATCCAGCCGACCGGGGCCAGGGCGTAGATCAGGAAGCCGAGGCCGAACGCCGTCAGCCCGGCGATCAGCGCGCCGCGCTCGCCGATCCTGGCGACGATCCGGCCGACCAGCAGGCTCTGGACGATGATGTTGGCCACCCCGGTCGCCACCATGGTCAGGCCGATGATGAAGGGCGACCAGCCGTATCGATAACCGGCATAGAGCACGAACACGGTCGGCAGCACGTTGTGCGCCAGCTGGAACAGGAAGCCGACGGTGGCCAGGACGGTAAGGTCCGGATGGCTGCGGATCAGCTTCAGCGAGCCGACCGGGTTCGCCTTGCGCCAGTCGAAGCGCGGCTGGCGTTTCTCCGGCGGCAGGGACTCGGGGAGGATCAGCAGGCCGTACAGCCAGTTGGTCGCCGCCAGGCCGGCGCAGACGAAGAACGGCAGGCGCAGGTCGATCTCGCCCAGCGCCCCGCCCAGCGCCGGGCCGAGCAGGAAGCCGATGCTCCAGGCCGAGCCGATAAAGCCGTAAGCCTTGGCGCGGTTCTGCGGCTCGGTCACGTCGGCGATATAGGCGCTGGCGGTGGAGAAGCTGGCGGCGGTGATCCCGTTGATGATGCGCCCGACCCACAGCCACGCCAGTGTCGGCGCCATGGCCATGAACAGGTAATCGACCGCCAGGCCGAAGGTGGAGATCAGCAGCACCGGCCGGCGGCCGAAGCGGTCGGAGATCAGCCCGACCACCGGCGAGAACACGAACTGCATCAACCCCCAGCTGGTGGCGAAGGCGACGTTCCACAGCGAGGCCGCGGCCGTGTCGCCGCCGTTGAAGGCCTTGATCAGGTTGGGCAGCACCGGGATCATGATGCCCAGCGACAGCACGTCCAAAAGGGCGGTGACAAAGATGAAGCCCAGGGCCGCCTTGCGGCGGGCGGGCGTGTGCGGCGCGCCTTCTGACATGACGCTACATCCCGCGAAATGCTAAGCTTCGTCCAGAGCCTTGGCCTGCGTCACGGCGTCCGCAGCGCCGCGTCGGCGATGGCCGGATTTCCGTCGTTGGGGCGCGGCGGCACGGCCAGCAGGCGCATGGCGATCGGATAGATATCGACGTTGTCCATCTCGCTCAGCACCACGCCTTGGCGGAACGACGGGCCATGGCCGATGAACAGGGCCGCCATCTCGCTCGCGTAGGGGTCGGCGCCGTGCTGGCCGATGCTCGGAGTCTTGCCGTCGGAGGCGGCGTGGGTGGTCAGGTACCAGCCCAGGTCCGCCAGGCAGACGATGGCGGAAATGCGCCGGTTGGTCCCGTAGTGGAAGCGTTCAGGCACGTCCTGCTTGCGCCAGCACTCGGCGTGCTCGTGGCGGCCGACGATCACCGTGTAGGCTTCCTCCTGCCGCTCCGGCAGCGGCTCTAACATGCCGGTGGCGCCGCCGGTGACCACCCGGGCGGTCCCCTTCGCCAGGTCGTCCAAGAACACCAGCTTGTCGGCGCGGACCATGCCGTGGTCGGCGGTGACGATGAGGTCGAACCGGTCTTCGGTGATCCCCGTGGCGGCGAGCCCGGCCAGCAGGCGCGCGATGGCGGAATCCACCCGGGCGATGGCGGCGTTCAGCTCGGGCGAATCCGGCCCATAGGTGTGCCCGGCGCTGTCGACGTCGTCGAAATAGAGCCCGGCGAAGTCGGGCCGGTCGGCGGCGATCCAGGCCAACATCTGGTCGGCCCGCGCCTCGGCGGTGATGTCCTGATCGAAGGTTTTCCAGCGGTCGGGCTGCAGGCCGTGGATCGGCGTCTCGTCGCCGGGCCAGAACAGCGACACCGTCCTGCGCCCGGCCCGTTTGGCCGTGACCCAGATCGGCTCGCCCTGCTCCCACCAGCGCGGGTTCCTGACCTGCGGCCGGTCGCCCAGGCCGAAAGTGACGGGCCAGGACGGGTCTTCGATGACGTTGTGGACGATGCCGTGGTGGTCGGGGCGCAGGCCGGTCACCAGGGTGTAATGGTTGGGATAGGTCAGGGCCGGAAACGACGGGCGCATCGCCCTGGCGTTCACACCCTGCGCCGCCAGACGCGCCAGGGTCGGCGTATAGCCCCGGCCGATGTAGTCGGCGCGGAAGCCGTCGATGGAGATCATGATCAGCGGCCGGCGCGGGGCCGGTTGGGGCGCGGTGGCGCAGGCGGCCAGGACCAGGGCGGCGGCCAGGGTCACGACGCGGCTGAGCCGTTTCATTTCAGCGCCTGGGCGGTGTGGGCCGGGTCGCCGTCGTTGGCGGCGGGGGCGATCCCCAAAACCTTCGCCATCATCGGATAGAGATCGACGTTGCGGATGGCGGGAAGCACAACGCCCGATTTGAAGGCCGGTCCGCGCGCCACCATGAAGGCCTGCATGGACGGATCACCGGGATCATAGCCGTGGTCCCCGCCCCCGGCCTTCTGCCCCCTAGCGCGTAGCTCGCTGCCTGTCTTGCTCAGACAGACAATGGGGGTCACGCGCGGGTTCTGGCCATAGCCGAAGCGGGCCGGCATCTGATCGCTGCGCCAGCATTCGAAATCGCCGTGCGGCCCCACAAGCACGGCCTCGGCCGTCAACTCCTTGCCTGGCCCGGCCGTGAAGCCGGTGAACGGACCCGGGTTGGTCGCCTTGGCGATGGCCGGCTCGACGACGTCCTCGACATATTGGATGCGGGCCGGGTCGACCGGCGCCATGCCGTGATCGGAGACCACCACTAGGTTGGCCTCCAGGCCCCGGCTCTTCAGCCCCTCGACCAGCCGCCCGATGGCGGCGTCGACCTTGCCGACCGCATCGTTCACTTCGCGTGAGAACGGGCCGTAGTTGTGCCCTGCCCCGTCGACCTCATCGATGTAGATGGTCCCGAACTGAGGCCGCTCAGCCGCAGGCTTGTCCAGCCAGGCCAGCAGCATGTCCACGCGCTCGGCGGCGCCGATCGGCTTGTAAAGCGACCAATAGCTGGGCCGCGCGCCCTGCAGCTCGACGATGGAGCCGGGCCAGAACACCGACGCGCTTTTGATCCCGGCCTTCTCGGCGGTGATCCACAGCGGCGTGCCGCCTTCGAACCATCGCGGGTCGTCGCTGGGCTTGTCGAAGTGGCCCAGGACCGGAT
>CANJOB010000114.1 GCA_947475655.1 Caulobacterales bacterium | reverse complement strand
TTCCACATTCCCGCGACGATGCCGGCGAACAGGATCAGCCCCGCCACCGTGTTCGACTTGAACAGGCCCAGCGCCGCGACGGGGTCCTCGCGGTCGACCTTGGAGGCCTGGTGCGACAACTGCAGGGCGTAGAGGCCGGCGAACGGCAGGAACAGCGGCCCGAGCTTGCCCACCGCCACGCAGGCCAGAGCCAAAATGAAGGCCAGCACATAGAACCCCAGCACCGCCGGCTTGACGTGGGCGCCCAACCTCCGGGCCGAGGATTTCACCCCGATCATGGCGTCGTCCTCCAGGTCCTGCAGGGCGTAGACGGTGTCGTAGCCGAGCGTCCAGGCGAGGCCGCCGATATAGAGCAGCGAGGCCGACCAGCTCAGGGTTCCGGACGCCGCCGCATAGCCGAGCAGGGCGCCCCAGTTGAAGGTCAGGCCCAGCCACGCCTGCGGCCACCAGGTGATGCGCTTCATGAACGGATAGGCCGCCACCAGCAGCAGCGAGCCGACGCCGAGCAGGATGGCCGCCAGGCCCATGGTCAGCAGGATGCAAAGCGAGATCAGGCTGCAGACGGCGATGAAGGCGTAGGCGCCCTTGGCGCTGATCTGACCGCTGGCCAGGGGGCGGTTGGCGGTGCGGGCGACCTTCGCGTCGATGTCGCGGTCGACCAGGTCGTTGTAGGCGCAGCCCGCCGCCCGCATCAGCGCCGCGCCAATGAAGATACCCAGGATCAGCCAGGGGCTGGGCCAGCGCCCGTCCTCGGCGGCGGCCAGGGCCGCGCCCTGCCAGCCGGGCAGCATCAGCAGCCAGATGCCGGTGGGCCGGTCGAATCGGCCGAGCTTAAGCCATGGCTGAATTATGGGCGGCGCATAGGCGTCGACCCAGTTGGCCTTGTGGGCGTCGGGCAGCCGGGGCGTCACGGCGTCAGCGCGCCCCATCAGCGGGCAAGGCGCCCGTCGGTCAGAGCCTCGGGTTCGAACGGAAACAGGATGGCGGGATCGGGCTTCCCGATCCCCTTGCGCACGTCCTTGGGGGCCAGGGTCTGCAGCAGGTGGCGGATGATCGCCAGCCGGGCCGGCTTCTTATGGTCGGCGCGAACGCACATCCAGGGCGCATGGGGCGTGTGGCTGGCCAGCAGCATGCGGTCGCGGGCCTTGGAATAGGCCGACCATTTTTCCTCGGCCACGGCGTCGAGCGGACTGACCTTCAGGGCCTTCAGCGGATCGGTGCGGCGGGCCTTGAGGCGCTGGGTCTGTTCGGCGCGGCTGATGTCGAGCCAGAGCTTGATCACGTCGACCCCGTCGTCGGTCAGCATTCGCTCCACGTCGGGGACCTGAGCGATGAACTGCTTCTGCTCGGTCGGGGTGGAAAAGCCCATCACCACCTCGACACCCGCCCGGTTACACCAGGAGCGGTTGAAGATCACGAGTTCGCCCGCGGCCGGCAGCTGCTCGATGTAGCGCTGGAAGAACCACTGGCTGCGCTGGCGGTCGGAGGGTTTGGGCAGGGCGACGACCCTTGTTTGCCGCACCGACAGATGCTCGACGATGCGCTTGATCGCCCCGTCCTTGCCGGCGGTGTCGCGGCCCTCGAAAATCACCAGGGTGCGGCGGCCTTCTTCAATGGCGTGCTGCTGAAAGCGCACCAGGGCGGTCTGCAGGTCGATCAGCTGGTCATCGTACTTGGACATCGGCGCTCCCTTATGACTCCACCTTTAGCACTCCCCCTGGCGAAGCGAAGCTCGCGGGCTTAAGTCAGCCGCCATGATCCGGCTGTTCGTCGATGACGCCCTGACGCTGGGGGCTCGCGTGGTCCCCCGCCCGGAACAGGCCCGCTATCTGACGACCGTGATGCGCCTCAAGCTCGGCGACGAGGCGCTGCTGTTCAACGGCCGCGACGGCGAATGGTGCGCGGCGATCAGCGATGTGGGCAAGCGCGGCTGCGCCCTGACCTGTATCGCCCTGGCCCGGCCACAGGCCGCCGGGCCGGACCTGGAGCTGATCATCGCTCTGATCAAGCGCCCGCGCCTGGAAACCGTGGTCGAGAAGGCCGCCGAACTGGGGGTGCGCCGCGTCGTCCTGGCCCAGGCCCGCCGCTCCAACGCCGACCGAGCGCGGCCCGAACGCCTGGCCGCCATCGCCACCGAGGCCGCCGAGCAGACCGGGCGGCTGGATGTGCCTGAGATCGTGGAGCCGCAGAAGCTTGAGAAGATCATCGCCGCCTTCCCGGCGGACCGCCGCCTGCTGTTCTGCGACGAGGCGGGCGAGGCGAGCGACATCCTCGCCGCGCTGGGACACGCGCCCGCCGGGGCCTGGTCGATCCTGATCGGGCCGGAGGGCGGATTTGCCCCTGAAGAGCGAGAAGCGTTGCGAAGCCTGGCCAATGTCAGCCCAGTGACCTTGGGGCCGCGCATCCTGCGCGCCGACACCGCCGCCATCGCCGCCCTGTCCCTGTGGCAGGCGGCGCTGGGGGACTGGAAAGACGCGGACCCGGTGGCGTCCAACCGCCACAGAGGTTAGAGCAGTTTCGAACGAAGATCCGCCCAAGAGTGAAGTGGCGGGCGGGCGTGGGGAGTAGGGCATGGACGCAGGCATCGACGAACGGCCCTTGACCCTCGAGGACCTCACCGCCTGGTTCGCGGAAGGCTGCAAGCCGGCACACACCTGGCGCGTCGGCGCCGAGCACGAGAAGTTCGGCTTCCGCCTGGCCGACCACGCCACCGTTCCCTACGCCGGCCCGGCCGGTATCGCCGCCCTGATGCAGGGGCTGTGCGACCGCTTTGGCTGGAAGCCGGTGATGGAGGGGCCCACCGTCATCGGCCTGGAGCGCGACGGCGCCAACATCAGCCTCGAGCCCGGCGGCCAGTTCGAGCTTTCCGGCGCCCCGCTCGCCGACATCCACAAGATCCGCGCCGAGACCGTCAGCCACCTGGACGAGACCAAGGCCGTGGCCGGGGACTTAGGTCTGGGCTTCCTCAGCCTGGGCTTCCACCCGACAATCAGCCGCGACCAGGCCGAAATCATGCCCAAGGGCCGCTACGACATCATGCGGCGTTACATGCCCAAGGTCGGCAACCTCGGCCTCGACATGATGCTGCGCACCTGCACAGTGCAGGCAAACCTCGATTTCGGCTCCGAGGCCGACATGATCGCCAAGTTCCGCGCCAGCCTGGCGCTGCAGCCGATCGCCACCGCCCTGTTCGCCAATTCGCCGTTCACAGAAGGGCGGCCCAACGGCTTTCTGACCTCGCGCGCCAACGTCTGGACCGACACCGACCCGGACCGCACCGGCCTGCTGGATTTCGTGTTCCAGAGCGGGTTCGGTTTCGAGACCTACGCCCGCTACGCGCTCGACGTGCCGATGTATTTCGTCAAGCGCGACGGCCGCTACATCGACGCCGCGGGCCAGTCGTTCCGTGACTTCATGGACGGGCGTCTGCCGGCCCTGCCCGGGGTCTATCCGAACCTGAAGGACTGGATCGACCACACCACCACCCTGTTCCCGGAAGTGCGCCTCAAGACCTTCCTGGAGATGCGCGGCGCCGACAGCGGGCCGCTGGACATGCTGGTCGCCCTGCCGGCGCTGTGGGTCGGCATCTTCTACGACAGCGCCGCCCTGACCGCCTCGCTGGAACTGGTGCGCGACTGGACGGCGGAGGATCGCGCAAAGCTTCGCGCCGATGTGCCCAAGCTGGGCCTCAACGCCGTGGTGGCCGGCCGCAAGGCGCGCGACGTCGCCGTCGACATGGTCGCCATCGCCAAGCGGGGCCTGGCCAACCGGGCAGTCGCCTCGGACGCCGTCAACGACGAGACCGGCCACCTGGAGGTGCTCGAGGCCATCGCCGACAGTGGCGTCACCCCGGCCGAGCGCCTGCTGGAGAAGTTCCAAGGCGATTGGAACGGCAATATCGCTGGCGCTTTCGCAGACTGCGCCTACTAGATCGACCCCACCCCCCTGAACGGCGGCCCGTCCGGCGCGTCCGGGTTGGTGGCCGTCGGCGGCCAGGGCTCCTCCTGGCTAGCCCCGCCGCCGCTGTCCGTGTGGCGCACCACGCGGTCGACTTCGCCTGACGCCAGCGGCTCGACCTCGAAGGTGACGTGTTGCGGATAGAAGGCCAGCCGCCCGGCGATCTGGGCCATGGCGGGATGGGGATGCACGTAGGACCAGACCGCGTCCTCGACGATCTCTCCGTCGCGGTAGAGGGTGAAGTAGCTGGCGGTCCCCTTGTAGGGGCACTGCGTTGTCTTGGAGGTGGGCCGGAGGAAAGCCGTCTCGATGTCCTTGCGCGGGAAATAGCGCACGGGGGCGTAGTCCGCCTCCTGCAGCACCAGCACATCGGTGCTCATCCCCAGCAGGTGACCGTCGAACAGCACGCGCACGCGGGCCACTTCGCGGGTCAGGGTGATCGGATGGTCGGGACCGGGGGTCTTGATCGGCTCAGTCATGGCGGGCCTCCTTGATCCCGCAACAACGCGCGGGCTGGCGGGGCGCTCCCGAGCCTTGCCGCTAAGCGCCGCCCATGCCCAACTGGCGCCGCGCCGCAATCATCGGAGACGCCCCGCCTTGAACCGCAAAGAACTGACCCTCCGCGGGCTGATCCTGGGCGTGGCGATCACGGCGGTGTTCACCGCCGCCAACGTCTACCTGGGCCTTAAAGTCGGCCTAACCTTCTCCACCGCGATCCCCGCGGCGGTGATCTCCATGGCCCTGCTGCAGCGGTTCGGCCGGGTGACGATCCAGGAAAACAACATCGTCCAGACGGTGGCCTCGTCCGCCGGGGCCATGGCGAGCGTGATCTTCGTCCTGCCCGGCTTGGTGATGGTCGGCTGGTGGACCGACTTCCCGTTCCTGCTGACGTTCGGCGTCTGCGCCGCCGGCGGGGTGCTGGGGGTGATGTATTCCATTCCGCTTCGGCGGGCGTTGGTGGTGCAGTCCAAGCTTCCCTACCCGGAAGGGGTGGCGGCGGCCGAGGTGCTGACAGTCGGCTCCGGCTCGCGCGAGGGCGCGCGGGAGGAGCAGGCCGGCCTGCTGGTGGTGATCGTCGGCTCCCTGGCGGCGGCGCTCTATAGCCTGGCGGCGGCGGCCAAGTTCGTGGCGGCGGAGGTCTCGGCCTTCTTCCGCATCGGCCCGGCGGCGACGGGCCTGGGCGGTTCGCTCTCCCTCGCCTTGCTGGGCGCCGGACATCTGATGGGCATAGCGGTCGGCATCGCCATGCTGACCGGGGTGGTCATCGCCTGGGGCATCGCCACCCCGCTGCTGACCGTGGTGCAGCACGTTTCCGGCCCGGCGGCCGACGCGGCTTCGGGCGTCTGGCGCAACCAGGTGCGGTTCCTCGGCGCCGGGGCCATCGGGGTGGCGGCGGTGTGGACGCTTGGCAAGCTGGCGGCCCCGATCTGGACCGGCCTGCTCAATGCCATGGCGGCGCAGAAACGCATGGCGGCGGGGGACAAGACCCTGCCGCGCACAGAGCAGGATATACCGGTCGCCATCATGGTGGTGGTCAGCCTGGCCTGCTTGATCCCGATCGCCGGCCTGATCCACATGTTCCTGGGCGGCACGGTCCTGGCGGCCCACGCCCCGACCCTGATCGCCGTGTCGATCGGCTACATCGTCATCGTCGGGTTCTTCGTGGCGGCGGTGTGCGGCTACATGGCCGGGCTGATCGGCACCTCCAACAGCCCCGTCTCCGGGGTGGCGATCCTGGCGGTGCTGGGGGCCGCCGTGCTGTTGGCGGCCTTCGGCGGCTTGCTCGGCGGCCTCGACGCCGGCAAGGCCCTGGTGGCCCTGGCCCTGTTCGTCACCTCGATCATCCTGGCCGTGGCCGTGGCGGCCAACGACAACCTGCAGGACCTCAAGACCGGCCAACTGGTCGACGCCACGCCCTGGCGACAGCAGGTCGCCCTGGTGATCGGCGTCATCGCCGGGTCGCTGGTGATCCCGCCGGTGCTCGATCTTCTGAACCACGCCTACGGATTCGCCGGAGCCCCCAACATCACCGCTGTGGCCAGCGAGCCTCTGCCGGCGCCGCAGGCGGCCCTGATCTCCACCCTGGCCAAGGGCGTGATCCAGGGCGACCTGGACTGGGGCCTGCTCGGCATCGGCGGCATCCTCGGCGCCGCCCTGGTGGCCACGGACGAGACCCTGCGGAGGTTCAGCCGCTACAGCCTGCCGCCGCTGGCGGTGGGGATCGCCATCTACCTGCCGATGTCGGTGACCGGGGCGGTGATCGTCGGCGCCTTTGTCGGCTGGGCCTACGACCGCTGGGCCGCCAATGGCGCCCGGCCCGAGGCCGCCCGGCGCATGGGGGTGCTGCTGGCGTCCGGGCTGATCGTCGGCGAGAGCCTGTTCAGCGTCGCCCTGGCCGGGATCATCGTCGCTAGCGGCAGGGGCGAGCCCCTGGCCATGGTGCAGGATTTCGAGACCCCGGCCCTATGGCTGGGCATGGCCGTATTCGCCGCCCTGGTGGTCGGCCTTTACCGCTGGACCCGCGCCAAGGCGGAAAAGGAGGGCGGCCGGTCGACCCTGGAAGAGCCGCCTGCCGCCGTTCACTAGCTAGACGCTGGTGCCGCCCACCGTCAGGCCGGCGATCTTCATCGACGGCTGGCCCACACCCACCGGCACGCCCTGGCCGGACTTGCCACAGACCCCGATGCCGGGGTCGAAGCAGAAGTCGTCGCCGATCATGGTCACGCGGGTCAGGGCGCTGGGCCCGTCGCCGATCAGGGTCGCGCCCTTCACCGGGGCGGTGATCTTGCCGTCCTCGACCAGATAGGCCTCGGTGCACTGGAACACGAACTTGCCGTTGGTGATGTCGACCTGGCCGCCGCCGAAGTTGGAGCAGTAGAGGCCGCGCTTCATCGAGGCGATCATCTCCTCCTGGGTCTTGTCGCCGGCCAGCATGCCGGTGTTGGTCATGCGCGGCATGGGCATGTGAGCATAGGACTGGCGCCGGCCGTTGCCGGTGGCCTGCATGCCCATCAGCCTGGCGCTCATGCGGTCGTGCATGTACCCGACCAGGATGCCGTCCTCGATCAGGATGGTGCGGCTGGTAGGGGTGCCCTCGTCGTCCACGGTCAGCGACCCGCGCCGGCCGGGGACCGAGCCGTCGTCGAAGATGGTGACGCCGGGGGCGGCGACCCGCTCGCCGATTCGGCCCGAGAAGGCGCTGATGCCCTTGCGGTTGAAGTCGCCTTCCAGCCCGTGGCCGACGGCCTCGTGCAGCAGCACCCCGTTCCAGCCGGGCCCGACCACCACGTCCATCTCGCCGGCAGGGCAGGGGATGGCGTCTAGGTTGACCAAGGCCTGGCGCAGGGCCTCGTCGACCTGGTCCTGCCACTTATCCGGGCTGATCCAGGCCTCGAACCCGGCGCGGCCGCCGGCGCCGGACGATCCCGTCTCGCGCCGGCCGTCCTTTTCCACCGTCACCTGGACATTGACCCGCACCAGCGGCCGAATGTCGCGGATCAGCCGGCCGTCGGCGCGCAGGATCTCCACCACCCGACGCTCGCCGTGCATGGACGCCATGACCTGGCGAACCCGCGGGTCGCGCTCGCGGGCGAAGGCGTCGATCTCCTGCAGCAGGGCCACCTTGTCGGAGAAGTCGGGGCGGCTGACCGGGTTGTCCTCGCCATAGAGCTTGGCGTTGGTGGGACGCGGGCCCTCGGCGGCAACGCCGCTGTAGCCGCGCTTGGCCAGTCGGGCGGACTGGGCCGCGCGGGTGATGGCGCCCAAGGAAATCTCGGAGGCATGGGCGTAGCCGGCCGTCTCCCCCGCCACCACGCGCAGGCCGAAGCCCTCGCCGGCGTCGTAGGAGGCGGTCTTCAGCCGGCCGTCGTCAAAGACGAAGCTCTCGCTCTCGGAGCGTTCGAGGAACAGTTCGCCGTCGTCGGCGCCGGCGAGGGCTTCGCCCAAAACCGCCTCGGCGGCCTTGGGATCGACGCCGGCGGCGTCCAGCAGGGAAGGGGCGTTGAAGGGTGCGGTCATGGGTCAAAGGTAGGGGGTCGGGCGCGCAAAGTCATCCTTCGCTCAGCGGGTCGTGGCCCCAATTCATCAGGCTGTAGCGCCAGCGGGTGGCGGAAACGTCCCCGGCCGGGCGCTGGGCGCGGTGACGCTTCACATAGCCCACGGCCTTGCGCATCAGCCGGTAGTCGTCGTCCTCCAGTTCGGCCGGGTGGAGGGCCAGGATCGCCAGAATGCGACGGCCCGCCCGGTGGCCCACCGATTCGCTCTCCCCCCGCCTCTTGAAGCCCACCGACAGGCTTTGGGCCGTTTCCAGCCACGAGCCGAGCTCGACGGGCGTCATGTTGACCGCGGCGGCGAAGGCCTCGCCGATGGCCTGGCGCTGGCTGGCGTCCAGGGACTTGGGCATAGGGCGGTCTCCGGGTGGCTTTCGCTTCATTTTGGCGGGTGTTCGCAGCCGCAAAAGCTTAGGTAGCGTCTAGAGCCTGCCAGGCGAAAGTGTGAGGGGTTTCGCCGCTCGGGCAGGCTCTGCACTCCCATAGATAGAGCCTTCTAATCCGGTTCGGAGGATTCCTCCGAACCGGGAAGGCTCTAGCGCTTGGCAAGATTGGGGTATGCGCGTATGGACCGCAACCAGGGCGGAAAGGCAAACGCCTGGGCGGCGTTCGTCCGTCCCTTGTTCAAAGCCGGCGCAACGGGCCGTGGGGAATATGAAGTCGAGATTTTCTGGATTTACACGCGTCGCGGCCCTGGCCGGGGCGATGATGTTCGGGGCTCAAGCCAAGGCGCAGGACCTGCTGGGTCAACCCACGCCCAACGCGATTGACCTGCAGCCGGCGGCGTCCGAGCTCAAGCACGACGCCATCTTCTTCCACAACGTGATCCTGCTGCCGATCATCACGGTCATCACCCTGTTCGTGCTGGCCCTGATCATCATCGTGGTGGTCAAGTTCAACAGGAAGTCGAACCCGGTCCCGGCCCGCTGGTCGCACAACACCCTGATCGAAGTGATCTGGACCGCCGCCCCGGTCCTGATCCTGATGTTCATCGCCATCTTCTCGTTCAAGCTGCTGTTCAAGTACCACGACACCCCGACCCCCTACATGACGGTCAAGGCGACCGGCTATCAGTGGTACTGGGGCTACGAATACCCCGACCAGAAGATCCCCGAGATCACCTCCACCATCCTGCCGGAAGCGGAAGCCAAGGCTAAGGGCGTGCCGTTCCGCCTGGCGGCGACCGAGCCCCTGGTGGCCCCGGTCGGCAAGGTGGTCCGCGTCCAGGCCACCGGCGCTGACGTGATCCACGCCTTCGCCCTGCCGGCCTTCGGCCTGAAGATGGACGCCATCCCCGGCCGCCTGAACGAGCAATGGTTCCGGGCGGAGCGGATCGGCACCTACTACGGCCAGTGCTCGGAACTGTGCGGCGTCGACCACGCCTTCATGCCGATCGAGATCAAGATCGTCAGCCAGGCCGACTTCGACGCCAGGGTGGCGATGAAGGCTCCGCCGCCGCCTCCGGCGCCCCCCGCTCCCGCCGCCGCGGCCGATGCCGCCGCGGCCGCCCCCGGCGCCGCGCCGGCTCCCACCACCGCTCC
>CANJOB010000113.1 GCA_947475655.1 Caulobacterales bacterium | reverse complement strand
GATCGAGGCGCGGGTGATGGCTAGGTATGGCCTCGATAAGCCCTTGCCGGTCCAGTACGTCAGCTACCTGGCTGATGTGGCGCGCGGGGACCTGGGCCCCTCGCTCAAGTACCGCGACAAGACCGTGGCCGACGTCTTGAAGGAGAACTTCGGCGTCAGCCTGGTGCTGGGCCTCTCGGCCCTGATCGTCGCCTCCGTGGCCGGGGCCTCGCTCGGCGTCGCCGCCGCCCTGCGCCAGAACCGCCCCGCCGACTACCTGGTCATGGCGGTGGCCGTCATGGGCGTCTGTGTCCCGACCTTCGTCACCGCGCCCTTGCTGGTGCTGGTGTTCGCCTCCACCCTGGGCTGGCTGCCCAACGCCGGGTGGAACAACGGGGCGCTGCCGAACATGGTGCTGCCGGTGGCGGTGCTGGCCCTGCCGCAGATCGCCATCATCTCGCGCCTGGTGCGCGCCAGCATGATCGAGAGCCTGCGCTCCAACTTCGTGCGCACGGCGCGGGCCAAGGGGCTTTCGTCGTGGCGCATCGTCGTCCGCCATGCCCTGCCGCCGGCGCTGATGCCGCTGATCAGCTATCTCGGCCCCGCTTGCGCCGGCCTGCTGACCGGTTCGCTGATCGTCGAGCGTATCTTCGGCCTGCCCGGGCTGGGCAAGTTCTTCGTCATCAGCGCCCTGCAGCGCGACTACACGGTGGTGATGGGGGTGGTGATCGTCTACGCCGCCCTGATCCTGCTGCTCAATCTGGTGTCGGACCTGCTGGCCGCCGCCGTCGATCCGCGGGTCAGCCTGTCATGACCGACACCGTGATCGGCGCCGCGCCGCGCGGCCGCAGCCTGTGGAGCGACGCCCGCGCCCGTCTGCTCGGCAACAAGGCCGCCGTGGCCGGGCTGTTCGTGCTGGCCCTGCTGTTCGCCGCCGCGATTGTCGGCCCGTACCTGACGCCCTGGCGGTTCGACGCGGTCAACAAGGACGACGTCTGGGCCGCGCCGCTCACCGCCGGCCACCTGCTGGGCGCCGACAGCCTGGGGCGAGACCTGCTGGCGCGGCTGCTGATGGGGCTGCGCGTGTCGCTGGCCATCGGCGTGGTCGCCACCGCCGTTTCGCTGGTGATCGGCGTCGCCTGGGGGGCCACGGCGGGCTATGCCGGCGGGCGCGTCGACGAGGCGATGATGCGGATCGTCGACGTGCTGTTCGCCCTGCCGTTCATCTTCTTCGTCATCCTGCTGATGGTGGCGTTCGGCTCGTCGATCGTGCTGATGTTCGTGGCCATCGGCGCGGTGGAATGGCTGACCATGGCCCGCATCGTCCGCGGCCAGACCCGGGCGCTGAAATCGCGCGAGTTCGTCGAGGCCGCCCGGGCCATCGGCATGACGCCGGCGCGGATCGTCGCCCGCCATATCGTGCCGAATCTGCTGGGGCCGGTGGTGGTCTATGTCACCCTGACCATCCCCGGCGTGATCCTGGCCGAGAGCTTCCTGTCGTTCCTGGGGCTGGGCGTGCGGCCGCCCATGGCCTCGCTCGGCTCGCTGATCGCCAATGGCGCCCAGGACATGGAGCTGGCGCCCTGGCTGCTGATCTTCCCCTCGGCGGTGATGGCCGCGACCTTGATGAGCTTCAACTTCATCGGTGACGGCCTCCGCGACGCTCTCGATCCGAAGGATCGATAGTGCCGCGGATTCTTCAGACAAGAATGGGGGGACGCCCTGGACCCGAAGGACCGATGAGAGCGCTCGCACTCATGGCGGTTCTTGCGCTGGCCGCCTGCGCGCCGGCGCAGACCCAGACCTCGGCCTGCGCCGCCGGGCGCAAATGTCTGCACTTCGGCAACCTGGCCGAGCCCAACTCCATCGACCCGCAGAAGATCACCGGGGTTCAGGAGGACAATATCGTCGGCAACATCCTGATGGGCCTGACCACCGAGGACGCACACGGCGAGGTCATCCCCGGCATGGCCACGTCCTGGGAAACCAGCAGCGACGGCCTGACCTGGACCTTCCATCTGCGCGAGGCGAAATGGTCGGACGGCATGCCCGTCACGGCCGACGACTTCGTGTTCGGCCTTGGCCGCCTGCTCGATCCGGCGACCACCGCCGAATACGGCTATCTGCTGTATTTCATCGAAGGCGCCCAGGCGGTGAACGAGGGCAAGACGCCGCTCACGGCGCTGGGCGTGCGGGCGCTCGACGCGCGCACCCTGCAGATCAAGCTGAACCACCCCGCGCCCTATCTGCTGCAACTGGCCAAGCACCAGACCATGTACCCGGCCCCGCGCCATGTGGTGGAAAAGTACGGCGACAGCTGGACCAACGAACACTACGTCTCCAACGGCCCTTACACAGTGCAAAGCTGGCGGCTGGGCGACCGGCTGCACGCGTCCAAGAACCCGTACTTCTACGACGCGAAAAACGTCTGCATCGACGACATCTATTTCTACCCCACCAACGACTCCATCGCCGCCGAGCGTCGCATCAAGCGCGGCGAGCTGGATTGGAACAACGACATCCAGAGTAACCGCATCGCCCGGCTGCGCGCCGACATCCCGGCCTATGTGCGCACCCACACCTATCTCGGCACCATGTATGTGGCGTTCAACGCCTCCGTGCCGGCGTTCAAGGATTTGCGCGTGCGCACCGCCCTGAGCATGGCCATCGACCGCGACTTCATCACCCAGAAGCTGCTGCGCGGCGGGCAGGTCAGCGCCTTCACCTTCACCCCGCCCGGCTTGGCCAACTACGCGCCCGTGGCGGCGCCGGCCTGGGCGGCCTGGCCCTACGCGCGGCGTCAGGCGGAGGCGCGGCGGTTGCTCAGCGAGGCGGGCTATGGCCCCGGTAATCCGCTCAAGATCGAGATCACCCAGCGTAACACCGCCGACCCGATGCTGCTGATGCCGGCGGTGCAGGCCGACTGGGCGGAAATCGGCGTCCAGGCGGCGCTGTTCCCGCAGGAATCCCAGATCGCCTACCAGTCCTACCGCACGCGTGACTTCCAGGTCGCCGAAGCCGGCTGGATCGCCGACTACAACGACCCCAAGAGTTTCCTAGACCTGATGCAGTCCAGCACCGGGGCGATGAACTACGGCGACTACAGATCGCCCGCCTACGACGCCCTGCTGGCGCAGGCGGACAAGGAGCCGGACGCCGGCGAGCGCGCGGCGATCATGGTGCGTGCGGAGGCGGTGATGCTGGCAGACGTTCCGGTCGCGCCGATCTATTTCTACCAGGCCAAGAACCTGGTGAACCCGCGCATCACCGGCTTCGCCGACAACATCGTCGACAAGCACCGCGTGCGGTGGATGTGCGTGAAGTGAGCTAGAACGGCGCCGGCGCCAGCACGTTGGCGCCTTGGCTGCGCAGCCGCGCCTGCATCGCCTGGTCCATGATGTTCTTCGCCGCCGGGTCGCCGAGAATCCAGGCCGAGGCGGCCAGGGTCCGCAAGGAGGCCGACGTCATGCCCAGCGAGCGGCCGATCACCTCGAAGGGCGACTGCGGTCCGCCAAAGCGCTTCAGCTTCACCTCGCCGTTGACCTTGGCCAGGACCTTGGCGCGGTCGACCGCGGTGTAGAAGCCACCCAGGTGATCGACCAGGCCGTTCTCCTTGGCTTGGGCGCCGGTCCAGACCCGGCCCCTGGCGATCTCGCGCACGCGCTCCACCGGCAGGCGGCGGCCCTGCGCCACGCGGCCGACGAAGCCGTTGTAGATCTGGTCCATCCAGCCTTCGAAGCGGGCCTTCTGCGCCGGGGTGAATTCGCCGCTGGGATCGAAGGCGTCGGCGTAGTCGCCGCCCACCTTGAGGCTCTTCATATCGACGCCCAACCGCGCCAGCGCCTCGCCGACGGCGAACTTGCCGCCGAATACGCCGATCGAGCCGGTCAGGGTGGTGGGGTCGGCGACGATCTCGCTGGCGCCGGAGCTGATCCAGTATCCGCCGGAGGCCGCATAGGTCCCCATGCTGACCACCACCGGCTTGCCCGCCGCCCGCGCCGCGCGCACGGCGGCCAGGATTTGTTCGGAGGCGGTGTCGGAACCGCCCGGCGAGGAGACGCGGAAGACGATGGCCTTGACGTCCTTGTCCTCCGCCGCGTCGTACAGGGCCTTGGCCACGTCGTCGGAGTGGGCGGTCGCGTCCCCCGAGAGGGGATTGGAAGTGTCGCTCGACCCGGTCATGATTGCGCCCTCGGCGCCGACATAGGCGATGGTCGGTTTGCCCGACAGGTCGAGGGCCTTGAGGCCGCCGCGGTAATCCTTCATCTCGGTCAGCTTGGCGCCGTCGGTGGCCTTGATCAGGGCGTCCTGCGCCTCCTTCACCTGGCCGACCTGGTCGATCAGCCCCTTGGCGCGCGCCTCCTGCGCCAGGTAGGGGCCGGCTTCGAACACGGCCTTGAGCGCGACGGGATCGCGCTTGCGGTCGGCGGCGGCGGCGGTGAGGGCGCTGACATAGACCGAACCCATCCAGCCCAGGGCCGACTCGCGGTGGGCGGCGGTGTAGTCGGTGTAGAGGTAGGGATTGACCGCGTTCTTGTACTCGTAGCGCTGAGCGAAGTCGGCCTTGACGCCGTATTTGTCGAAGGCGCGCTTGAGGAAGATGTCCGAGTTGGCCATGCCCACGGCCTGGAAGCTGGAGTCAGGCTGCATCCAGAAGGCGTCGGTCGCCGCGCCCAGCATGTAGGTCGAGGCCACGGCGCCGGACGGGTATAGTCCCTGGCTGTGGGCGAACACCGGCTTGCCGCCGGCGCGGAAGTGCTTGATGGCGAAACGCAGCTCGTCCGCCGTCGCCGGGGCCATGCCGCCTTCGGGCAGGCGCACGAACACCGCCTTGACCCGGTCATCCTTCTCGGCCCGGCGCAGGGTCTCCAGCACGGAAATCAGCGAGGTCGAACCGCCGCGGAAGATGGCCGCCACCCCGGCGTCCTGGTCGGTGATCGGCGCGCGCAGATCGAGGTTCAGCACCATTTTCCCGGGCAGCGGCTCGGGCGCCAGGGCCCCGGCGGCGGCGCTGATCAGCAGGAACGGCACCCCGATCAGGAAGATCGTCAGGCCGAGGAACACCCCGGCGGCGGTGATCAGGAACTGCTTCATGGATGGCCTTGGCTGAAAACTAGGGGCGTCAGCCTAGGGCCGGACCCGTTGCGGTCACATGAATCCCTATCGGGCCGGGCGCAAGGGTCGCCGAGACGAAAGTCCCCGCCCTGCGACCAGGCGGGGACCACTCAGCAGGAAAGTGAAAGCCGCGCGGGGCTTCCAACCAGACATACGGGAGCGGGCGGCCCGCCCCTCAAACGCCGCGCGGATTTCCGGGCCGCGCCCGGCTGGGGTCATTTGAAAGGGGGTGGGCCGGCCCCTCGGGGGCTAGAAATCCTTGGTCGGAGTAGCAGGATTTGAACCTGCGACCCCCACGTCCCGAACGTGGTGCTCTACCAGGCTGAGCTACACTCCGACGAAGGAGGGCGCCTTATAGGGGAGGCTTCCTGGGACCGCAAGCGAGCGCCGCCGGCCATGGCGAAACTCGTCCAGAGCGGCGTTGCATCGCCTGGGCGACTGCGCTATCCCGCCTGCTCCGGCGCGTGCGGCGGACGATCCCGGCTACGGCCTGGTGGGGAATGGTGTAATGGTAACACTGCGGTTTTTGGTACCGTCATTCTAGGTTCGAGTCCTAGTTCCCCAGCCACGCTCCCCCACGGCGGACTTAACGGCAGAAGGCATCTTGGTCGGTCAGAGACGTCTTATCGCCGTTCCGGTCGTCCTGCTGGCCCTGCTGGCGGTCCTGACCGTCTATATGGCCATCGGCCACACCCTGGCCACGCGCGAGAGCCAGACTTGGGTCACCCACACCTACCGGGTCATAGACGCCAACCAGCGCACTTTCGTCGGCATCCAGGACGCGGAGAACAACGTCCGCTCCTATGTACTGACCGGCGACGCCACCTATGTCCGCGCCTACGACGCGGCGGCGCGGGCCGTGGGCGAGCGCCTCGACGAGCTGGAACGTCTGGTCGCAGACAATCCCAAACAGAAGCTGCGCGCCGCCAGCCTGCGCGGCGCCGCGGCGGCGCGGCTTACCAACCTGCAGACCGGCGTCGACCTGGCCATGAACGGTCAGCGTCAGGCGGCCATAGACGCGATCCAGGCTGGCCGCTCCGGCGACCAAGTCGGCCCGGCCCGCGTCCTGGTGCGCCAGATCGGCGCCGAGGAGCGCCGCCTGCTGGCCGACCGCAGCAGCGGGGCGGCCGCCGAGGAACGGCGCGGCTACCTGATCTCGGGCTCGCTCAGCCTGCTGGTGCTGATCGCCCTGGGCGGGGCTCTGGCGGGGATGATCCGCTCCAACCGCAACCTCCGGCAGGAAATCCAACGGCGCGAGGCGGCCGAGACCGCGGAGAGCGAGGCGGCTGAACTGATCCAGATGGTGTTCGCCAACACCCCCGAATACCTGGCCCTGATCGACGTGTCCGGCGATGGGACCTTCACCGTGGCGGATGTCAATCCAGCGTTCGAGGCCGCCAGGGGCTTCACTGCGGCCAAGCTGCGCGGGCGCGACGTGCGCCAGGCCTTTGGCATCCACGGGGAGGCGGCCCACGCGGCCTACACCCGCGTTCTGGAAGAAAACCATGCCATCGCCCTCACCCATCAAATCCAGGGCCCGGCCCCGACGGCCATGACCTGGGAGACCCGCCTGGCGCCGGTGCGTGACCCGGACGGCAAGGTCACCCGCATCGTCGCCTCCTCCCGCGACGTCACCGAGCGGGATGCGATCGAAGCGCAGCTTCGCCGCGCTCAGCGCATGGAGGCGGTCGGCCAGCTGACCGGCGGCGTCGCCCACGACTTCAACAACCTGCTGCAGGTGATCCGGGCAAACCTGGAGATGCTGGGCCCGGTCGTCGCCGCCGATCCGGCGGCGCACAAGCGTCTGCGCAGCGCGATCCACGGCGCCGACCGCGCCGCCCAGCTGACCCGGCAGATGCTGGCCTTCGCCCGCCGCCAGCCTCTGGAGCCGAAGGTGGTCAACCTCGGCCGCCTGGTCGGCGACATGGCCGAGATGATGCGGCGGACCCTGGGCGAGGTGGTCGAGGTCGAGACCGTGATCGCCGGCGGCCTGTGGAACACCATCGCCGACCCGGCCCAGGTGGAGAGCGCGTTGCTCAACCTGGCCATCAACGCCCGCGACGCCATGCCCGGCGGCGGGCGCCTGACCATCGAACTGGCCAACGCCTCGCTCGACGACGCCTATGCCCGCCGCGACATGGACGTCGCCGCCGGCCAGTATGTGATGCTGGCGGTGTCGGACACCGGCGAGGGCATGGCCCCGGAAGTGGCGGCGCGGGTGTTCGAGCCCTTCTTCACCACTAAGGTCGAAGGCAAGGGCACGGGCCTTGGCCTCTCCATGGTCTACGGCTTCGTCAAGCAGTCGAACGGCCATGTGCAAATCTACAGCGAGCCCGGTTCGGGTACGACGGTGAAGATCTACCTGCCGCGCTCGCGCAAGAGCGAGGAGCAGCCGGTCGAACTGCCAGAGGCGCCGGTCAAGGGTGGCGACCAGACCATCCTGGTGGTCGAGGACGAGGAGCCCGTGCGGGTGGCCGCGGTCGCCATGCTGGAGGAGATGGGCTACCGCTGCCTGCAGGCCGCCAACGCCGGCGAGGCGCTGGAGATCGTCAAGGGCGGGGCGTCGATCGACCTGCTCTTCACCGACGTGATCATGCCCGGCCCGGTCAAGACCCGCGATTTCGTCGCCCGGGTCCAGGCCCTGCGTCCGCACCTGCCGGTGCTTTACACCTCCGGCTACACCGAAAACGCCATCGTCCACCACGGGCGGCTGGACGAGGGCGTCAGCTTGCTGTCCAAGCCCTATGGCCGCAACGACCTGGCGCGCAAGGTAGGTTACCTGATCAACGCCGCCCGGCCCACAGTGCTAGTGGTCGAGGACGACGCCCTGGTGCGCGCCGCGGCGGTCGACATGATTGGCGAACTCGGTTTCGCCGTGGTGGCGGTCGAGGACGCGCCCTCGGCCCTGGCGCATCTGGAAAGCGGCGCCCGCATCGATCTTCTGTTCACCGACGTCGGCCTACCCGGCATGCGCGGCCCGGCTCTGGCCGGCGCGGCGCGCGAGATTCGGCCAGACCTGAAGGTGGTTTTCGCCAGCGGCTACGGCGAGAGCGAGGAGACCGACGCCATCGCCGACGCCGTGCACCTGGCCAAGCCGTATCAGCGCAAGGAACTGGCCAAGATGCTCAAGGGGCTGGACCTGGGGCGGTAGCTCCTACGGTTTGCGCCAGGCCTGCTCCGCCGCGAAGATGGCGAAGGCGTAGTCGAGTGCGATCTCCTTCAGGAATTCGAACCGGCCCGAGGCGCCGCCGTGGCCGGCGTCGAGGTTCAGCTTAAGCAGGATCGGCGCGTCGCTGGTGGTATGGGCGCGCAGCCTGGCCGCCCACTTGGCCGGCTCCCAATAGGTGACGCGCGGGTCCGACAGCCCGCCGGTGGCCAGCACCGCCGGATAGGCTTGCGAGGTCACGTTGTCATAGGGGCTGTAGCCGGCGATGCGGTCGTAGGCGACAGGGTCGGTGATCGGGTCGCCCCACTCGGGCCATTCCGGTGGGGTGAGCGGCAGGTCGAGGTCGCTCATGGTGTTGAGCACGTCCACGAACGGCACGGCGGCGATGATCCCGGCCCAAAGCTCTGGCCGAAGGTTGGCGATGGCGCCCATCAGCATGCCCCCGGCCGAGCCGCCGTAGGCGACGATCTTGTCTGTCGCACAAAGCTTCTGCGCGATCATGTGCTCGGCGCAGGCGATGAAGTCGGTGAAGGTGTTGGTCTTCTTCTCCTTGCGCCCGTCGAGGAACCAGCCCCAGCCTTTCTCCGAACCGCCGCGCACGCAGGCGGTGGCCCAGACCCAGCCGCGGTCCACCAGCGACAGATTGCGAATCGAGAACGACGGTTCGTTGGCGTGGCCGTAGGAGCCGTAGCCGTACAGCAGCAGTGGCGCCGTGCCGTCCAGCGGCGTGTCACGCCTGGCCAGGACAAAGATAGGCACCAGCGCGCCGTCGGACGCGACTGCATCCATTCTGCGGGTGATGTATTGCGCGGGGTCGTGGCCGCTGGGGATTTCCTGAGTCTTGCGCAAGGCGCGCGCGCGCGTCTCCAGGTCGTAGTCGAACCAGCGGCGCGGCGTTGTCGGCGACTGGTAGATAAAGCGCACCGCCGTGGTGTCGTACTCGAACCCGCCTTCCAGGGAGAGGGCGTAGGCTTCCTCCTCGAAGTCGATGACGTGTTCGGAAAGGTCGGCGCGCCGCACGACGACGATGCGGCTCAAGGCGTCGACCCGCTCCAGCCGCACGAAGTGATCTTTCAGCGCCATCATGCCGGTGATCAGGCGCCCGTCCTGCGCCGAAATCCAGTCACGCCAGAAGGGCGAGGCGGTCGCGGTCGGATCGGCCCAGACAAGTTTGAAATCGATTGCACCGCCGGCGTTGGTGCGCACCACGAAGCGGCTGTCCCAGTGCTCGATCTCGTAGCGTACGCCGCTCTCCCGCGGACTGAACACCACCGGCGCGACGGTGGGGTCGGCGGCAGGGATCAGATGCGCCTCGCTGGTCTCCTGGTTGCCGCAGGCGATGACGACAAACTCGCGCG
>CANJOB010000112.1 GCA_947475655.1 Caulobacterales bacterium | reverse complement strand
TAGACGTCGGGCAGGAAGTGCATCTCGATCTTGATCAGCCCGTCGCCCTGGCAGGCCTCGCAGCGGCCGCCCTTGACGTTGAAGCTGAAGCGGCCGGGGCCGTAGCCGCGCGCCTTGCTTTCCGGCAGTTGGGCGAACCAGTCGCGGATCGGCTGGAAGGCGCCGGTGTAGGTGGCCGGGTTCGAACGCGGCGTGCGCCCGATCGGGCTCTGGTCGATGTCGATGACCTTGTCGAAATGTTCCAGCCCCTCGATGCGGTCGTGTGGGGCGGGCGCGTCGCTGGCGTTGTTCAGCCGCCGGGCGGCGGCCTTGTACAGGGTCTCGATGGTGAAGGTCGACTTGCCGCCGCCGGAGACGCCGGTGACGCAGGTGAAGGCCCCGACGGGAATTTCGCCGGTGGCGTGCTTGAGGTTGTTGCCGTGGGCGCCGGTGACGCGCAGCATGTTCTTCTTGCTGATCGGCCGGCGTTTCTCGGGAATCTCGATCGCCCGCATGCCCGACAGGTACTGGCCGGTGAGGCTTTCCTTGCAGGCCATGATGTCGGCGGGTTTTCCCTCGGCGACCACATGGCCGCCCAGCACGCCGGCGGCCGGGCCCATGTCGATCACATGGTCGGCGGTGAGGATGGCCTCTTCGTCGTGCTCGACCACCAGCACCGAGTTGCCGAGGTCGCGCAGGCCGCGAAGGCTGTCGAGCAGGCGGCTGTTGTCGCGCTGGTGCAGGCCGATGGACGGCTCGTCGAGCACATAGAGCACGCCGGTCAGGCCGCTGCCGATCTGGCTGGCCAGGCGGATGCGCTGGCTCTCGCCGCCCGAGAGGGTGCCCGAAGCGCGCGACAGGTTCAGGTAATCGAGGCCGACGTCGACCAGGAAGCGCAGGCGGTCGTTGATCTCTTTCAGGATGCGCCGGGCGATCTCCATCTGCTTCTCGGGCAGGCGGGTCTCCAGCTGGGTGAACCAGTCGCGGGCCGGACGGATCGACAGCCCGGACGCCTCGGCGATCGACAAGCCGTCGATCTTCACCGCCAGGGCCTCGGGCTTGAGGCGCGCGCCGCCGCAGGTGTCGCACGGGGTGTCGGACTGGTAGCGGCCCAGTTCCTCGCGCACCCAGGCGCTGTCGGTCTCGCGCCAACGGCGCTCCAGGTTGGGCATTACCCCTTCGAAGGCCTTCGAGACCTCGTATTTGCGGGCGTTGTCGTCATAGACGAACTTGATCTTCTCCGAACCCGAGCCGTGCAGGACCACGTCGCGCGCCTGGTCGGGCAGGTCGGCCCAGGGCTTATCCATCGAGAAGCCGTAGTGACGGCTCAGCGCCTGCAGCGTCTGGGTGTAGAGCGGCGAAGGGCCGCGCGCCCAAGGGGCCACGGCGCCCTTGTGCAGGGTCTTGTCGCGGTCGGGGATGATTTTGTCGGCGTCGAATTTGAGCTTCTGGCCCAGGCCGTCGCAGGCCGGGCAGGCGCCCGCCGGGTTGTTGAAGCTGAAAAGCCGCGGCTCGATCTCGCTGATCGTGAAGCCGCTGACGGGGCAGGCGAAACGCTCGGAGAAGATCAGCCGGCGCGGCTCTTCCCCTTTCGCCGGCGCATTGGCCCATTCCGCCACCGCTAGACCGTCGGCCAGGCGCAGCGCCGTCTCGATGCTCTCGGCGTAGCGGGTCTCCAAGCCCGCCTTGGTGACCAGGCGGTCCACCACCACGTCGATGTCGTGCTTGAACTTTTTGTCGAGAACCGGGGCATCCTCGATCGGAAAGTATTCGCCGTCGATCTTCAGCCGCTGGAAGCCGGCCTTCTGCCACTCGGCGATCTCCTTGCGGTACTCGCCCTTGCGGTCGCGCACCACGGGGGCGAGCAGGTACAGACGCTCGCCGTCCGGCAGGGCGGTCAGCTTGTCGACCATCTGGCTGACGGTCTGGCTCTCGATCGGCAGGCCGGTGGCGGGCGAATGCGGCACGCCCACCCGCGCCCACAGCAGGCGCATGTAGTCGTGGATTTCGGTCACCGTGCCGACGGTGGAGCGCGGGTTCTTCGAGGTGGTCTTCTGCTCGATGGAGATGGCCGGGGAGAGCCCGTCGATCAGGTCGACGTCCGGCTTGCCCATCAACTCCAGGAATTGCCGCGCATAGGCCGACAGGCTCTCAACATAGCGCCGCTGGCCCTCGGCGTAGATGGTGTCGAACGCCAGCGAGCTCTTGCCCGAACCGGACAGGCCCGTGATCACCACCAGCTCGCCGCGCGGGATGTCGACGCTGACGTCCTTGAGGTTATGCTCGCGGGCGCCGCGGACGCGGATAAAGGCTTTTTCGGTCATGAAAGCTCGAGACGGCTGGGAGGAGAACAGCCGACTGATATAGGGCGCAGACTCAGCACCGCATCAAGAACAAACTGCGAACTATTGCCGCAGCCAAGCCTTCCCGCTTCAGAAGGCCTGGCAGGCTCTAGGTCTTGTAGCCATCGCGACGGCAAAGGCAGGCGGCCAGAATCAGCCCGCCCACGACCGATATGTGCTCGTAGACCACATAGATTTCTAGCGTCCGTGGCATGCCGGTGATGGTCCAGAAGTGGTGGGCGATGGGGATGGTCAGCAGGGTGAAGATCGCCAAGGCCCCCGCGCCGAGCCAGGCATAGCGGCCCCAGATGATCAGGATCACGCCGACGATCTGCACCGCCACTGTCGCCAGGGCATAGAGGCCGGCCGGCTCCAGGCCGAAGTGCGTCATCTCGCCCAGCGCCCGCTGCCAGTTGGCCTTGTCGTACAGACTCTGCAGGTACATCGAGCAAAGCAGCACCCGTCCGATCAGGGCCGTGGTGCGGGAATCCAGGATTTTGTCGACGATCTTCATCATGCCCTCCCCAGGTGACCGTGACGCTAACCTATAGCGGACAAGGCGCAAGCCGCGTCGGCATGGCCGACGCGCGGAATCGGTCGATGCTTAAGCATGTTTTCCCGCCGCCTGTCCGCAGATCAGGGACCACGGCTTCGTTCTGAGCGACTTCATCGCCGCCTACCGACTGTGCGGGGCGGGCGAGCTCGACCGCTTCGCCTTTTCCGCCTTCTACACCGACCGCCACTTCGCCTTCAGCGGCAGCGGCGGCCCTGGCGGCCAAGCTGGAGCGGGGCGATATCCGATGGCTGGTGGCCGACCACCCCGATCACGCCCTGGCAGGGAGGTTCGGGCCCGCCGGACGCGGGCGGGTGGTCATTGTCGGCCCGGCCCGGGGAACGGCTGTGGAAGCGCGTGGAATCGCCGGAGAATAGGCCATGGCGGATGAACTGAGTTTATCGCTGGCCCTCGACCCGGAGCAGGGGGTGGTGCGCCTCGTGCTCAATGGCCACACGGTCGGGCGCCTGGGCGGCCACGGGGGCGACCCGAAGATCAGGCTGGACCCGCAGTTCCAGGATCAGTTCGCCGCCGTCGAGCCCTATGCCGCCGCCCTGTTCGCCAACATGGGCGAGACTCTCAGCGCGGCGCTGTTCGAGATCGGCTCATTCCGCGTCAACCAGGCCGGGCGGCCGCAGGGCATGGCCATCCCGTCCCAGCGGCGCACCCAGTTGCATCTGGGCTGCGGGCCGGACGAGCGCGAAGGCTGGCTGAACATCGACTATCGGCCAAGCAGCCCCTTAGGGTTCGATCCGGCCAAGAACTTCCTCAACTACGACCTGCGCGCCGGCCTGCCGCTGCCGGACGCCTCGGCCGACCTGATCTTCTCCAGCCATTTCTTCGAGCACCTGCGCCACGAGCACGCCACGCGGCTGATGCGGGATTGCCGGCGGGTCTTGAGGTCCGGCGGCAAGGCGCGCTTCCAGATGCCGGACTACGAGAAGGCCATGCGCGCCTATGTCGACCGCGACCCAGCCATATTCGCCGACGGCCAGGCCCAGGGGCTGCTCAACCACATGCCGGCCTATTCGCGCCATTGGGGCGACCTGATCAGCCGCGCCGTCTACGAGTTCTACGAGCACAAATACATCTGGGACCCTGAAAACCTGGGCGCCGCCCTGATCGCCGCCGGGTTCTCCGCCGTCCGTGAGGACAATGCGGTCGAGGGCTTGGACAACCTGTCCGACATGCGCAAGGACGCCTCTTTCTACGTCGAGGCGATTGCCTAGGGGCCAATTCGCGCCCTGCGGGAAAAGACGCGGCCTCGCGTCGGCCAACAAGCGACGCCGCTGGACGGCCCCGCTTGCTCGCACCTATAGTTAACGTCGATTAACTAGGCTGGCTGGGCCAATCCCGATGAAAAGACAGCACCTGTTGGCCGCCGCGGCCGCCGCTTGTTTCGCGGCCGGCTTCAGCGTCCCCGCCCTAGCGCAGACCGCGGCCGAACTGCCGCCGAACGCCGTGCCCGGCAAGTGCTATGAGCGGGTGCTGATCCCGGAGGTGATGGAAACCTACCAGGAGCGCATCGTGGATTCGCCCGAGCGCACCGAGATCCGCGTCATCGCCGCCGTGTTCGCCGACAAGACCGAGCAGGTGGTGATCCGCGAGGGCCGCACCGAATACACCACGGTCGCCGCCACCTACCGCACCGTGACCGAGACGGTGGTGATCAAGCCGGCCAGCTTCCGCTTCGAGAGCGTGCCAGCCCGCTACGAGACCATCAGCGAGCGCGTGCTGGTGCGCGAGGCCTACACCATGTGGAAGCGGGGCGTGCCGCCCGCTCAGCGGCCGACCGGCCCGGGCATGGTCAAGACCCTGCCGACCGGCGAAGTGCTCTGCCTGATCGAGGTGCCGGCCGAATACGCCATGGTGACGCGCCAGGTGCTGGTGACTCCGCCACGCGAGGTGCGGATCGAGATTCCGGCCGAAACCCGCGTCGTCACCCGCCAGGTGATCGACCAGCCGGCCCGCGTCGACCGGCGCGAGATCGCCGCCGAGTACGGCACGGTGCAGACCCGCGTGCTGGTGACCCCGGCGCGCACTGAAACCTACACCATCCCCGCGACCTACAAGATGGTGACCAAGAAGCGCGTCACCAGCCAGTCGCGGTTCGAGTGGCGCGAGTTCATCTGCCAGACCCCGCCGGCTCCGCCGCCGCCGGCCTATATTCCGCCGCCGCCGCCCAAGGCGCGCTACGTCACGCCGGCGCGCACCGCCTGCGACGACGTCGTGTTCTCGGCCGTGCTGGTGCGTGACATCCAAGCGGCCCTGGGCGTGCGCCGGTACTACAACGGCCAGCAGACCGGGGTCTTCAATACTGAGACCTCGCTGGCGCTGCGGCGCTTCCAGGACGAGAACCGCCTGCCGCCGGGCATCAACGGCGCGACCATGCGCGCGCTCGGCGTGCCGTTCACGCCCAGCTGCCGCCCCGCCGGAGAGCGCGGCTAGGAAAGCTCCGCCCTCCCGTCGGGGAAGGGCGGAGGACCCGCTTACTGCTTGGGGGCGATGGCGCCGGCGGCGTCCGACACGCTGTCGGCGGCGCTCGAGGCCGAGTTGGCGACACTGGAGGCCGCGCTCGACACCGCGTCGGTGCGCAGGCGGTCCTCGCGGTTGGCATTGAACACGAAATAGGCGGCGATCAGCGCCACCACCACCACCGCCAGCACGACAAGGCCGGTGGCCATGCCGCTCCCGCTGGAGCGTTCGACGATGACGGTGGAGGGACGATCGGATTGGGTGGCCATGGGGAACAGCTCCTGTTGAGCTGCTAACAACCCGCGCCGTCAGGCGCAGTTCCTACGGTCCAGCTAGGCGCGCCGGTTGAGGGTGATCGCCGTCGATGTGGACGCCGGAGCGGCGGCTTGGACGCCGCGCGGGCCATATCCGGCGGAGCCCGCGCCGCGCTGGACGGCGACCTCGCGAGCAATGGCGTGGACCAAGCCTTCGCTGACGGTCTTGGCGGCGTGCAGGGCGCGGCCGTGGCGGGCCAGCACCGCGTCCAGCGACTCCACCACCTGCGCCAGCTTGAGGCGGCGTTGCGGCGAGGCGGCCTTGATGGTGGAGATGTCGCCGCGGATGCGCGCGGACTCGTGCCGGTAGAGGTTGGCCAGCTTGGCGGTTTCCTCGCCACGCTCGGCCGCCTCATGCGGGCGGTGGGCCTCGAAGGCCTGGCAGTCCAGGGCCAGCAGGGCGGTCAGGCGTTCGGCCAGGGCGGTCAGGCCCTCGACGCGCTCGTTGGCGCTATGGGCGTCAGCGGTCATTGTTCGAGCCCCTGCAGTTTCAACATCTCGCGCTGCACCGTACCGGACAGGCCGATGCCGCCGGCCTTGGTCATCTGCTTGGCCATGGCCTCGCCCATGAAGGACTTGAACATCTCCTCCCCCTCGCCCCCGCTGAAGGGCGCCTGCTGTTCGACGCCCTTGAGCATGGTGTTCAGCATGATGGCCAGAAACGAGGCCTCGAAGTCCTGCGCGGTCTTGGCGATCTGGCCGCGCTTGGCCAGCTCCTCGGCGGACGGGGCGGGGGCCTGGGCCTTGGCGGCCAGAGTGTCGAGAGGGAGGGAGAGGGGGAGAAGCGCGTCGGTCACGGTCACATCACCTGGATGTCGGCCTGGAGGGCCCCGGCGGCCTTGATGGCCTGCAGGATCGAGATCATGTCACGCGGGGTGACCCCCAGGGCGTTGAGGCCGTTGACCAGGCTGGCCAGCGAGGCGCCGCTCTTCAGGGTGATCAGCTTGCGGCCCTTCTCTTCATCGACCGAGACGGCCGACTGCGGGACCACCGCCGTCTGACCCTGCGAGAACCCCTCGGGCTGCGACACCACCGGGGTTTCCTGAACCGAAATGGTCAGGTTGCCCTGGGCGATGGCCACGGTGGAGATGCGGACCGCGTCGCCCATGACCACGACCCCGGCCACCTCGTCGATGATGACGCGGGCGGCGGTGTCGGGCTCGACCTCCAGGGTCTCGAGGACGGTGATGAAGCTGATCAGGTCGCGGCCCTGCGGCGGGCGCACGGTAACGATCGTCGGGTTCTCGGCGGTGGCCGATCCCGGATAGAGGCCGTTGACCACATCGGCGATGCGGCGGGCCGTGGTGAAGTCGGGATTGCGCAGGGTCATGCGCATCTGGCCAAGGCTCGCCAGCTGGAAGCCGGTCTCGCGCTCGATCAGCGCCCCGCCGGCGATGCGGCCGGACGTCGGCACGCCCTTGCTGACCGAGGAGCCCGAGGCGCCCCCGGCCGAGATGGCGCCGGTCTGCACCGTGCCCTGGGCCACCGCATAGACCTGGCCGTCGGCGCCGACCAGCGAGGTCACCAGCAGGGTGCCGCCGAGCAGGCTCTTGGCGTCGCCGGCGGCGGAGACGGTGACGTCGATCGGCGAGCCGGTGGCGGAGAAGGGGGGCAGCTTGGCCGTCACCATCACGGCGGCGGCGTTCTTGGAATTGAGGTTGGCGTCGCGCACGTTGACGCCGAGGCGCTCGAACATCGCCTCCAGGCTCTGCTTGGTCATGGGCGCATTGCGCAGGGAGTCGCCGGTGCCGTTCAGGCCGACGACGATGCCGTAGCCGGTCAGCATGTTGTCGCGGACGCCCTCGAACTCGACCAGATCCTTGATGCGCGACTTGGCCATCGCCGCGGGGGCGGCGAAGGCGGCCGTCGCGGCGAAGGCGGCGGCGAGCAGCAGATGGAACAGCGGACGCTTGGACATGAAAGCCTCGGGTGTGCGAACGCATCTGGGCAAGCACGATCCGCGCCAGCGAAAAACCCCAGAGAAAACAGCCGATTGCGTGGTTAATCAGATGCTGTCCGGCAGATTTTGCCCGGCATTAACCCTACCGCAAGCATGGCGGGGGATAGGTGGTGACATGAAGGTTTCAGCGACCAGCGGCGGCGCCCGGGTAGGCGGGACAACTGCCGCGACGGCCCGGTCCGGCTCGGGCGATTTCTCGCTCTCCGGCGTTTCGGCGGCCAGTGAGGCCGCGGCCCCGGCGCGCGCGGCCAATGTCGCCGGCGTGACCTCCCTGGAAGCCCTGATCGCCCTGCAGCAGGTCGACGGGCCGCTGGAGCGCCGCAAGCGCGCGGTCGGCCGCGCCTCCAAGCTGCTCGACGTGCTCGACCAGATGAAAGTGGCTCTGCTGGACGGCGATCTCGACGCCGGTTCGCTCGACCGCCTGGGGCGGGCGCTGCGCGAGGAGCGGGCGGCCACCGAGGACCCCCGGCTGGAACAGCTGCTCGACGAGATCGAGACCCGCGCCGCCGTGGAGCAGGCCAAGCTGGAAATGGGCCGCGCGGCCTAGGCTATCCGACGAAGGCCCGTTCCAGCACGTAGTCGCCCGGCGCCGCGTTGGAGCCTTCCTTCAGCCCGTGCAGCTCCAGCAGGGCGGCGGTGTCCTTGATCATGGCCATAGAGCCGCACAGCATGGCCCGGTCGTAGCGGGCGTCGAACTGGCTGGCCTCTATCCCCAGGTCACGGAAGATCTGGCCGTTTTCGATCAGGGTGGTGATCCGGCCGGTGCGCTCGAACGCCTCGCGGGTGACGCTGGGATAGTAGACCAGCTGCTTGCGCGCCTCGTCGCCGACCAGCGGATCGTCGAAGATATCCCGGGTGAAGAGGTCGCGGTAGGCCAGTTCGTCCACCGTGCGCACCCCGTGGCAGACGATGATCTGCTCGTAGGCCGCGTAGGCCTCCGGGTCGCGGGCGACGGCGAGCCAGGGGGCCAGGCCCGTGCCGGTGCCGATCAGGAACAGGCGCTTGCCAGGGGTGAGGGCGTCCAGCACCAGGGTGCCGGTCGGCTTCTTGCCCAGCAGGATCTGGTCGCCGGTCTGTATCTTCTGCAGGCGCGAGGTCAGGGGGCCGTCGGCGACCTTGATCGAGAAGAACTCCAGCTCGTCGGCGAAGCTGGGGCTGGCGACCGAATAGGCGCGCAGGATCGCCTTGCCGCCGTCCAGGCCCGGCAGGCCGATCATCACGAACTCGCCCGAGCGGAAGCGGAAGCTGGCCGGGCGGGTGATGGCGAAGCTGAACAGGAACGGGGTCCAATGCTTGACCCACAGCACCGTCTCGACGTTGTGGGGCCCGGCTTGTTCGGGCGAGATCAGCACGGGAGCGGTCGCGACGGCGGTCATAGTCACCAATCCTGGGAGTTGGGGGCCGCCTATAGCCCAGCGGCGCGGGGCGCGCCACCGGCCCAGCGCTGCAAGGGCCATGCAGGAAAACTAATGGGCGTGGCTGAGGGCTTGGGTTGCGTTTGCCGTGCCGGGGGGAGTATCTGCACCCGCCTAGACGTGCCCGGATTGACCTATGACCTATATCGTCGACGACGAATGCATCCGCTGCAAGCACATGGACTGCGTGGAAGTGTGCCCGGTGGACTGCTTCTACGAAGGCGAGAACATGCTCGTCATCCACCCCGAGGAATGCATTGACTGCGGGGTGTGCGAGCCGGAATGCCCGGTCGACGCCATCAAGCCCGACAGCGACCCGGGGGCCGAGAAGTGGCTGGCCCTGAACGCCGAATATGCGCAGGTCTGGCCCAATATCACCGTCAAGCGCGAGGCCCCGGCGGACGCCGCCGAGTGGTTCGGCAAGCCCAACAAGTTCGAGGAGCAATTCTCGCCAAAGCCGGGCAAGGGCGACTAGCAGCCGGCCGCGGGGCGCTTCACGCGCGAGACCCGTTGTGCGTACGACCCGTTTTGCTGTAAGGCGAGCCCGTCGGGCGGGTTGCTTGAGGGGCGTTGGACGTCAAATGTCGATGGCGAGTGTCGGGGCCAACGATGCGGCCT
>CANJOB010000111.1 GCA_947475655.1 Caulobacterales bacterium | reverse complement strand
TCCCCTTCGCGACGGAAGGGAACGCCGGAGTCAAAAAGCCGCGCTCAGGGGATGTTTTCCGCCGCCGCCTTCTCGGCCGCCCGGCGCTGGATGATCCTCTGGGTCAGCCAGTCGCCGCCGGCGCTGACCACGCCGAGGAATATCCCGCCGCCGATGGTCAGGGGCACAGCCTGGATCGGCGGCAGGTGCACCGACCAGGTGAAGGCGCCGATTGCGGCGGTGTAGAAGGCCGACTGGGCCAGGATCATCACCCAGACCGTGCGCGGCTTGCGCGCCAGCCAGCGGGTCAGGAAAATCTTGCCGGCGACGAAGGCCGCCAGCCCGATCATGAACCCCGGCGTCATCACGGGTGGGACACCGTTAGCACCACCTTGCCGATATGGCTTTCGTCCAGATAGGCGTGGGACGCGCCCGCCTGCTCCAGCGGGAAGGTCTTCTCGACCAGGGACTTGATCTTGCCCGCCGCGATCCACGGCCAGACGGTCTTTTCCATCGCTTCCGTCAGCCGCGCCTTTTCGTCGTTCGAGCGCGGGCGCAGGGTCGAGCCGGTGATCACCAGCTGCTTGCGCATGACGGTGAAGACGGGAAGGGCCACCTCGCCGCCGCCGACGGTGGAGACATAGACCAGCCGGCCCTTGGGGTTGATGGCTTCCAGGTTGCCGGTGATGTAGCTGCCGCCGACGATATCGATGATCACGTCGACCCCACCGGCGGCGCGCGCCACGGCGCCGAAGTCCTCGGCGGTGGCGTCGATGGCGATGTCGGCCCCCAAGGCCTTGCACTGGGCGGTCTTTTCGGGGCCCCGCGCGGTGGCGATGACGCGTGCGCCGAACGCCTTGGCCATCTGGATGGCCATGACGCCGATGCCGCTGTTGCCGGCGTGGATCAGCACCGTCTCGCCGGCTTTCAGGGCCCCGTGCTCGAACATGTTGACGTAGACGGTGAAGCCCGTCTCCGGCACGGCGGCGGCGTGGACCTCGTCGAGGCCGGCGGGGATCGGCAGGGCGTGGCGGGCGTCAACGATGGCGTACTGGGCGTAGCCGCCGCCGGGGATCAGGGCGCAGACCTTGTCGCCCGCCTTCCAGCGCCCGCCGCCAACCACGACCTCGCCAGCGATCTCCAGCCCCATGGTCACGGGCGCGCCGGGCGGCGGCGGGTAGGAGCCCTCGCGCTGCTTGAGGTCGGGCCGGTTGACCCCGGCGGCCAGCACCTTGACCAGGATTTCCCCATCCTTGGGCTGCGGCGTGGCGATTTTGGCGGCTTTGAGCGCGCTGGGCGGGCCCTTGCCGCCTTCGATCTCGATGGCGGTCATCTGGTCGGGGATAGCGTTGGCCATCGGGGTGTTAACCTCTGAATTCTTGCCATGGGGGCTGATCTGGCTTTCAGATGCCCCGGTCAGGAGCACGACGCAAGGAGGCGCCTATGGAAGACCCCGCCGAGCCGCGCGCACTGCGCGGGCATGCGTTGTCCGAGGCCCTGCGCGAAGACCTGGAGGTCTATGGCGTCGCCGACCTGGAAGACCGGATCGCCCAACTGGAGGGGGAAATCGCTCGCGCCCGGGCCCAGTTGGCGCGCAAGAAGGCGGCGCAGGCGGCGGCGGACTCGTTTTTCAAGTCTTAAGCCTAACCGGGTCTTAATGTTGGCACGCAGGTTGCAACCCTGACCTTCGGGTTATGTATCAGGGCTTTGTAGGGGGTTTTATGGACGATTTTGGCGCCGGACCGGTCAAGTACGCCCTGAAGGGCGCGGCCATCCAGGACTTCGCCGCGTCCGAGCTGTTCGAACGCACCTTCCAGGAGGGCATGGACCTCGTGGAGGAAACCGCCGCCTATCTGGACGGCGGCGGACGCCAGGATTCCAAGCTTCTGTCCCGCAACGCCGCCCTGGCCTACGCCGGGGAGAGCATGCGCCTGACCACCCAGCTGATGCAGGTGGCCTCCTGGCTGCTGGTCCAGCGCGCCGTGCGCCAGGGCGAGATGGCCGCCGAGGCGGCCGGGGAATCCCACTATCGCCTCAATGACGACGTCGCCGCCGCGGCCAGCGAGGCGCCGATCGAGGATCTGCCGATGGGCCTGGTCGGCCTCTGCGAGCGCTCCGAGCGCCTGTTCGAGCGCGTGCGCCGCCTGGACCAGCGCATGTACCCGCAGCAGCAGCCGGACGCCGACGCCCCGCACCCGGTGCTGTCCCAGTTCGACCGCCTGCGCGACGCGTTCGGGTTGGTGGGGTAGCCACCGCGCGCCCTGACCGTCGTCATCCTCGGGCTTGACCCGAGGACCCAGGAACACGATCGGTCGTGGCTAGCCGCAATTGTCGGCGTGCATGGCCCCTCGGATCAAGTCCAAGGACCGGATCAAGTCCGACGATGACGAGAGAAAATTGGCAAAGAAAAAGGCGGACCTTTCGGCCCGCCCGCTTTCTCCCGAAATCCCGGATCCGCCTACTTGCGCGTGAAGGCGCCGAACTTGGCGTTGAAGCGCGAGACGCGGCCGCCGCGGTCCATCAGCTGACGGTCGCCGCCGGTCCAGGCCGGGTGGGTCTTGGGATCGATATCGAGGTTGAGGGTCGCGCCCTCCTTGCCGTAGGTCGAGCGGGTCTGGAAGGTCGTCCCATCGGTCATCACCACGGTGATGAAATGATAGTCGGGGTGAGTGTCTTGTTTCATGGGACAATTGGACCTTAAAGAGCCAAGCGCTGCGACAGGCGGCGTTTGAAGGTCCGCGCCTATACAGAAGGGGCGCGTTTTAGGCAAGGGGCTGGGGCATGAGCGACGGCGGCGACGGCAGCCTCAAGGACCGCCCGGGGGCGGGAGCGGCGCTGTCGCAGAGCCTCGACCAGGCCGAGTTGCGGCGGCCCAAGAGCCGCAACATCAAAAGCCTGGCCGGACTGCTGCCGTTTGTGGCCCGGCACAAGGGCGACGCCGGCTGGGCCGGGCTGTTCCTGGTCACCGCCACCCTGTCCATGCTGGCCCTGTCCTGCACGCTGCGGCTGCTGGTCGACAAGATCACCGGCGTCAACGCCGCCAACGCCACCGCCGCCAGCATCGACCCGTGGTTCCTGCTGCTGTTCGCCACGGCGGTCGCCTTGGCCCTGTCCAGCGCCCTGCGCTACTTCTTCGTCACCAAGCTGGGCGAGCGGGTGGTGGCTGACCTGCGCCAGGCGCTCTACCGCCATATCCTGACCCTCGACCCGGCCTATTTCCTCAAGACCCGCACGGGCGAGGTCCTGTCGCGCCTGACCACCGACGTGCAGATCGTCGAGAGCCTGCTGTCGAGTTCGATCTCCATCGCCCTGCGCAACCTTTTGTCCCTGATCGGGGCGCTTGGCCTCTTGCTGTTCGTCAGCGGCCGGCTGACGGGCCTGGTGCTGCTGCTGTTCCCGGTGGTGCTGGCCCCGCTGTTCCTGTTCGGCAAGAAGGTGCGCAAGCTAACGGTCCTGTCGCAGGACCGTTTCGCCGAGGCCATCGGCGGCGCCGGCGAGACCCTCGACGCCCTGGAGACGGTGCAGGCCTTCGGCCGTGAGGCCCAGGGCTCGAAGCGGTTCGACCTGGCCGTCGACCTGGCCTTCGCCACTTCGCTCAAGCGCATGACCGCCCGCGCCACCATGACCGCCATGATCATCGCCCTGGTGTTCGGCGGGGTGGTGGCGGTGTTCTGGCTCGGGGTCCACGCCGGCCTGCGCGGCGAGATGACCTGGGGCGCGTTGATCCAGTTCGCCTTCCTGGCCGTGATGGCCGCCGGCTCGACCGGGGCCCTGGGCGAGGTCTGGGGCGACGTGCAGAAGGCCGCCGGGGCAATGGAGCGGATCGGCGAGCTGCTGGAAGCCCGGCCCTCGATCGCCAGCCCCGCCAAGCCAACCCCGATGCCGAGCCCGGCGCGCGGCGAGATCGCGTTCGACCGCGTGACCTTCGCCTATCCGGGCCGCCCGGACATGCCGGCCCTGCACGACTTTTCACTGACGGTGAGGCCTGGCGAGACCGTGGCCCTGGTCGGGCCGTCCGGCGGCGGCAAGAGCACCGTGTTTCGGTTGCTGCTGCGCTTCTACGACCCGCAGACGGGCGAGGTCCGCATTGACGGGGTGGCGCTTCGCGACGCCGACCTCGCCGAGGTGCGCGCCCGCCTGGCCCTGGTGGCGCAGGACGCCGCCCTTTTCTCCGGCTCGGCCGAGGAGAACATCCGCTTCGGCCGCGAGGACGCCGATCTCGACGATGTCAGGGTCGCGGCCCAGGCGGCCCAGGCCGCCGGCTTCATCGACGCCCTGCCCGGCGGTTTCGATGCGCCCTTGGGCGAACGCGCCAAGAGCCTGTCCGGCGGGCAGAAGCAGCGGCTGGCCATCGCCCGCGCCTTGGTGCGAGCGGCGCCGATCCTGCTGCTGGACGAAGCCACCAGCGCCCTGGACGCCGAGAACGAGCGGCTGGTGCAGCAGGCCCTGGACAACGCCATGCAGGGCCGCACCACCCTGGTGATCGCCCACCGCCTGGCCACGGTGCTGAAAGCCGACCGCATCGTGGTGATGGACAAGGGCCGCGTGGTCGACCAGGGCACGCACGCCGAACTGTCGGCGCGAGGCGGGCTCTATGCGCGGTTGGCCAAGCTGCAGTTCGGGATCGAAGCGGCTTAACTAGCCAGGTCATCCTCGGGCTCGACCCGAGGACCCATGGGGGCGAGCGCTAGCGAGTTTGCTGGATCGGTTCGAGCCTATGGGTCGTCGGATCAAGTTCGACGATGACGATCATTTTGGTTTCGGCGTCCGCGCCGCGGCCATGAAGGTCAGCACCACCGCCGCCACACCGAGCAAGGTCGAATAGAGGAAAAAGGTCAGGTAGCCGGCGCCCAGCGCCTGCGGCGTGACCATGGCCTTCTCGGCCCCGGACACCAGCGACTCCGGCGTCATGCCGGAAAACAGCCCCTTGAGTCCGCTGAGCGGCCCGGCGTCGGCGGCGCGGGCGGCGCCTTCCACCAGCCGCCCGGACTGCGAGGCGATCAGCTTGCCCGGCAGGGCGTAGAGCGAGGTGAACAGGGCGTACTGGGTGGCGGTGAAGCCGGTGGCGGTCAGGCTGGACATGTAGGCGATCAGGCAGGTGCCGCTGATGCCCCCGGCCAAGTTGTCGATGCCGATGGCGATGAAGAGGGCGGTCAGGTCATGGCCCTGCATGGCCAGCCAGGCGAAGACCAGATTCGACAGCGGCCCGGCGAAGGCGCCGATGATCAGGGCGCGCATCATGCCGAGCTTGGCCACCATCCAGCCGCCCAGCCCGACCCCGACCATGGAACAGACCACGCCGAAGACTTTTCGCACCTCGGCGATCTCGGTCAGGGAGAAGCCGAGGTCGCGGTAGAACGGGTTCATGATGTTGAGCACGAAGTCGGACAATCGGTAGAGGCAGATCAGCGCCAGGATCAGCCCGGCCGCGCCCTTGTAGCGGCTGAAAAAGTCGCGCAGCGGATCGCCCATGGCGGCGTCGAGATAGATGCCCGGCCGCGTGCGCCGGCCCGGCAGCGGACGGGTGCTCAGGAAAACCAGGAAGCCGCCGAACGCCACCGAGACGATCTGGATCAGCACCGCCCAGGGCGGCGCCTTCCAGGTGGCGGCCAAGCTCTCGCCCGCCGCGCCCTGGCCGAGGAAGCTCAGCACCCCCGCCAGCAGGGAGGCGTCGCCGGTCAGGCCTGAGCCGATGAACAGGGCGGCGATGACGATGACCAGCCCGCGGCCGATCCATTCGATCCATTCCAGCACCGGCTGGGCCTCGACGCCCTCGGCGTGGATCGGGCGCAGGGTGTGCGCCTTTTCGCGCGGGGCGGCGAAGACGCTGACCACGCCGATCAGCATCATGGCCGCCATGGCCGCGTAGGCGACGTTCCAGTTGTAGGCCTGGGCCAGCAGCAGCGGCATGGCGCCGCTGATCACCATTGACAGGCGGTAGCCCCAGGCGCTGGCGGCCGCCGTGGCCCCCAGTTCGTTCTCCTCCGACACCTCGATCCGCCAGGCGTCGATGACGATGTCCTGCGTCGCCGAGGTGAAGCCGACCGCCACGGCGAAGATCGCCATCAGGCCCAGGTTGCTGGCCGGGTTGACGCCGGAGATCAGCCACAGCCCAAGCATGATCAGCGCCTGGCAGACCAGCATCCAGGAGCGGCGGTGGCCGAGCAGGGCGGTCAGGCCCGGCACCGCCGTGCGGTCGATCAGCGGCGCCCAGAGGAACTTGAAGCTGTAGGAGAGGGTCGCCAGGCTGAAGAAGCCGATCACCTCCAGCGACAGGCCGCTGTCGCGCAGCCAGGTCGAGAGCGTGTCGAACACCAGCATGTAGGGCAGGCCGGAGGCGAAGCCCAATCCGAGCATGACCAGGGTGCGGCGGTTGAAGAACGCCCGATAAGCGCTCTGCTTGGCCGGAGTCTCGGCTGTGGTGTCGCTCATTTCCGCCCCCGGGGATGGCGGAGATCGAGGCCGCCGTCAGACGGCGAGTTTGACCGGGCCCGCCGGTCCCGTCCAGCGCAGCAGCGCGCCGCGCAGGGTGTCGGGGGTCAGGGGCTTCACGAGAAAGTCGTCCATGCCGGCGGCGAGGCAGGCGCGGCGGTCGTCCTCGAAGGCGTCTGCGGTCAGGGCCACCACCGGCGTGGTGATCCCCTTGGCGCGCAGGGCCTTGGCGGCGGCGATGCCGTCCAGCCCGGGCATGCGCAGGTCCATCAGCACGAGATCGTAGCGCCCGGCCGCCAGGGCGGCGATGGCCTCCTGGCCGGAGGTGACGCGTTCGACTTCCGCGCCCTCGCGCTCGAGCAGGATCCGCGCCAGCATGGCGTTGATCGGGTTGTCCTCGGCCAGCAGCACCCGCGCGCCCTTGGCGGCGGCGGGGGCGATGCGTTCGTCCTCGGCGGGGGCCTCGTTGCTGGCCGGGCCGGCGTGCAGGGCCGCCAGCACCCGCTCGGCCACCGATTCGCGGCGCAGCGGCTTGATCAGGTAGCCGGCGAAGCCCCCGGCGCGGCGCGGCTCGATCAGGGCCCGCTCCTCCGGCGCCAGCAGGATCACCGCGGCGCGGCCGAGGGGAGCCTGGATGGGGGTGTGGCCGTCCGACAGGCGCTCGTCGACCAGCAGCACGGCGTCGCCAGGGCACAGCGCCAGCAGGGTCTCCAGGCTGGGCGCCTGCACGGCCCGACCGCCGCTGGCCTCGACCTGACGCGCCGCCGCGGCGCGGACGATTTCGTTGGGCGAGGCGACGCCGACCGTCAGCCCGGCCAGTTCATGCCCCGCCTCGGCTGGGCCGAGCGATTCGAAGCGCCCCTCGAAGAAGAAGTCGGCCCCACCGCCGGGCGCGTCGCCGACGCCGACCGTGGAGTCCATCGCCTGGGCCAGCCGGGCCACCACGGCCAGGCCGAGCCCGGCGCCGCCGAGCTGCGAGCCGTGGGCGGCCTCGACCTGCACGAAAGGCTTGAATATCTTCATCCGGGCGGCTGGCTCGACGCCCGGACCGGTGTCATGCACCGATAGCCGCACCTGGCCGCCGGCGGCCCGTTCGGCCAGCAGCAGCACCCCGCCCCCGCCTTCTCCACTTGGGGTGAACTTGATGGCGTTGCCGGCGAAGTTGAGCAGTACCTGGCGCAGACGGCCCTCGTCGGCCAGGAACGGCCCCAGGTCCGGCGCGGCGGCCCAGGCGATCTCCAGGCCCTTCTCGTGGGCGCGCGGGCTCATCAGTTCGGCCACCTGACGCAGCAGGGCCTGCGGCTCGACGGCGGCGATGTGCATCTCGAGGCCACCCGCGCCCAGACGGGTGAAGTCCAGCACGTCGTTGACCAGGGACAGCAGGTGATCGCCGCTCTGTTTGAGGGCCGTGACATAGGCGCGCTGCTCGGCGGTCAGGCGGGTGCTTTCCAGCAGGCGCGCCATACCGAGCACGCCGTTCAGCGGCGTGCGGAATTCATGGCTCAGGGTGCCGAGTTGCTCGGCGGTGACGGCGCCGGACCCCGGCGCGGCGGGAAGGTCGTCAGACATCATGCGCCATCATGGCGCCCCCGGCTTAACGCCGGGTTCAAGCAGCCCTAGGCCGCTTGGGTGGCCGCGGACTTGGCCGCCCCCTTTTGACCGGACCCGCCGACGAGAGCGTCGATCACCGCCGCCTCGCTGGGGCGGCCGTGCAGGAATCCCTGCAGCGAGTGGCAGCCGGCCGCGACCAGCTTGGCGCGCTGGGCTTCGGTCTCCACCCCTTCGGCGGTGACGGAAAGGCCGAGCGCCCTGCCGAGACGGATGATGGCGCGCACCACCTTGTCGGCGTCGTTGTCGAGGCCGAGGTTGCTGATGAACGAGCGGTCGATCTTGATCTTGTCGATCGGATAGAGGTTCAGGTAGCTCAGGCTGGAATAGCCGGTGCCGAAGTCGTCCAGCGCCAGTTTGAATCCGGCTTCGCGCAGGGTGCGCAGCGACCTCTGGATGCGCGGTTCGTTCTCCAGCAGCACGCCCTCGGTGATCTCCAGCTCGATCCGCGACGGATCGATCCCGTGCGCGGCGGCCAGCTCGCAGCAGCGCGGCACGAAGTCGGGGCGCTGCAGCTGCAGCGGGGAGACGTTCACCGCCATCTTCAGCTTCGGCCAGCGGGCGGCGGCGGCGATGGCCTGGGCCAGGACGAAGTCGCCCAGTTCGTGGATCATCCCGGCTTCCTCGGCGATGGGGATGAAGTAGGCCGGGGCGATGGAGCCGCGGGTCGGGTGGCTCCAGCGCACCAGGGCTTCGACCCCCTCCAGCACGCCGCGAGCGGTGTACTGCGGCTGGTAGTGGACCTGCAGGGCGCGCTGGTCGAGGGCGGAGCGCAGGTCGTCCTCGATCTCGTGGCGGCGCTTGAGGCTCTCGTCCTTTTCAGGCTCGAACAGGGCGAAACGGCCGCGGCCGTCCTGTTTGGCGCGATACAGCGCCAGGTCGGCCTGGCGGATGGCGTCGGCGGCGTCCATGTCGGGTGTGACGATGGAGACGCCGATGGAGGCGCTGAGCGCGGCCTGGCCGCTGGGCAGTTCGAGGCGGGCGCACAGGGCGTTGGTCAGGCGGGCGCACAGGGTCTCGAGGCCGGCGCGGTCGGAGACCGGATAGAGAATCAGGGCGAACTCATCGCCGCCCAGCCGCGCCACGGTGTCGCTGGCGCGGGTGATCAAGTCGAGTTGGCCCGATTGGTGTTCGTCACCGAGAACCGGCCTTGGGTGAGTATTGCGGGCGAAGAGATCGGAAGCTTGGGTTTGAAGGAAGCCCCCGGGCCGAGGGTCGAGATCGTGCTGAAACTCGTCAATTCTGGGCGTTCGCCCGCACATGAAGTGTGCATTCACGCCAGACTCATAGCCGACCCTAAGCCTAAGGCTACGGTCGCCGAAATCGAACGACGGTTTCGCGGCCTGCCGCGCGATATCGGAGCCGATTACGTCACCACTCTTCTCCCTCAACAGACGCACGAGTTGGACTTTGCCGTCCAAGGCACGGGGGAGGGTATCGAAGACTTTTCGATGGACGACGGGGAGCGCGCTCTCCTTTTCACGATCGCAGGCTTCATCACTTACAAGTCCCGCTTGGGGGAGCCGGAGAACCACGCCACCAGCTTCGTTTACCGGGTCGCGCTGGTCGTGTCCCATCGCGTGGTGTAACTGGGCGGGTGTGATAACCACGCTCTCCGGCGAGGCCGGGGTTGATCAGCCTGCCGGGATGGACAGGCTGACGAGGGGATCATCGCTCAAGGGGGCGAGGGTT
>CANJOB010000110.1 GCA_947475655.1 Caulobacterales bacterium | reverse complement strand
GAAAACCCCGAAGAGGTGTTCGACGTCGGCCTCAACCGCGCGGTGACCCTGATCGCCGAGAAGAAGGCCGGCGGCAAATTCCAGCGCGGCGCCGCCACGGCCCTGAAGGACCTGGGCGCGCACCCGACCGACGGCGGTTCGGTGAAGGTGCTGTCGGGCCGCTTTGGCCCCTACATCAAACACGGCGCCACCAACGCCAATATTCCCAAGGGGCGCGAGCCGCAGAGCATCACCCTGGAGGAGGCCGTGACCCTGCTGGCTGAGCGCGTGGCCAAGGGCGGCGGCAAGAAGCCGGTCCGCAAAGCCAAGGCCCCCGCCGCGCCGAAGGCCGCCAAGCCGGCGGCGAAGAAGCCCGCCAAAAAACCTGCCAAAAAGCCTGGGGCCAAGAAGCCCGCCGCCAAGAAAGCCAAGGCTTAGAAGGATAGATTCCGGCGCTCGGACGTTACCCCTGACTGTCTCAGTCAGCGGTGATTTCGATGTTCCAGCTTCCGTCCCTTCCCTACGCCTACGACGCGCTCGAGCCGGTGGTCGGCGAAACCACCATGCGCACCCATCACGACAAGCATCACAAGACCTACGTCGATACCCTGAACACTCTGCTGGCCGAGGCCGGGCGGCGGGACGAGACCCTGGAAGAGGTGGTGCGCAAGTCCGACGGCAAGCTGTTCAACAACGCCGCCCAGGCCTGGAACCACGCCTTCTTCTGGGAAAGCATGGCCCCGAAGGCGCAGCCGCCGGAGGGCGACCTGGTCAAGGCCATCGAGGCCGCGTTCGGCAGTCAGGCCAAGCTGAAGGAGAAGTTCGTCGCCGAGGGCGCCGGGCACTTCGCCTCCGGCTGGGTCTGGATCGTCGCCAAGGAGGGCGAGCTGAAGGTCATCTCCACCCACGACGCCGCCAACACCCTGACCGAGGAGGGCCTTACCCCCCTGCTGGTCTGCGACCTGTGGGAACACGCCTACTATCTGGACTACAAGAACCTGCGGAAGGACTTCCTGGAGAAATGGTTCGACGGCGTCGCCAACTGGACCTTCGCCGCCGCCCAATATTCAGCCGCCCTGGGCAAGGGCCAGGCTTACCGCTATCCCAAGCCTGATGGCCAAACCGCCCCGCTCGCCAAAACCGCCTAAGGCCCCGCTCGGCCTACCCGACCGCGACACGCTCGCCCGCTTCATCGAGGAGGCGGGGGAGACCGACGTCACCCAGATCGCGCGGGCGTTCGGCATCAAGGGCGGAGACCGCCGGGCGCTGCGCCAGATGCTGCGTGACATGGCCGGGACGGGCGCGCTGGGCCGCCGCGGGCGCAAGGGCGTCGCCACCCCCGGCTCCCTGCCGCCCACCGGCATCGTCGACGTGGTCAGCCGCGACATCGACGGCGAGCTGTATGTGAAGCTGGCCAAGGCCGGCGAGGACACGCCGGCGGTGCGCCTGGTCCCCGGAAAGCACGAGGCCGGGGTCCAGGCCCCGGGCATGGGCGACCGCCTGCTGGTGCGGTTCGACAGGAACGAGAACGGCGAGGTCGAGGCCAAGCTGATCAAGCGCCTGGGCGGCCAGGGGCCGGAGAAGCTGCTGGGCGTCGTGCGTCGCACCGCCCGCGACGTGCGGCTGGAGCCGGTCGACCGCAAGGTCAAGGACAGCCTGATCCTGGTCGGCGACGAGGCCCGCGACCTGAAGGATGGCGACCTGGCCCTGGCGACCATAGCCGGCCGCTCGGACCGCTATGGCCCCAAGCGCGGCAAGCTGCTGGAAGTGATCGGCCGCGAGGACGACCCGCGCGCCGCCAGCCTGATCGCCATCCACGCCCACGGCATCCCCACCGGCTTCTCGGAAGCGGCGGAGCGCGAAGCCGAGGCGGCCAAGCCGCCGGAGCTGAAGGGCCGCGAGGACCTGCGCCACATTCCGCTGATCACCATCGACCCCAGCGACGCCCGCGACCACGACGACGCCGTCTATGCCGAGCCGGACGAACAGCATCCGGGCGGCTGGATCGTCTGGGCCGCCATCGCCGACGTGGCCAGCTATGTGCGGTCGGGCTCGGCGCTCGACCGCGAGGCGCGCGAGAAGGGCAACAGCGTCTATTTCCCCGATCGGGTCGAGCCGATGCTGCCCGAGACCCTGTCCAACGGCCTGTGCTCTTTGCGCGAGGGCGAGAACCGCGCCTGTCTGGCGGTGCGGATGGTGTTCGACGCCAAGGGCCGCAAGGTGGCGCACCGCTTCACCCGCGGCCTGATGCGCTCCGCCGCAAAGCTGTCCTACGAGGAAGCCCAGGCCGCCGCAGACGGCGATCCGGGCGACAAGGCGGGCCCGCTTATTGACGCGGTGATCAAGCCGCTTTGGGCCGCCTACCGCTGCATGCTGATCGGCCGCGAGGCGCGCTCGCCGCTGGCGATCGAGTCGGCCGAGCGCCGCATCGTCATCGACGCGGACGGCAAGGTGGCCTCGATCGCCCAGCGCGTGTCGCTGGAGGCGCACCGGCTGATCGAGGAGATCATGGTCCAGGCTAACGTCTGTGCCGCGGAGACCCTGGAGGCCCGCAAGAGCCCGCTGATCTACCGCGTGCACGACACTCCCAGCGCCCTGAAAGTGCAGAGCCTGGTCGACTTCCTCGGCACGCTCGGCATCCCCTGGACCAAGGGCGAGGCGCCGCGCACCGACCGCTTCAACAAGTTGCTGGACGAGACCCGCGAGGGGCCGCACGCCGCCATCATCAACGAGGTGGTGCTGCGCACCCAGATGCAGGCGCACTATTCGACTGACAACATCGGCCACTTCGGGCTCAACCTGGCGCGTTACGCCCACTTCACCTCGCCGATCCGCCGCTACGCCGACCTGATCGTCCACCGCGGCCTGATCCGGGCGCTGGAGTTGGGCGGCGACGGCCTCACAGCCGAAGACGTGGCCAAGCTAAACATCACCGCCGAACTGGTCACAGCGGCCGAACGCCGGGCCATGGCGGCGGAGCGCTCGGCCACCGACCGCTACGTCGCCGCCTACCTGGCCGACCGGGTCGGGGCGGAGTTCGAGGGCCGCATCACCGGCGTCACCCGTTTCGGCCTGTTCGTGAAACTGACCGAGACCGGAGCCGACGGCCTGGTTCCGGTTTCCTCCCTGGGCGGCGAGTACTTCGTCCACGATGAGCGCAGCCACGCCTTGATCGGCGAGCGCACCGGCGCCCGCTGGCCGCTGGGCTTGGCGGTGACCATCCGCCTGACCGAGGCGACCCCGGTCACCGGCGGCCTGCTGTTCGAGATGGTCAGCGAGCCGGAACCCGCCGGCGACGGCGGCGTCGGGGCCCAGGTGCTGCGCCTGCAGCGGCGGCCCGGCGGTGGACGCCCCGGCGGCTACAAGGGCGGCGGGCGATCCTGCGGCGGCGGCGGCCGTCCGGGCCCGAAAAAATCCGGCCCGCGGCGCAAGGGCCGCTGACATGACGATCGAAAAGGCCCTGTTCGACGAGATGACGGCGCAGCCGGTCCGCAAGCCCGACGCCAAGCTTCTGCGTCCGCGCCATGCCGCCACCCTTATCCTGATCCGCCGCGACGAGGACGGGCCCAAGGTGCTGATGGGCCGACGCCGCGCCAATCTGACCTTCATGGGCGGGCGCTGGGTGTTTCCCGGCGGCCGGGTCGACCGGTCCGACTACGCCGCCCCGGCGGCGACCGAGCTCGAGCCCGAGGAGGCCCGCCGCCTCACCTTGGCCCTGCCGCGCGGCTGCCCCGTGCGCCTGGGCCGCGGCCTCGCCCTGGCCGCCGTGCGCGAGACCTTCGAGGAGGCCGGGCTGTTGCTGGCCAGGCCGGCGCCGCCCCGGATGCGGGCCGGCTCCTGGGGCCCCTTCCTGGCCAAGGGCGCCCTGCCCGACCTGGCGGCCCTGACCTTCATCGCCCGGGCCGTGACCCCGCCCTATCGCCCGCGCCGGTTCGACGCCCGCTTCTTCATGGCCGACGCCGGCCGCCTGCTGAGCCAGGAGCGTTCCGAGGGCGACGGCGAACTGGACGAGATCGCTTGGCTTGGCATGGACGACACCGGCGACCTGGACCTGCCGTCCGTCACCCGCTTCGTCCTGGCGCAGGCCAAGGCGCGCCTGACCGACCCCAACCACCCCGTCACCCTGGCCCGGCTCAAGCACGGCGCGCCCAAGCTGGACCAGCTGCGCGACTAGGGCCGACGGCCCCGGTTGACTTCCCAAGGCCGATCAGTATGTTCCGCCGCTCTCATTTCGGCCCCTTCGGCCACAGGAATTAAGCGACCATGGCCAAGCCAGCCTCCATCAAGATCCGCCTCAATTCCTCGGCGGACACCGGCTTCTTCTATGTGACGAAGAAGAACGCCCGCACCAAAACCGACAAGATGGTGCTGAAGAAGTACGATCCGGTCGTGCGCAAGCACGTCGAGTTCAAGGAAGGCAAGATCAAGTAGGCATTGCCGCTTGGTTGACGCTTCAAGACGCCCGGCCCTCAAAGGCCGGGCGTTTTTGATTCCGGCCGCGGCGCTGTAACAGTTCTCTCAAGACGCCAAAGCGTCAGCCAGAGGGGAGACCGCCATGGACGAGCTTGATCCGGCGAGACGCGAGCTGCTGATCGGCGGGGTGATGGCCGCCATCGCCGCCGGAATGGCCGGCGGGGCGCAGGCCAGCCCGCTCGACTCCGCGCAGACCATCATCATTCCCAAGGGCGAAATTCCCTGGAAGCCGCACCCGATCTACGGCGGGCATGTGCAGGAGACCTGCACCCTGTTCGGCGATCCCAACAAAGCGGGGCTCTATCTGAGCATGATCCGCTGGCACATCGGCTTTATGAGCATCCCGCACTACTACGACACCGACCGCATCTGTATGGTGATGTCGGGGACCTGGTGGTGCAACAGCGGCGCGGACTTCGATCCCAAGGCCTGTGTGCCCGTGCCCGCCGGCGGCTTCGTGCGCCGGGTGGCCAGGACCCACCACTACGACGGAGTGATCTCGGGCGGGACCGAGCCTGTCGAGGTGGCGGTGTTCGGCATGGGGCCGATCAATTACAAGCCGTCCGACCCGACCCGGGCCCAGGGCTATATGCGCGCCTAGACGCCTATTTGGCGGCGTCCTTGATATCTTCGCCGGCTTCCTCGATGGCGGCGCCGGCCTTTTCCGTCGGGGTCTTGGGTTCGGGCTCGACCAGTTCCTCCACCGCGTCGCCCACGCGCTCACCGGCGGTCTTGGGCTTCTGTTCACAAGCGGTCACCGCCAGGGACACGACGATCAGGGCGGGGATCAGGACAACGCGCATCGGAATTTCCTCCTTGTGAGACAAGGAGTTGAACACTCTAGCTTAAGCGTGGTTCCGCTCGGGGATGCTATGTTTTGAGCGGATTGCGAGCGGAAAACCGCTTCGCACTTTTCCTGGGGCCCGCTCTAGGCCGCGCTGGCGACGACCTTGTTGCGGCCGCCGCTCTTGGCCTCATAGACCGCGTCGTCGGCCCGCTTGAGCAGGGCTTCGGGGGTGTCGTCGTCGCCGTGGGTCGAGGCCACGCCGATGGAGATGGTCACGGTCAGCATCTCCTCGCCGTTGGCGACGCGGAAGGGCGAGCCGGCCACGTGCAGGCGGATGCGCTCGGCGATGCGGTGGGCGTCTTCCAGCCGGGTGTCGGGCATGATCACCGTGAACTCCTCGCCGCCGTAGCGGCAAGGCAGGTCGATGGCGCGGACGTTGGAGGCCAGGCGCACGGCGAATTCCCGTAGCACCTCGTCGCCGACCGGGTGGCCGAAGCTGTCGTTGATCTTCTTGAAGTGGTCGATGTCGATCATCAGCGCCGCGACGGGATCGCCGCCGTGCGCGGCGCGATTGACCAGGGCGTTGAGCTGGCCGGTCATGTAGCGGCGGTTGTGCAGGCCGGTCAGCTGGTCGGTGACCGCCAGCTCCAGCGAATGGTCGAGGTTGTCGCGCAGGAAGTCGGTGTAGCGCTTGCGCTTGATCTGGGTGCGGACCCGCGCCGACAGCTCCTGCGGGTCGACCGGCTTGGGCAACAGGTCGTTGACGCCGATTTCCAGCGCCTTGACCACGCGCGAACGCTCGTCGGTGTCGACGATGGCCAGGATGGGCAGGTGGCGGGTGGATTCGTCCGACCGCAGGGTGGCGGCGAAACGCAGGCCGTCGAAGTCCTTGGCCGTGGCGTTGACGATCACCAGGTCGACCGGGCCGCGCGCGGTCAGGTGCGCCTTCTCCGGGTCCTTCTCCAGCACCGGCCGGTGCTCCAGGCTCAGTTCGTTGAATACCCGCTCGGCCTGGCGCTCGTTGTCGTCGACGATCAGCACCCGGCCGCCGTTGCCGCCCAGGCGCGAGGCGGCCGACGCGATCACGCCCATGCGGCGGCCCGAGGCCTCGCGTTCGCGCAGTTCGTCGATGATCAGTTTGAGGCGGGTCAGGCTGCGCACGCGAGCGAACAGCATGACGTCGTCGATCGGCTTGGTCAGGAAATCCTCGGCGCCGGCCTCCAGCCCGCCGATGCGGTCGGCGCGGCCGTCCAGGGCCGTGACCAGCACCACCGGGATATGCCGGGTGGCCGGATCGTCCTTCAGGCGGCGGCAGACCTCGAACCCGTCCATGCCGGGCATCATCACGTCGAGCAGGATGATGTCGGGCAGCATGTCGGCGGCCATGGCCAGAGCCGTGGGGCCGTCGTTGGCGGTCGCCACCTCATAGTATTCAGCCGTCAGCTTCGCTTCGAGCAGCCTGACGTGGGCCTCGATGTCGTCGACCACCAGGATTCGGGCGCTCATACCGGTTCTCCCAGCAGGCCGCGGATCGTCGTCAGAAAGTGTGACACGGAGATGGGCTTGGAGATATAGGCCTCGCAGCCCCCCTCGCGGATGCGCTCCTCGTCGCCCTTCATGGCGAAGGCGGTCACCGCCACCACCGGGATGTGGCGCAGGTCGTCGTCCTCTTTCAGCCACTTGGTGACCTCGAGGCCCGAAATCTCCGGCAACTGGATGTCCATCAGGATCAGGTCAGGGCGGTGCTCGCGCGCGATCGTCAGGGCTTGCAGCCCCTCGCGCGTCTGCAGGGTCTTGTAACCCTGGGCGTCGAGCAGGTCGTGGAAGAGCTTCATATTCAGCTCGTTATCCTCGACGATGAGGACCGTCTTCGTCATCCTGACCCCGAACTCAAGGCGCATCGGCGCGGGCGTCGATTCGCTTTGCCTTGCCGGTCCAGATGCCACGCATATCCTTAAGTCCGCGTTAGCCGAGAAGGGCCCCTCCCCATGATCCGCATCGGCGTCGATTTCGGCGGCACCAAGATTGAGGCCGCCGCCCTGGACCGGGACGGGCGGTACGTGGCCCGGGTGCGCGCGCCCAACCCCGGAGACTACGCCGCCGCCGTGCGCGCCGTGGCCGAGCTGGTGGCCCAGGCCGAGCATCAGGCGGGGGCCAAGGTCCCGCACGTCGGCATCGGCCATCCGGGCTCGATCTCGCCAGTTGACCGCCTGATCCGCAACGCCAACTCCACCTGGATGAACGGCAAGCCCTTCGGCAAGGACGTCGAGGCGGCGCTGGGCCGGCCGGTGCGCCTCTCCAACGACGCCAACTGCCTGGCGGTCTCGGAAGCCACGGACGGGGCGGCGGCCGGGGCGGACATGGTGTTCGCCGCCATCCTGGGCACCGGCTGCGGCGGCGCCGTGGTGGCGTGCGGCCGGCTGGTAGAGGGCCGCAACGGCATCGCCGGCGAGTGGGGCCACACGCCCCTGCCCTGGCCGACCGACGAGGAGCACCCCGGTCCGCTGTGCTGGTGCGGGCGGCGCGGCTGCCTGGAGATGTGGACCAGCGGCACGGGCTTGGAGCGCGATCACCGCGAACTGGGCGGGCCGGCGCTGAAGGGCGAGCAGATCATCGCCGCCGCCCGCGTGGGGGAGGCCCTGCCGGCTCAGATCCTGGACCGCTACATCGACCGCCTGGCGCGGGCTCTGGCGGTGGTCTGCGACCTGATCGACTCGGACGTGATCGTCCTGGGCGGCGGGCTTTCCAACACCGCCGAACTGTACGAGCGCCTGCCGCCCCTGGTGGCCGCCAACGCTTTCACCGACAGCTTCACCACCCCGATCCGCCAAGCCCTGCACGGGGATTCCTCCGGTGTGCGCGGGGCGGCCTGGCTCTGGCCAGAAGGCTGATGAAGGCGATCTGCCGCGATTGCCTGTGGACGGGAGAGCAGCGCCCGGCGCGTTGCCCGGCCTGCGCTTCACCGCGGCTGGTCGGCCATTCCGAACTGGATACCCTGTCGATCGCCCACCTGGACTGCGACGCCTTCTACGCCTCGGTGGAGAAGCGCGACGCCCCCTCCCTGCGCGACAAGCCCCTGATCGTCGGCGGGGGCAAGCGCGGGGTGGTGACCACCGCTTGCTACATTGCCCGCATGAGCGGGGCCCGCAGCGCCATGCCGATGTTCAAGGCGCTCAAACTCTGCCCCAACGCCGTGGTCATCAAGCCCAACTTCGCCAAGTACAAGGCCGCCAGCCGACAGATCATGGCCAAGCTGGAGGCCCTGACCCCCCTGGTGCAAACCCTGTCGCTGGACGAGGCCTGGGTCGATCTTTCGGGCACACAGCGCCTGCACGGCGCCCCGCCGGCCTATCTGCTGGCCCGCGCCCAGCGCGAGATCGAGGCCGAGGTCGGCATCACCGTCTCCATCGGCCTGGCGCCCAACAAATTCCTGGCCAAGATCGCCTCCGAGCTCGACAAACCGCGCGGGTTCTCGATGATCGGGGCCACGGAAGCAAAGACCCTGCTGGCCGGGCGGTCCGTCACCATCCTGCCCGGCGTCGGTCCGGTGTTCGCCAAGGCGCTGGAGGCGGCCGGCTACCGCACGGTGGGCGACCTGTCCCGCGCCGGACCCAAGGCCCTGGCCGACAAGTTCGGCGCGCACGGCCTGCGCCTGTCGCAACTGGCCGAGGGCCGCGACACCCGCGGCGTCAATCCCAACGAAGCCCGCAAGGGCATCAGCAACGAGACCACCTTCGAGCACGACCTGTCGCGGCTGGATGAGCTGGAACCGATCCTGCGGCGCATGTGCGAGAAGGTCACCAGCCAGGCCCGCGCCGGCGGAGTGGCGGGCCGGGTGGCGACCCTCAAGCTGCGCACGCCCGATTTCCGCATCCTGACGCGGCGTCGCACCCTGGCCATACCTACCCAGACCACCCACAGCCTCTACGCGGCCGTGCGGGCCATGCTGAAGGTCGAGGCCGACGGCCGCTCGTTCCGTCTGATCGGGGCCGGGTTGGCGGACCTGGTCGAGGCCGATCTGGTCGAGGCCGACTTCTTCTCCGGCGAGGCGCGGCGGCTCAAGGGCGAGAAGGCGGTCGATTCGCTGAAAGAGCGATTTGGCCAGTCCGCGGTCGTCACCGGGACCCTGATGCCCCGCAACCAGTCCTCAAAGCCGTGATTTGGTCATCACAACTGCGCCAAAGCGGCGCGGTAAGGCGACGCCCCCTTCCATCCGGCCCGCCTTGCCATATCTAATCGGTATGAGACGGCCCACCGGCCGATGAGGAGTTCGTGGGTCTGTATGGCCGATCGCAAACCAGCCAGTCCTGCCAACGGCGGTCAGCCCGGGTCGGCGGTCGTCACCGAGACCAAGCCAAAGACCCAGAAGCCGTCGCTCTACCGCGTGCTGATTCTGAACGACGACTACACGCCGATGGAGTTCGTGGTTTACGTGCTTGAGCGGTTTTTCAACAAATCGCGCGAGGATGCGACCAGGATCATGCTGTTGGTCCACCAGAACGGCGTCGGGGTATGCGGCGTCTTCACCTACGAGGTGGCCGAGACCAAGGT
>CANJOB010000109.1 GCA_947475655.1 Caulobacterales bacterium | reverse complement strand
GGAAGGTGGCCTCGACCTGGATGTCGTGGATCATCTCGGCGATGCCCTCCATCACCTGGTCGCGGCGGACGACATGGGCGCCGGCCTCCATCAGGTCGGCGACCGAGCGGCCGTCGCGGGCGCCCTCGACGACGAAGTCTGTGATGATGGCGATGGCTTCAGGATGGTTCAGCAGCACGCCGCGCTCCAGCCGGTTGCGGGCGACGATCGCGGCCATGGCGATCAGCAGCTTGTCCTTCTCGCGCGGGGTCAGATTCATTCGGGTCAGAAGCTCCAGACGCGTTGTGATTCCACACCCGGCGACAGCACCTTGAGCGCCGGCAGCAGGGCGCGGCGCAGGGCGAAGCCATCGGGCGCGACCATGCGGCAGAACAGCCGGCCGTCGAAGGCGCTGGCCCCGCCCGTATCGCCGATAGCGGCGCGCAGGGGCGCGAGAAAGCACTCCGCGTCAGGCGCCACGAGCAGCAGGGCGGCGTAGGCCGCGCCGCCGTTCAGGGCCGCGGGCCGCGCCGCGGCGTCCGACAGGGCGGCGCCGATGCGAATGTCGTCAGCGAAGATAAGGCCGCCGCAGCGGCGCACGCGCCAGCGCTCGGCGATGGCGCCGCTGATCGCGGTCTCGCCCATGGCGCGGCGGCCGAGCAGCACGCTCTCGGCGATCAGCAGCCGGCCGTCGGCGGCGACATCGGCGTCCAGCGTGCGGGAAAGCCGCGCGCGGTCGAACAGGATCGTCTCCTGAGGAATCCAGTCGAGCGCTGCGCCAGCGCCGACATCCAACGCCACATCGATCCGCGCCGCACCGCCGGCGCTGCGGTAGATGCGTTCGCAGCTGGTGGTCGACAGGCTGGCCCGCGCGCCCGCATGCACACTGGCCCGCCACCGCACATGGTCGCCGCCGGTCAGGCCGCCGGCGGTGTTGACCATCAGGGCGTCCAGAAAGCCGTCACGGCTGGGCAGCAGCCGGATCTTGGCGCATCCCTCCTGGCGCAGGGTGATGGGCCGGGTGCGTCCTGCGGAGAGACCGCAGCTCAGCACCCCCAGGCCCCGCGCGCGCTGCATCGGCGGAGGCGGGACGGTCAGCGCTAAGTCTTGGGCCATGTCCATGGCTTCAGCATCGGCCCCGGGCGGCGGGGAATGCAAGCGCCGGAGCGCGCGTGAGGCGCCTTACGGGCGTTTAAACAGTTTCTTGGGCAGGCGGGTGATGCGGCAGGCGAGGTCGGCCTCGCCGGACGCCACCACATAGGAATCGCCATCATCGGCGATGCCGGTCGTGAACACCACGTCACGCAGATACATCAGGTGCTCGATCGGGGCGGTAAGTTCGGGCGCCGGCGACAGCAGGGCCTCCGGGTCGCTGCGATGCAGGACGATGCTGGGATCGTCGCGGTCCAGCAGGGCCCAGTAGGTGCGGTAGATGCCGACCAGACCGATCGGCTCGACCCCGTGCCACAGGCAGAGCCAGCCGTCATCGGTGAGGATCGGCGGGGCGCCGCCGCCCATGCGTGAGGAGGCCGGGGAATGGGCCGCGGGGCGGATGCCCGGGCGGGACAATGGCTTCCAGTGCAGGGCGTCGGGGGAGGTGGCCAGGTTCATCGACGGCCCGGCCATCCACGGGCTGCCCGGCGGATAGGCGAAGTAGAGGTCGCCCAGGGGCCGGGTCTGGGCCCAGAACTTATCCCCGACCTTGCCCTCGAAGATCAGCATGTCCTTGTTCTGGTGGTCGAGGACGATGTCCTCGTAACACCAGTCCATGGCGTCGTCGGAGACGTAGAGGGTGGTGGCGTGCCGCTCAGGGCTGACCGAGCAGGTGGTCATGTAGTAGCGGCCGTCGACGCGCGAGATGCGGGCGTCCTCGACGCCGTAGCACTGGTGGTCGGCCTGGGGGGCGATGGCGCGGTCGTAGTGTTTGGCCACGACGGTCAGGCCGTCGGCGGACAGTTCCACCGGCAGCAGCCAGGAGAGCGAGGTCAGGGCCATGGTGCGCCAGCGGTGTCCCAACAGTAGGAATTTGCGCGGGTCGCTGGTGTCGGCGAGCTCCAGGGGCCAGGCGTCGATCTGATAGCGGCCGTTGGCCCAGCGGATCGCGCCCACCTTGCCATCGACAATGGGCTCGCGCAGCGCCTCGGCGACGCGGACCATCATCAGCAGGTTGCCATTCGGCAGGCGGGTCAGGCCGGGGTTGAAGGCGCCCAGCACGAAGGTCTCGGCCCCGAGTTGTCCATGCAGGGGCGAGCGGGACAGGTCGATGTCGTCGGGAGTCAGGACAAGACGGTCGCAGGTGGCGGTCATGCCGTCACAACCGCCGCGCCGCAGGAGAGTTCCTCAAGCGCCGCCGCCGTGGAAGGCCGGCAGCACTTCGCGGCCGAACAGCATCATGGCCTGGGCGGCGACGTCGGCGCCGATCGCGCCGCTGCCGTTGAAAACGCAGCGGATGTTGGCCATGCCGAACTTCGCCCCAAGGGCTTCGATCTGCGCCACGCATTGATCGGGCGTTCCGGCGATGAACTGTTTGGCCAGGAGCGCATCGCGGTCCATCGGCGCGGTGGGCTTGCCAAGCGCGACGCTCATCTCCAGCCGCCGCGCCTGGATGCGGTCCACCAGGGTGTCGATGGCCTCCGCCGCCTTGGCGGGCGTGGCGCCGATGGTGACGAAGCGGGCCAAGGACGAGCGCGGAATCAGGCTGGGACCGCCCCGCTCGGCCAGGATCGGCCCGTAGAGATCGAGCTGGATGTGCTCGCCAGGCTCCAAGCCCAGCAGCAGCGGGATACCGTGTTCGTGGGCGAACTCCAGCGTCTCAGCCGAGGCGCCGCCAATGAACAGCGGCGGGTGCGGCGTCTGCACCAGCGGCAGGTCGCGCCAGCTTTCCATCAACACGCGATACCCGCGCTCGAACCGCTCGCGCGTCGTCGCCGGGTCGATGCCGACGCGCTCGAAGCTGGACGGCAGCGTGCCGCGGCCCAGGCCGATATCGATGCGGCCGTCGCCCTGCCAGTCGAGCTGGGCGATCTCCTCGGCCAGCAGGTGCGGCTCGTGCATCGGCAGCACTAGCACGGCGGTGCCGACGCGCAGTCGCTCGGTGCGCGCGAAGATCGCCGCCGCCAGCAGCAGGGTCGAGGGATAGGCCTGCGGCGGGTCGGTGAAGTGAAACTCGTTGAACCACACCCCGCCGAAGCCGAGCTCGTCCGCCGTTTGCGCCAGGCGCAGCAAATCCTGATGGTCGCCGCGGCTCGGCTCCCGATTCCAGCCCCAGATGTCTATCCGCATCAGACCGCCGGCTGCGCCTCGATGTTGTCCAGCGGCTTCTCGTCCAGCACGGCTTCGAAGGCATGCAGACGCTTATAGATCGAGATCAGCTCGACGATCGTGCTCCAGCTGTTGACCAAGTACTGGAACGAGGCGCTGACCTGGCCGAAGGCAGTCAGGATCTGCTGCATCAGGCCCAGGGTCAGTTTGCCCGCCAGAATGGCCGGCCCGATCAGGATGTAGACGAAAATGGCGTCCGCCTGCAGGTAAATGATCCGGCCGACGTTGAAGTACATGTAGTGGAAATACATGCGGAAATAATTCTTCCGCACATTGTCGAACAGCTCCAGCAGGGTGACCGGTTCGGCCCGGTCGGCGTGGTCCTCGCCATAGACCAGCTCCTTGCGGTAGGCCGCCTCGACGCGCTGGTTCTTGAAGTTCAGCCCCGGCAGCTTGAAGCCGATCGACGCCAGCCAGACCGTGCCGAGGGCGGACCAGAGCAGGGCCATCATCACCAGGGCGTGCGGCACCGCGCCGATGATCGGCAGTTCGGTGACGTGGCGCGACAGCCGCGCCAGCACGGGCAGGAAGGCGATCAGGGTCATCACCGCCGAGATCAGGCTGACGCCCAGGGTCTCGGTGATGGTGGCGAAGCGCATGGTGTCTTCCTGCACCCGCTGGGCGGCGCCCTCGATGGTACGCAGCCGGGTCCAGTGCTCGATGTAGAAATTGTTCATCGCGGTGCGCCAGCGGAACACGTAGTGGGCGACGAAGAAGATATTCAGGGCGCCCAGGATCACCGCGCCGAGGGCGATGTAGAGGAACTGCAGGATGCCGTTGTAATAGTCCGCGGGCGCAACGGGCTTGCCGGTGAGCGCCTCCTGCACCAGATCGAAGAATGGGCCGCGCCAGTTGTTGATGGCGACGGTGAACTGCACGTCGATGTAGGTGACGAAGATGATCAGGCCGGAACCGAGGATCGACCACAGCCACCAGGGGTGCGGCGAGACGATGCGCCAGAAGGCGGCAAAGGCGGCCATGAAGACCGCGAAATATAGGTAGAACCACAGGAAGTAAGGCGCCACGAACATGCCCAAGCCGATGATCGGCGGTGCATCCGGATCGACCGGCGGCATGCCGAACGCGGCCCCCAGGTCCCTGCCCCCGCCGTACCAGAGCCCGACCGCGATCGCGATCCAGGCTACGGCCGACAGGAAGAATAGCCGCGGGCGCGGAAAGAAGGATGTGAACATCGGCCGGAGATCCCCGTGGTTGGCTTGAGGTCACGTTATTCGCAGCCAGGAGACCGCGATAGGGGGTTAGCGCGGTCCTGGCGGTCAGAAGTTGTTGGCCGCCTTGACGCACTGGACGCCGCTTTCGGAGACGATCACCGTCGCCGGCTGGCCCAAGCCCACGTCGAAGTAGTGGCGCGCGCCGTCCTGGGTGACGACGCGCAGTTCCGCCGGGCTGCTGAACTGACACACTGACCGAAACCCGCTCTTGCTGTCGTCCTTGGCCACGGCGCAGTCGGCGTGGCCGATGCGGCGGCCGAACTCGACCTCGGTGAAGACCAGGGTCTCCCACTGGTCGCCACGGCCCAGCTTGCCCGCCGCCGTGCCCGGCTCGCACGGCGGGCCGGTGATGGAATCAGCCGCCACCACGGCGTCCGAGGTGGCGATCTTGCGGGTGCGGGATTCCCAGTTCGACCAGACCAGGAAGGCGACGCCGGCGACGACCACGACGGCGACGCCGATGATCGCCAGGATCTTTTTGCGCCTGTCGCCCTTGGCCTTGGCGGCGCCGTAGTCGGTCATGGGGAAGCTCTCCGAAACAGGTCAGCGCAGCGTGGCGGCGGCGTCCATGCACAGGGCGCCGGCCGCGTCGCGGATGAACAGGCGCGCCTGGCCGTCGGCCTCCAGTGAACCGCAGACGAAGAAGGGGGCCGTGTCGAACACCGGCTTGACGGCGCGGAAGGTGAAGGTGGCGAGGGCGGCGCCCGGATGGCGCGTGGTCAGCTCATGCACCAGCAGGGTCGCCAGCAAGGGGCCGTGGACGATCAGGCCCGGATAGCCCTCGACCTGGGTCACATAGGGCTGGTCGTAGTGGATGCGATGGCCGTTGAAGGTCAGGGCCGAGTAGCGGAACAGCAGCACAGGGTCCGGATCGACCTGCCGGGCCCACTGCGGGTTTTCCGGCGCCGGGGTCGGTGGGGGCGGCGGCGAGGCGGGGGCCTCCGGCGGCGGCAGGTCCCGGAAAACGATGTCGTGGCTGTCGCGCAGCACGACGCCGGCCTCGTCGGAGACCTCGTGGTCGACGCGGACGAACACCAGGGCGCCGGTGCGGCCGCTCTTTTCCTTGACGTCGCCGATCACCGAGCGCCGCGTCACGGCGGCCCCGACGCGCAGGGGTTTCAGGAATTCCAGCCGGCTGCCGGCCCACATGCGGCGCGGCAGGGGAATGGGCGGCATGAATCCGCCGCGCTTGGGATGGCCGTCGGGGCCGACATCGGCCAGCGGCGCGTAGGGCAGGAAATACAGCCAGTGCGCCAGGATCGGCGCAGCCGAGCCCGCTGCCGGCTCGATATCGGTCGAGGCTATGGTGGCCAGCAGGCCGCGCACCGGACCTGGCGTGACGACGTCGTGAGCGAGGGTTTCGCGGCCGATCCAGCCGGCGAGGTCTTGAGCGGTATCCATGCCCCGATTGTGGCGCGCCGGGACGGCCAAGGCCAGCGTCTTTGTGCGGACGCGGACCCTGGCGCCGTTCAGGCCCTAGCGCTGGCCCTTGGCCTTGATGCCGGCTTCGTTGCCGACTTCACCGGGCGGGATCAGTTCGTAGAAGCCGGCCACCTTGATCGTCACTGTGGCGGTCTTCTCGCCGCCGTTCTGGAAGAACCAGCCGTGCACGCCGTCAACCGCGGCCACCAGTGAGCCGGCGCCCTTGTCCTTAGATTCCTTGTGGTAGTTGGCCAGGTCGAACTCGCCGTTGGCCGAGGCTGTCGTGGCGTGGCCGTGCAGGTCGAAATAGAATTCGTCGGCCGGGGTTCCGGTCTCGGACCAGCTATAGACGATGGCCTGGCCTTTCTTCATGCGGAACTTGTATTCGAGCTCGCCGCCGCGCGCGCCGTTGCCGGGCAGGACGATCTCTATCTCGTCCGTGCGGAACGGCACGTCGGACGGGCGCACATGCGGCGCTTCCGAAGTCGGCTTGAGCTCGTTGTACTTCGGCTCCTGCGCGGCCGCCGCCCCGGCGGCGGCGGCGGCGGCGGCGACGACGGCGGTCGCCGCGGCGGTGATCAGATTTTGCACCTTGGTGCGGTCCATAGTTTGCTCCCCAGCATGATTGCTCAGGCCCCAGCATGGCGAGCTTCGTGGCCAGACAAAGGCATGACCGGTGGCGAGGGGTCGGGGAGGGTCATCCGTATAGGGCCGGGACTTGCCAAGGCCCGCGCCTTCCGGCTTGCTGGCGCGCTTAGACCGGGAGGAGCCAAAGCGATGAAACGGCGTGATTTCGTGCTCAGCATCGGCGCCCTCGCCGCCAACGGCCCGGCGTTCGGCCAAGCCCCCGCCGATTCCGCCCCGCCGGCCGCGCCCGCAGCCGTTCCCGCGCCCGCTGCGCCCCCGGCTCCGGCCGCCCCCGCCCCGACTGATCCGGCCGCTCCGCCCGCCGCGGAGGCTGTCCCTGCCGGCCCGCCGCCGATTCCGGCCGGGGCGGTGCGCGTGGCCATGCGCACCAGCATGGGCGTGATCCTGATCGACCTCTATCGCGACAAGGCCCCGCTCAGCGTGGCCAACTTCCTGCGCTACGTGGACCAGAAGCTCTACGACGGCGCGCAGTTCTACCGCGCCTCGCGCCCGGCCAAGGATGCCGACGGCAGCTGGGGCTCGATCCAGGGCGGGCTGCTCAACAAGGGCGTGGCGCCGCTGAAGGCCATTCCGCACGAGAGCACGACCAAGACGGGCCTCTCGCACCTGAACGGCTCCATCTCCCTCACGCGCAACGGTCCCGGCACGGCGACCAGCGACTTCTTCATCGTGCTCGGCGACCAGACCGGCTACGACGCCGATCCGACCGGCAAGAGTGATCGCTTCGGCTTCGCCGTCTTTGGCCGCGTCGTCGACGGGATCGAGGTTGTGAAGAAGATCAACCTGGCGCGGCGTTCGCCCACAGCGGGCGTGGGCTATCTGAAGGGCGAGATGCTCGCGCCCGTCGTCGTCATCAATAGTGTACGTCGGGTCGCGCGCTGAGCGCGCGCCACAGGCGACCCTCGCGCTAGAACTTGCCGCGCAGACGCAGGACGTAGCGCAGGTCGCGCACTTCCTGGTAGGTCTCGGTGCGGTTGACGCCGCCACTGCCCTGGCTGACCAGATAGAGGGCGCGGTAGCTGCTCTCGTGCGAGCCGGTCAGGTTTATCATCTCGAAACGCAGCGTCATCTCGCGCGGCAGGGCCTTTTCGACGAACAGGCCGATGCGCGGGTCGCGTTTCAGAATCGCCAAGGTGCGGATGTCGCTGGTGATGTTGGCGCCGCCGGTCGCCTGCATGGTGGCGCCGTAGGACATCTTCCAGCGCGTCACGTCGTGGCGGAAACCCAGCGTGAACTCGCGGTCCCACAGGTTGTAGATCTGGCGTTTCTTGCCGGTGAACGGATCGATCACCTCGGAGTCCTGAATCTGCAGGCGGCTGTTGATCTGCACGTTGCGCAGGCCGAGCCGGGTCAGGCGCAGACCGGCTTTGAGTTCCACACCCTTGTTGGTGGCCTTGTCGATGTTGATCGGCGCCGAGGAAGGCAGGCCGCCCACCGGCAGGCCGAACGGGCCGCGGTCGATGTGATCGGTGATATTCTTGTAGAAGGCGCGCGCCTCCAACGTGCCCTGGTCGTTGGGCATGCGGTGTTCGATCCCCGCCTCGTAGGTCCAGGTCTTCTCCGGCGCGATGCCCGGATTACCCGGGTCGAGGCGGCTGTCGACGGCGTTGTAGACCGGCACGAAATTGCTGAAGTTCAGCTGGCTGACGGTGCGCTCGGCCTTGAAGCGCAGGCGGTCGGCGCTGGTCAGGCTGTAGCGCACGTCGACGCGGGGCTTGAGGAACTTGTACGACGCCTCGGGAATCTGCGGATAGTTGGTGGTGATGGTCGAGAATTCGTAGGTGAGCGAGCTCTCCACCGAGAGCTTGGGGGTCAGAGTCCAGTTGTGGATGCCGAACAGCTCGCCGCGCTTTTCCTCCACGATGGCCAGGGTCCGAGCGACGTTTTCCTGGCGAAGGTCGCGGTTCAGGTCGGCGAAGGCGAACTGGTTCTGGTTGAGGGTGTTCTTGGCGCCCTCGGCCCCAAGGGTCAGGGTCTGGCCCTTGAACACCGGCCAGCTGTAGGAACCGCGCACCACGTCTTCCTGCGTCACCTGCTTGGTGATGTTCTTTGAAACCTCCGTCAGCACACCCGCCGAACTGGTGCGGTTGCGGAAGTCGCTTGTCTTGACCGGGGTGCGGTTGTGGATGGCGACGACATTGAACGTGCCCGTGCCGATCTTCTTCTCGTACTCGCCGCCGATCTCCAGAATCTGCCGCATGGTCTTGTTCTGGTGCACCTCCAGCGTCGTGCCCGGCAATTGCACGCCGGCGGTGGTGAACGAGGTGAAGGGGGTGACGTCGGTCGCCTTGATCGGATGCGGCTGGTACAGCAGATTCAGGTTGAGCTGGTCGCCGTTCTCGAAGTTGTAGACGCCCTGGGCGGTGAAGATGTTCTTGTGGTGCTGGCGCTCCCACTTTTGCGGACGCAACTGCTGCAGCACGCCGTTCGGATAGAAGTAGCGCTCGTCGCGCGTGCGGCGGGTGAAGTCGCCGCCCTGGCCGCCCGACGGGGTGTTGCCCGGCGGGGTGAACAGCTGCTTCTCGTAGCCGACCGTGTAGCTCAGGCGGCCGATCGTGCTCGACCACGACAGCAGGCCGTCGAAGTCGCGCCAGCCCATGTCGCTCCAGCGCTGGTTCAGTTCGAAATTGCCGGTGCCGCCGCCGCCGGCGCTCTGACCCTCTTTCAGGATCATGTTGATGATCAGGCCTTCGCTCAGCACCCCGGTGTCGCCGGAATTGCCGCGCAGCAGTTCGACGCGGTCGACCGCCGTGGCCCGGATGCGGCGCAGGGCGCCCAGGACGTCGGTCGACTTGCTGGCCATGCGCCGGCCGTTGATCAGAATCTGGTCGCCGCTGGCGCCCAGGCCGCGGCCCTGATTGTTCTGGCCGGTGGAATCCAGAATCTGTGACACGCCCGGTATCCGGCGCAGCATGTCCTCGGCGTTGGAGAGCGAATACTGAGCGAAGAAGGCTTGGCCATAGACCTGGTTGCCGGTGTTGGGCGCGACCGGATCCTCGTTGGGGATGTCGACCAGTTGCCGGCTCTGCAGCGGCTCGGACGGCGGCGGGTCGGGGATGGCCGGCGGGGGCGCTCCCGGCGGCTGGGCGGGCTGGGATTCTTGCGACAGGGCGGGGCCGGCGGCCATGGCAAGGGCCGCCAAACTGCCCGCCACCAACAGCGACGACTTAAAAAAGGTCTTCATGAACCCCACCTGCGCCGCCTCGATGGGAGGCAGCTTGACGTTTTTAGACAGTGATCGTGGCGTTTTTTG
>CANJOB010000108.1 GCA_947475655.1 Caulobacterales bacterium | reverse complement strand
GGCCGAAAGACCTGTCGTTGATCACTTCCACCGCCGTGCCGCCGTGGCCGAAAGCGATGACTGGGCCAAAGGTCGGGTCCCGCACCATGCCGAGCAGAAGTTCCTGCGCCTGGGGCCGCACCACCATCTCCTCCACCAGGAACCCCTCGATCACCGCATGAGGGACCTTGGCCTTGATGCGCGCCAGCATTTCCACCGCCGCCTGTGCGGCCGCCTCCGGCGCAACGGCGAGGGCCACACCCCCCACGTCGCTTTTGTGCAGCACATCCGGTGACCTGATCTTCAGGGCGATGGGACAGGCCCAATCCGCCGCGATGGCGGCGACGGCGGCGGGCGTAGCGGCTTCGGCGGCGCGGCCCATGGGCACTTGATACAATGACAACAGCTCGCGCACATCCTTGGCGCCCAGCCAGGCGGTGCTTGTGACCCGGCCGACAATCGCCGACGCCGCGTGCAAAACCTCGGGGGCGGTCTTCGCCGCCGGCGGCGAAGGCGCGCCGAGCGTGTCCTGAAGCCTGCGGTATCGCGCCATATCCATGAAGGCGTCCACCGCCGCGCGCGGTGTCGCAAAAGTCGCGATGCCGGTGCGTGCGAATTGCGCCCGCGCGCCGGCAACGCTGGCGTCCCCGATCCACGCGGTCATCAGAGGAAGACCGGCGCCGGCCTGGGCGGCGACCACCATGGCGATGGCGTCGGGGTCCGCCACCGCGGTGGGACAGTGCATGACCAGGACGGCGTCGGCGCCGCTGTTGGCGGACATGGCCGCCAGCGCCGCCTGGTATTTCGCCGGGCCGGCGTCGCCGATCAGGTCCACGGGGTTGCCGCGGCTCCAGGTGGGCGGCAGAACGTCATCGAGCTTCCTCAGTGTTTCCGGGGACAGGTCCGCGAGCCGCCCGCCGCGGCTGATGAGCCGGTCCGCCGCCAGGGCGCCGAGGCCGCCGCCGTTGGTGATGACGCCGAGCCGGTCGCCGGCCGCCGCAACGCCCGCCGCCACCAGCGACGCAACGCCGTAAAGATTGTCGAGATCGTCGACCCGCAGGATACCGGCGCGCGCCAGGGCGGTATCGTAGATCGCATCGCTCCCGGCCAGCGCGCCGGTGTGGGAGGCCGTAACCCGGGCGCTGGCGGCGTTGCGCCCGCTCTTCACCGCGAACACCGGCTTTGTCCCCGCGGCGGCGCGGGCCGCCGCCATGAACTTGCGCGGATTGGTGACGCCTTCGATGTAGAGCAGAACGCCCTGCGTGGCGGGATCGGCGGCCACGTAATTCAGCAGGTCGCCGAAATCGACATCGATCATATCGCCGAGCGTGACGATATGCGAAAAGCCGACGCCCCGCGCCTGGGCCCAATCAATCATCGCCGCCGCCACCGCGCCCGACTGCGCGATCAGGGCGAGCGCTCCCGCCGGCGGCTGTGTGCGCGAGAAGCTCGCGTTGAGGCGGGCGTGCGGCGCGGCCACCCCGAAGCAGTTGGGACCGATGATGCGGAAATTGTGCGGCCGGGCGGCGTTCAAGACCGCAGCGCGCCGGGCGGCGCCTTCTACCTGCCCGCCCTCGCCGAAGCCGGCGGTGATGACCACCCCCGCGCGGCAGCCGCGCGCACCCAGATCGGCCACAACCTGGGCGACGGTATCGGGCGGCGTGGCGATGATCGCAAGGTCCGGCGCGGCGGGCAGATCGGCGATCGTCCGATAGGACGCGAGGCCCTCGATCACACCGCCGTGGGGATTGACCGGATAGACCGCACCTGGAAATCCGCCGGCCCGGATATTGGACAGGATCAGATGACCGACATTCTGCGGATCCGTTCCGGCGCCGATTACGGCGACGGAGCGGGGCTTGAAGATAAAGTCGAGGTTGCGAATCGTCATGGCCGTCGGTTTTGCCCAAGCTTGCCCACGCCGTCATCAATAACGGTATGCGCGGGCGCCGCAACATGTAACCCGCGCCCGCTGGGCGGCAACGGCGAGTCTCAGCCGCGCACGGCTTCCTTGGATCTCGCGTCCCGCGAGGAGTCTTCCAGGTCCATGGCCGCCAGGCCGGGGTTCATGGCGATGCCGGTGGCCGGCTCCACCCATACCAGATGGTCGCGCACACCCTTAACGCCGGGGATATTTTCCACGGCCACACGCAAGGCGTCCCGCTCGGCGTCGTGAAAAATGAAACCCCAGAGCGCGACGATGCCGTCACGCACCACGATATGGCCTTGAACCGCATGCCAGGGCTGCTTGCTCAACTCCAGCTCCACGTCGCGGTACAGGGCGGCGTCACTGGCCTGCCGGACCGGTATGGGCTTCGCCGCCAGCGCCTTCACTAAATCCGCGCGGGTAATGATTCCTACAATCCGCCCCTCGCGAACGACCGGAACCCGCTTAACTTTCCGGCGCTCCATGATATCGACGATATGTTGCAAGGGCGCATCCTGCTCCACGACCGCAACCTGGCGCGTCATGAGGTCCGCCACCTTTCTGCTGTGGCTGCAGACATAGTCCGCCGCGAGTCTTCCGCTGCTCATCAGGAACTCGAGCCAATGGGGTCGCCGCCGCACGGTGCCGAGTTCGCCCCGGCGTAAAAGGTCGCCCTCGGTCAGCATCCCCACCAATACGTCCCGGTCGCTGATAACGGGAACACCGCTGATCCGCTCCCGCAGCATGATTTCGATGGCGTCCAGAACGCTATCGTTCACGTTCACGCAGAACACCTTCGTGGTCATGATGTCTTTAGCTTGCATAAGTCCTCCTGGACTGTCTGTGCAACGCAATGCGTTCCATGCGCTACGCTAGCCCCGGGCGGCGGCCGCGAGAATTGATCACGATCAACCTCCGCACTGACGCAGCGGACTAACCTCTCCATGGGCCGCTTTCAGCCCCGTATCGACGGAAAGAGATGCAGATGCCGCCAGTCCCGACGGCCGACCGCCGCGCTATCGCCGTGATCCTGCGCCGTCCGGGAACGTTCGCACTCAGAGTGGCAAAGCAGTTTCGCGCCAACCAGGGCCTGCTGCTGGCGGGCGCCGTCGCCTATTACGCCCTGCTGTCGCTGGTGCCACTCGTAATCTTGATCCTGCTGGCACTGTCGCTGCTGTTTCCGGAAGACCGCCTGCTTCAGGTCATGGGCGAATACCTGGAGTTCGTCATGCCCGGCCAGGCCGCCGCCCTGGTGGAGGGCGCGCGCGCCTTCCTGATCCACCGCGACGTGGTGGGATTCGTGCTGGGTGTCACCATGCTGTTTTTCAGTTCTCTCGCCTTCACCGCGCTCGAGAATGCCATGTCGGTGATCTTCTTCCACCGGGTCGCCGTCAAGCGTCGCCATTTCCTGATCTCGGCCACGATGCCCTACCTGTTCATGCTGTTCCTCGCCACCGGCCTGATCGTCGTGACCGTCATCTCCGGCATGCTCCAGGCGGTGGGCGCGCGCGACGTCTCGATTCTCGGTCACAGCCACTCCCTCAGCCCCGTTTCGACCCAAGCGCTTTATCTGGTAGGCGTCGCCGGCGAAGCGATGCTGCTGTCGGCGATCTACCTGGTCATGCCGGTCGGCCGCCTGTCGCTCCGGCATGCGCTCGCCGGCGGCGCGCTCGCCACCGTTCTGTGGGAGATCACCCGCCACCTGCTGGCCTGGTACTACGCCACCGCCTCGCAGATCCAGGTGGTCTACGGCACCCTGGCGACCGCCGTCGGCGTCCTCTTGAGCGCCGAATTGGGCTCCATCGTGCTGCTCATCGGCGCGCAGATCATCGCCGAATACGAGCGGGTCGGCAGGGAATCCCGCCCTTGATCACGATCAACGCGGGGCCGGCGGACAGCGCCCACTCTCTCCTCCTTACATAAGGAGTTCCCATGATCATCGACCGCGACAAGATCTGTTGGCTGCTGGTATGCGACGGCGCCTCCGCCCATTTCCATGTCCTGCAAAACCGCCCTCTGCATATCGAGCCCGTCCCATTGCCGCGCTTGCGCAACGACGCGAGCGAGCGTCACGGTTCCGTGCCGGCAGAAAAGAAGGACCGCTTTGCCGCCGAGATCGCGGCGGCCGTCTCCACCGCGGCATCGAAGAAGCTGTTCCAGTCCCTGGTGCTGGTGGCCCCGCCCCACATGCTGGGCGAACTCCGCCGCGACCTGGGCCCCGAGATTCAAAAGATGGTGGTCCTGGAGATCGCAAGCGACTGGGCCAATCTGTCCTCGACCGACCTCGCAGCGCACCTCAAGCCCCATCTCATGCCGGCGGTGTAAGCGGCGGCCGCGCGCTAAAAGCGGCTTTCAATCTCGGCCGAAAGCGACGCTGCCAGCAGGGCCGCGTCGCTTTCGGCGTCGGAGTCATGTCTCACGCCGCTTTCGCCCAGACTCTTTTGCGCCGTGGCGCAGATGCCGAGCATCTCGGCCTTGCCGATGACGCCCTTGCTGATCAGCGCCTGCGCGAGCCCGCGGACGATCGCGGCCGCAAAAATCCCATGAGCGTCGGGAGTGGTCGGGTGCATGATGTCGCCTCCTGGTTGGCCGGATACATATTCAAGCGGATATCGGTATAAACCAAGGCCTGAACACCCACCTTGATCGCTATCACCTCAGGCCGGCGGTACGATCGTGCGGCGGCGAATGGCTTTGACGGCTTCGGTCGCAGCCAGGACCAGTGCTGCTGCCGCCGCCGCCAGCCCCACATCCGCCCCCGACATCGGCCCGAAGTGAAACAGCCGCATCGCCGGAGGAAAGACCGAGATCGCGGCCAGCCCACCGAGGGTGCCGGCGGTGATGATCCAAAACGCGGTGTTGCGCCGGGCCAGAATGCGATGGAGCGGCGCAAGGATCGAACGGCTGGCGATCAGCAGCGCCAGATTGCCGAACACGACCGCGACAAAGACAACGGTGCGCAAGGATTCCGCGTCACGGCCCAGCTGCCGCAGCCAAACACCAAGGCCCAGCGCGGCGCCCAGGACAATAATACCCGGCAGGAAGGCGCGCAGAAGTTCCCGGCCGGCGAACAGCGCCTCATCCAACGGCCGCGGCGGCCGGTCGATGGCCTCCGGGTCGGCGGGCTCGGCCTCGAAGACGATGGACGACACCGGATCGATGATCATTTCCATGAAGACGATATGGGCGGGGAAGAACAACAGGGGCCAGCCCAACGCCACCGGGATCAAGGCCAGGCCGACGATAGGCACATGGACCGCCAGCAGATAACGCATGGAGCTGCGCAGGTTGGCGTAAATGCGCCGGCCTTCCAGCACCGCGCGGACAATGGAGTTGAAGTCGTCGTCCAGCAGCACCAAGTCGGCCGCTTCGCGCGCGACATCTGTGCCGCGTCCACCCATGGCGATGCCGATATGCGCGGCCTTGAGCGCCGGCGCGTCGTTGACCCCATCGCCGGTCATGGCCACCACCTGACCGGCGCCCTTGAATGCCCGCACCAGGTCGAGTTTCTGGGCCGGCATCATGCGCGCGAAGATCCGCACATGGCGTACGCGTTCGATCAACGCGGCCTCGGTCAGGGACGCCATCTCGGCGCCGGTCAGCACACCGGCGCCCACATCCAGGCCGGCCTCCCGCCCGATGGCCAGGGCTGTCGCCGGATAATCGCCGGTGATCATCGCCACCGCGATACCCGCGCGCCGGCATTGGGCAATGGAGGCGGCCACGCCCGCGCGCAATGGATCGCTGTATCCGATCAATCCCGCGAAGGTAAAGTCGAAGTCATGCTGCTCGCGCGGCAAAGGCCCATCCGGCGCGCGGCCACGGGCGACAGCCAGAACCCGGAAGCCGCGTTTCCCCAGCTCTTGCGTGGCCGCGGCGATGGCCGCCCTGGCATCCTCGGCCAGATGGCAAAGATCGGTGATGGCTTCCGGCGCACCCTTGGCCGCGACGACTCTGGTGCCCTTTTCCGGCGTCCACACCTGCGTCATGGCCAGGAACCCCGGGCGCAGCTCGTATTCCTTCACCACCCGCCAAGCCTGGTGGAGGTGTTCGGTCCCGGCCAGGGTCTTTTCGCCCAGCGCCTTGACCGCCAGATCCATGGGGTCAAAGGTCACCGGCTTGCTGGCGAGGACACCGAACTCCACCACTTCATGGAAGGGCTCCTCCAGGTGATCGAGCGCGCCGTCCACATCGCGAAACTGCCCGCCGGCATAAAGCGCCGCGACCCGCATGGTGTTTTGTGTGAGCGTCCCGGTCTTATCGACACACAGCACGCCGGCGGCGCCGAGGGTCTCGATGGCGGCGGGCCTGCGGGTCAACACCCGGTGGCGCGAAAGCCGCAGCGCCCCCATAGACAGGAACACGATCAGCACCATGGGAAACTCTTCCGGCAGTGCCGACATGGCGAGGCTGATGCCCGCGAGCGCGCCCTCCATCCAGTCGCCGCGCGTCAGGCCGTAGAGCACCACGACGATCGCACTAATGACCAACCCCGCCGCCCCGAGCTTGCGCACCAGGCGCGCAGTGGACCGCTGTAGGGGCGAGAGATCGGGCTTGATGGCCGAGAGCGATGCGCCGATGCGCCCGATCTGGGTATGGACACCGGTATCCAGCACCCGCGCCAATCCCTGGCCGCTCACCACCAGGGTGCCCGAATAGACCAGCGGCAGGTCATCGCCGCCGGGATGGGACACAGCCGGCCGCGTCTCCGCCGCGGCCTTGCGCACCGGAACCGACTCACCCGTCAGCAGAGATTCATCGGCCTGGAGGCCACCGCACGACACCACCAGGGCGTCAGCGGGCACCCTGTCACCCTCCATCAGGCGGAACAGGTCGCCGGGCACGAGAGTCCGGCCCGGCACTTTCTGGTCACGGCCGTCGCGGATGACGATCGCATGCGGCGCGGTGAGATTGCGCAGCGCCTCCAGGGCGCGCTCCGCGCGGCGCTCCTGGAACACTACCAGTGCGATGTCGAACACCGCGAAGCCCGACAGGAACGCGCCTTCGGCGAAATCGCCGAGGATCAGATACAACCCCGCCGCCAGCACCAGCAGCAGGAACATGGGCTCGCGCAGAACGCCGAGGATCAGGTGAGCGAGGCTGTGGTGATTTTCGTCCGGCAGGATATTGGGGCCGAATTCCGTCAGCAGCCGCGCCGCCTCCTGGGAACTCAAGCCTATCATCGGTGGCGTTTCCGGCATTTCGACCTAACCTGGCGGCGGTGCTGCGCTGCATCATGGGAGCGCCCAAGCCCTGGAGAATGACCGATATACGGCGCCCCGTCCCATGAGGTTGATCGCAATCAACGCGAACCGGGCCATGAAAGCCGAAAAGTGAGCAGCCCGCCTTTTGAGGGCCTACCAGGAGGCTTCCATGCACAGACGTATTCTCGCCGGCGCGATGCTGTGCGCCGCATCGGCAATATCCTCAAGCGCCATGGCCTGGGACGACGGCGGCCATCAGATCGTCGCTCTTATCGCCGATCATTACATGCTGCCGCCGGTGCGCGAGAAAGTGCGGGCGATGCTGGCGGCCGACGGCGACACTCTCACCGGCCACGATATCGCCAGCGCCGCAACCTGGGCCGACAAGTATCGGGACGGCGACCAGGACACCACGAAGATTCACTACAACCAGACCTATCGCTGGCATATGGCCGACATCTCCGCGGGCCGGCCCAACGTCCCGAAGGCCTGCTTCGGCCAGCCGAGGCTCGCCGCCGGCACGCTTGCCTCCCAAGGACCGGCGGAAGCCTGTGTGATCGACAAGATCAACCAATTCGCCGCCGAACTGGGCGATCCCCGCCTCACCGCCGCCGAACGCGTGATTGCGCTGAAATACCTGCTGAATCTGGTCGGCGACGTGCATCAACCGTTGAACGTGGTGGACGAAAGCGACAGCCACGGCCGCGGACTGATGGTCGCAGCCAAATTCATCACGCCAGGGGACCTCTACGGCTACTGGAACAACGCCTTCGTGACACGCCTCGGCATGGACCCCGCCGAAGTCGCCCAGCAGATCATCAAGGACATTACCCCAGCTGAACAGCGCCAGTGGTCGACGTCGACGCCCCAGCTCTGGGCCCTGGACGCCCACCAGATCGGCGTCGATCGCGCCTTTGGGATGGAATACACCCTCGACGCCCAAGGTAACCGCACGCTGACGGACGCCTATGTCGATACCGCCGTCAAAACAGTCCGCACGCAACTCGGCAAGGCCGGCGTGCGCTTGGCCTTCGTGCTCAACGAAGCCCTGTCGCCGTCGCCGGCGGTGATCAAAACCGCCCCGGCCACCAGCGGAAACGCGGTGACGGGAAAAGCCTTCGCGGACGCGGCCTGCAGCGTGTGTCATGTGGTCGGTCCCGCGCAACGAACCGCCAACGACGGCGCGCTGGCGCCGGATTTCCAGGCCATTGCCAATACCCGCGGCATGAATGAAGTCGCGCTGCGCGGGTTCCTGTTCGGTCCCCATCCGACCATGCCGGCGATGAAACTCACCCCGGCGCAAGCCGAAGACCTCATCGCCTACATACGCAGCTTGCGGACCGCGCGATAATGCGGGGATGACCTCGGCCCTGGAAGCGAGACCCGACACCGCCCGTGATCCCGTGTGCGGGATGGACGTGGACCCGCGCAAGACCCCCCACCGCGCGGATCACGGCGGCGAGACCTATTACTTCTGTTCGGGCGGATGCCGCGCGAAGTTCCAGGCGCGGCCTGAGGCCTATCTCGAGGATAAGGCTCCGCCGCCGCCTTCCAACGCCGTCTACACCTGCCCCATGCACCCCGCCGTGCGGCAGGTGGGCCCCGGCGCCTGCCCGATCTGCGGCATGGCGCTCGAGCCCGATGCGGTGTCCGAGGCACCGGCGGAAAACCACGAACTGATGGACTTCACGCGGCGGTTCTGGATCGCGGCGGTGCTGACCGCGCCGCTGTTCCTGCTCGAAATGGGCGGACATCTCCTCGGCATCCATGTCCCGCTCGACGAAACTGTTTCACACTGGCTCCAGTTCGCGCTGGCCACGCCGGTGGTGCTCTGGGCCGGCCTGCCGTTCTTCGCCCGCGGGCTGGCGTCGCTGAAATCGCGCCACCTCAATATGTTCACCCTCATCGCCATGGGGACCGGCGCCGCCTGGGGTTACAGCACGGCGGCGCTACTTGTGCCGTCGTTCATTCCGGATTCCTTCCGCACCAACGGCGCGGTTCCGGTTTACTTCGAGGCGGCCGCGGTGATCACGGTCCTTGTCCTGCTCGGCCAGATCCTGGAGCTGCGGGCACGCCGGCGCACCTCCGGCGCGATCCGGGCTTTGATCGGCCTGCAGCCGAAAACCGCCCGTCGCGTCCGCGCCGACGGCACAGAGGAAGACATCGACGCCGCGGCGATCCGAATCGGCGACCTTCTGCGCGTCCGTCCCGGAGAAAAGATCGCCAGCGACGGCGCCGTCAGCGAGGGCCAGGGCACTGTCGATCAATCCATGGTGACCGGTGAGTCGATCCCCGTGATCAAAGGCCCGGGCGACAAGGTGCTCGCCGCCACGTTCAACACCACCGGCTCGTTCATCATGCGCGCGGAGAAAATCGGCGCCGACACGTTGCTGGCGCAGATCGTCAATCTGGTGGCGCAGGCGCAGCGCAGCCAGGCTCCGATCCAACGCATCGCCGACCGCGTCGCCGGATGGTTCGTGCCCGCCGTCATGGCCGCGGCCGTCCTGGCGTTCTTCGGCTGGGCGGTCTTCGGTCCCGAACCGCGCTTCGCCCACGCCCTGGTCTCGGCGGTGTCCGTCCTGATCATCGCCTGCCCCTGCGCCCTCGGACTCGCCACACCCATCTCGATCATGGTCGCCATCGGCCGCGCCGCCCAGGCCGGCGTCCTGGTCAAGAACGCCGCGGCCCTGGAGCGCCTGGAAAAGGCCGATACCCTGGTCGTGGACAAGACCGGCACACTCACCGAG
>CANJOB010000107.1 GCA_947475655.1 Caulobacterales bacterium | reverse complement strand
TCGCCCTCGACGTTGGAGACGATGTGCATGACGTGGCTGTAGCGCTCGATGCTGAAGCTCTCGGTCACCCGCACATGGGCGCCGCCCTCGCCGGGCGATGACGGCTCGTTGCTGCCTTCCGCCCGCAGCGCCGCGACGCGGCCGACGTCGTTGCGCCCCAGGTCCAGCAGCATCAGGTGTTCGGCCCGCTCCTTGGGATCGGCCAGCAGCTCTTTCTCCAGCGCCAGGTCCAGTTCCGGCGTCTCGCCGCGCGGGCGGGTGCCGGCGATGGGGCGAATGGTGATCTTGCCGTCGCGCAGGCGGACCAGGATTTCCGGGCTGGAGCCGACCAGATGGAAGTCCTTGAAGTTCATATAGAACAGGAACGGCGAGGGGTTCATTCGCCGCAAGCTGCGGTAGAGGGCGAACGGCGACTGGTGGTAGGGCGCGCTGAAGCGGTGGCTGGCCACGACCTGGAAGATGTCGCCGTCGAGGATGTAGGCCTTGGCCCGTTCGACGATGGAGGCGTAGTCGGCGCGGCTGACCTGGGTTGTGAATTCCGGAGGCGGGGCCGGGACCGGCTCCGCGGTCGGACCGGGCAGGGGCGCGGCCAGGTCGGCCTTGACCTTGGCCAGGCGGGCGACGGCGGCGTCATAGGCGGCCTTGGCGCTCGTCCCGTCCGGCCGCACGGTCGTCACCAGGATGATTTCCTGGGCGATGGCGTCGAACACGGCGACGATGGCCGGGCGGATCATCACCGCGTCGGGCAGGTCCAGCGGGTCCGGGTTGATGTTGGGCAGGCGCTCGGCCAGCCGCACCATGTCGTAGCCCAGCACCCCGAACACGCCGGTCGACATCGGCGGCAGGCCCTTGGGCAGCGACAGGCGGGAGGCGGCGACCAGATCGCGCAGCGAATCCAGCGCCCCGCCGTCCTGCGGGACGAAAACGCCCTTGGCCAGGTCGGCGCCCTCGCTGATCTCGGCCTTGTCGCCGCGGCAGCGCCAGATCAGCTCCGGCTGCATGGCGACGATGGAATAGCGGCCGCGCCAGGCGCCGCCCTCGACGGACTCGAACAGGAAGGCGAAGGCCTGGCCCTTCGCGATCTTCAGGTAGGCGCTGACCGGCGTCTCCAGGTCATCGATCAGGCGGGTCCAGACCACCTGCGGTCCGCCGGCGGCGTAAGCCGTCTCGAACGCCGCGAACGCAGGTTCGGGCGTCACGCCTTGGGCGCCGGCTTGCCGTCGACCTTGGCGGCCAGTTCTGGATCGACGCCTATGGCGTTGCGGGCCCGCGCCAGGTCCATCTTGGTCTTGGTCACCGACATGGCGCGCGACTGCACCTGGCCCTGCATGTCGCGGAACACCTGGCCGGTCAGTTGCGGGCGCTGAGCCTCGATGATCCGCGCCACCTGATTGACCTCGCCCGGGCGCACCGCGTCGAGCTTGGCGACAATAATGCGCGGCGGGCCGGCATCGGCCATGAAGGCCTCGCCCGGCTTCACCCCGAACATCTTCTCCAGCAGGTCGCGCGGCACGCCTTGCGAAACGCGCGGGTCCTGGCTGGCGCGCAGGCGGTCCAGGCCCTTGATGGAGGAGACCGTGGCCCCGGCCGAGGCGGCCACGGCGGCCAGGCTCTCGCCCTTGGTGACGCGCTCGGTCAAGGCGACCGCGCGGGCGTTGACGGCGTCCAGGGTGCGGCGGGCGACGAGCAGCTGCTGCAGCGCCGGCTTGATCGCCGCCAGCGGCGGCAGGGTGGGGGGGATCACCCGCTCGACCCGCAAGGCGAAGGAGGCGCCATTGGCGCCTTCCTCGACTTCGCTGTCGGCGCCGACCGGCTGGGCGAAGGCCGCCTTCAGCAGGGCCGGGTCCACGCCGGGCACGGGCATGCCCGCCTCGTTCTGGCCCTGGGCGGTGACCGGGCCGATGTTGACGACCTTGGCGCCGGCCTTGGCGGCGGCGGCGGTCAAGCTCATGCCGCCGCTGTGAGCCATGTCATAGGCCTCGATCTGCTCGTCGACACGGTCCTGGGCGAATTGGCTGCGTATTTCCGCCTCGATGCGGGCTCGCTCGGCGGTCAGGTCGGCGGCGACGCCGGGCGTGGTCTTGATCAGCTTGAGCACCACATAGCCGAGCTGGGCCTCGACCGGTCCGCTCGACTGGCCGTCCTTCAGGGCGAAGGCGGCCGCGGCGATCTTGGCGTCCGGCAGGGCGCTCTTGGGCCGGTCGGCCAGGGTGGTCAGCGGGCGGTTCAGCGCCTTGGCCACCGCGGCGGGGTCCTCGCCCTTGGCCAGGCGGTCGGCGATCTGCTGGGCCTGGCCGGCGTTGGCGGCGGAAACCTGCAGCAGGGTGCGGGTCTCGGGTTTGGAAAGGGAATCCTTGCGGAAATCGAAGCGTTTCTGCACCTCGGCCGGATCGACCGTCGCCTGGGCCTCCAGCCCCGCGGGGTTGAACTCGACCACGGTGATGGCGCGCAGCTCCGGCCGTGTGAAGCGGGCCGCGTTGGCTTTCAGGAACTCCGCCAGTTCGGCGTCGGTCGGCTCGGCCGCGCGCGGGACCATGCTGGGGTCGACCACGAACAGCGACACGTCGCGCTGCTCCAGGGCGAAGGCGCCGATCCAGGAGGTATAGATGCGCGGCACCCGCAGGCCGTAGGCCAGGCCTGACACCAGTTGGTCGGCTGACAGTTCGTCGCGGATCAGGGTCTCGAACCCGGCGGGCGTCAGGCCCTGCTCGCCCAGGCGCTGGGCGTAGATCTGCTGGTCGAATTGGCCGGTGACCGGATTGAACAGGGCGGTGTTCTTGCGCAGCTGCGCGGCGACCTGGGCGTCGGAAATGCGGATGCCGGCCCGCTGCATCAGGGCCGCGAACGCCTCCTGCCCGGCCACGGCGCGCAGCATCTGGAGGTCCAGGCCGTTGGTGGCCGCCATCTCGATCGAGATCGGCCCGTTCTGTTGCTCCAGCTCGCGCTTCTGGGCGTCGAAGCGGCGTTTGAATTCCGGCGCGCTGACGGTGCGCGACCCCGCCTTGACCACCCAGTTGGAAACCCCGCCGCCGCCTGTGCCGCCGCTCTGCACGCCCAGGGCCACGAAGGCCACCAGCAGCAAGCCGAACAACACGACCGTGAACACGCGGGACTTAAAGAGTCCTCGGAAGGCGGCGAACATGCGTGTTTCCTCAAAAAGCCCGGCTTTGAGCGGGCGCGGCGAGCTTGCGGGTATAGTGGAGGCTGGGCGGCCCCGGCAAGCGCTCCGGGCGCAAGAACAGGCCCGGCGTGACAGGCAGGATGCGATGGCTTAAGCGCGCTTAACGCAACAGGGGCTTCGCCGCATGACCACCGCCGTTCGTCCGTTGATCGCCGGCAACTGGAAAATGAACGGCCTGGCCGCCTCTTTGAGCGAGGCCAAGGCCCTGGCGCAGGCGCTGGCCGAGCAGCCGGCCGCCACCGATGTGGCCCTGTGCCCGCCGGCGACCCTGATCGCCCAGATGGCATGGCAGCTTAAGGGTTCGGTCGTCGCCATCGGCGGCCAGGACTGCCACGACAAGCAAAGCGGCGCCTTCACCGGCGACATCGCCGCGCAGATGCTGGCCGACGCCGGCGCCTCCCTGGTGATCCTCGGCCACTCCGAACGCCGCGCCTACCACGGCGAGACCGACGCCCAGGTCGCCGCCAAGGTCGAGGCGGCCCTGCGTGCGGGCCTCAAACCCATAATCTGCGTCGGCGAAACCCTGGCGGAGCGGGAAGCCGGTCGCACCCTGGTCGTGATCGAATCCCAGGTGAAGGGCTCGCTCCCGGCGCCGTTGCAGGGCGCGCCCTTCGCCGTGGCCTACGAGCCCTGCTGGGCCATCGGCACCGGCCTCACCCCCACCCTGGCCCAGATCGAGGAGGTCCATGTGGCCATCCGGCGCCTGATCTCGGCCCAGCTGGGCGAAAGCGGCGCGGTGGCGCCGATCCTCTACGGCGGATCGGTCAAGCCGGACAACGCCGGCGAAATCCTGAAAGTGTCGGAGGTGGGCGGCGCCCTGGTCGGCGGCGCCTCGCTGAAGGCCGCCGACTTCCTCGGCATCATCCGGGCGTTGTAGGTCGTCCCGCGCGGCGGGCCAGCAGGACGGCGACGGCGATCAGCACCGCCGACAGGCCGAAGGTGACGTGGAAGCCGGTCGAGATCGCCGCCGTCCCCGCCGAGGACAGTTCGGTGGCGCCCGTCGCCAGCAGGAAGATCGCGCCCATCAGGGAGGCCCCGGTCACCAGCCCCAGGTTGCGCGCCAGGTTGAGCATGCCGGAAACCGCGCCGCGCCGGTCGCGCGGGATGCCGGCCATGACGCCTGTGTTGTTGGAGGCCTGGAAGAAGGCGTAGCCGATGGTCAGCACCACCATCGCCGCCAGGTAGCCGCCCACCCCGAACGACGGTGGGGTCACGGCCAGGGCCGCGCTGCCCGCGCCCATGACGCAAAGCCCGCCGACCATCACCGCCCGCGGCTTAAACCGGTCGACCAGCCGTCCGGCCGGCACACCGGAGAAGGCGGCGACGATGGGGCCGACCGCCAGCACCAGGCCGATGCTGGCCGGGGACATCTCAAGCCCCAGCGCCAGGTAGAACGGCCCGACCACCAGGCTCGCCATGGCCACCGAGGAGACGAGGATGCTTAAGCCCAGGCCTGTGCTCAAAGCCCGGTCGCCGAACAGGGCCGGATCGAGCAGGGGGAAGGGCGCTCTTTTCTCGACCCGCAGGAACACCGCTACGCCGATGGCGGCGACGACGAGCAGGCCGGCGTTGACCAAGCCGAAATGGCCGCGCCCGGTGGTCATGGCGATGGCGTAGGCCGCCAGGCTGAGCCCCAGCAGCACAGTGCCGGTCTTGTCGAACCCGGCGGCGGCGCGCGGGCCGGCCCGGTCGGCGGGCAGGTAGCGGTGGGCCAGGAACAGGGCCGCCAAGCCCAGCGGCACGTTGAGCAAGAACAGGCTGCGCCAGCTGGTCGCCGCGATCAGCGCCCCGCCCAGGAACGGCCCCGTCGCCGTACCGACCGACGACATGGTCCCCAGCAGGCCCATGGCCGACCCGGCGCGCTCGGCGGCAACGATCTCGCCGACGAAGGCGAGGGTCAGGGCCATCATCACCGCCCCGCCGACGCCTTGCAGCGCGCGGGCGGCGATCAGCAGCCAGAAGCCCGGCGACAGGCCGCACAGCAGGGAGGCGGCAGTGAACAGGGCCAGGCCCGCCAGGAGCAGCCGCTTGCGCCCGATCAGGTCGCCCAGCCGCCCGACGCTGACCACCAGGGTAGTGACCGCCAGCAGATAGGCCAGCACCACCCACTGCACATGCTGGAAAGTGACGCCGAACACCTGGGCCAGGGTGGGCAGGGCGACATTGGCGATGCTGGTTCCCAGCGACGAGAGGATCATCGCCAGGGAAAGGGCCGCCAGCGCCCATCCCGCCGCGGCCGGAGCGGGCCTGTCGTCCGGGGTATCCATCACAGCAACAGTCCGTAAATCTTGCAGTCGCGCCGCTCGCCCTCGCGGTCGACGTGGCCGCGCAGGTAGCCTTCCTCCTGGAAGTGCAGCCGCTGCAGCAGGCTCTCGCAGCGGGCGTTGCCGACATGGGTGCGCGCGGTCAGGCGCTTGAGGCCCAGGCCCGCCAGGTGGTCGATCACCGCATGCATGGCCTCCTGGGCATAGCCCCGGCCCCAGAACGGGCGGTTGAGTACGAAGCCGACTTCCGCGCGGCGGTGGCGCCAGTCGAGGTCGGAGACGTCGATGCAGCCGATCAGCGCCGGATCGCCGATACGGCGGATGGCCCAGTAGAAGGCGTCGTCGCGCGCCATGGCCTCGACCTGGGCCGACACCAGCTGCTCCACCGTGACCGGATCGTCGATGGCGCCGTAGTCCCAGTGGGCCATCACCTCTGCGTCGGCCAGCATCGGTTTGATCTCGCGCGCGTCCCCCGCCGCGAGAGGCGCCAACGTCAGGCGAGGGGTCTGCAGGATCATGCTGCGCCCAGGTATGGCGCGGCGGCCCTGCCGGTGCTAGAGGAGCCGCTTGTTTTTCCCGGCCCCGTTTCGCCCGCCGGAACCAATTGAAGGCCCGCCATGCTGTTCGGCATCCTGCTGACCCTGAACATTATCATCTGCCTGGCGCTGATCGCCGTGGTGCTGCTGCAGCGTTCCGAGGGCGGCGCCTTGGGGATGGGCGGCGGCCCGACCGGCTTCATGAGCGCCCGCGGCGCCGGCGACCTGCTGACCAAGACCACCTGGATTCTGTTCTCGGCCTTCCTGATCGTCAGCATGACCCTGACCCTGCTGTCGGGTCGCACCGCCGCCTCGTCCTCGATCACCGACAAGCTGAAGATCGACAGCGTCGACCCCAACAGCCTGAAGCTTCCGACGCCGGCCGCGCCGGCTCCCGCCGCCCCGGTCACCCCCGATCAGGCGGTTCCGGCCCCGATCCAGGCCCCGCTGCCTTCGCTGAACCCGCTGTTGCCCGCCGCCCCGGCGAACGCCCCACAGCAATAAGCGTGACGGGGATACATTATCCCCGCCTTTCATCCCGACTCACCGCCGAATCGGCGCTAAGCTAGGCTCCCATGGTCCGCTATATTTTCATTACCGGCGGCGTGGTTTCCTCCCTTGGAAAAGGCCTCGCCTCCGCCGCCCTTGGCGCGTTGCTGCAAGCTCGCGGCTATGGGGTCCGGCTGCGCAAGCTCGACCCCTATCTGAACGTCGACCCGGGGACGATGAGCCCCTATCAGCACGGCGAGGTGTTCGTCACCGACGACGGGGCCGAGACCGACCTCGACCTCGGCCACTACGAGCGCTTCACCGGTGTGTCGGCGGCCAAGGCCGACAACATCACCACCGGCCACATATACAAGACCATCATCGAGAAGGAGCGGCGCGGCGACTATCTGGGCGCGACGGTCCAGGTGATCCCGCACGTCACCAACGAGATCAAGGAGTTCGTCCTCAACGATCCGGGCGAGGGGGTCGACTTCGTGCTGGTCGAGATCGGCGGCACGGTCGGCGACATCGAGGGCCTGCCGTTCTTCGAGGCGATCCGTCAGCTGGGGCAGGAGCTGCCGCGCGGCCACGCCTGTTTCGTTCACCTCACCTTGCTGCCCTACATCAAGACCGCCGGGGAGATGAAGACCAAGCCGACCCAGCACTCGGTGAAGGAGCTGCGCTCGATCGGCATCCAGCCCGATATCCTGCTGTGCCGCTGCGAGCAGCCGATCCCACCGGAGGAAAAGCGCAAGATCGGCCTGTTCTGCAACGTGCGCTCCAGCGCCGTGGTCACCGCCATGGACAGCGCCGACATCTACGCCGTGCCGCTCGACTATCACCGCGAGGGTCTCGACGCCGAGGTGCTGAGCGTGTTCGGCCTGGATGACGCGCCTCTGCCGGACCTGTCCCGCTGGCAGTCGATCGCCGAGGCGCGCGACCATCCGGACGGCGAGGTCACGGTGGCGGTGGTCGGCAAATATACCGTGCTGAAGGACGCCTATAAGTCGCTGATCGAGGCCCTGAGCCACGGCGGCCTGGCCAACCGGGTCAAGGTCAACCTGGACTGGGTCGAGAGCGAGACCTTTGAGGGCGACCCCGGCGCGGCCGCCGCGCGGCTGGAGGGCGCCCACGCCATCCTGGTGCCCGGCGGTTTCGGCGAACGCGGAGCTGAGGGCAAGATCCGCGCGGCCCAATTCGCCCGCGAGCGCAGCGTGCCTTACTTCGGCATCTGCTTCGGCATGCAGATGGCGGTGATCGAAACCCTGCGCAACGTGGCCGGGGTCAAGGACGCCTCCTCGACGGAGTTTGGGCCGGCGACCAATCCGGTGGTCGGGCTGATTACCGAATGGGTGCAGGGCAACCAACGCGTCCAGCGCGCGGCCGGCGACGACCTGGGCGGCACCATGCGGCTGGGCGCCTATGACGCGGTGCTCTCTCCCGGCTCCAAGGTGGCGGAAATCTACGGATCGACCGCCATCAGCGAGCGCCACCGCCACCGCTACGAGGTCAATATCGGCTACTGCGACCAGATGGAGGGCACGGGGCTCAGCCTCTCGGGCCGCTCGCCGGACGGTGTGCTGCCGGAGATCGTCGAGCGCCGGGACCACCCCTGGTTCATCGGCGTGCAGTTCCACCCCGAGCTGAAGAGCCGACCTTTCGCGCCCCATCCGCTGTTCGCCAGCTTCATCGAAGCGGCGAAGGAAAAGAGCCGGCTGGTCTGAATACCATCCGTGTGGCCCTATTGGGCCAGCACTAGAGGGAACTCTCCATGGCCGACACCTTCCGCCTGTCACGCTCGACCGTGATCAACGCGCCGTCCAAGACCATCCACGCCCTGATTGATGACTTCCACCGCTGGGTGGAATGGTCCCCGTGGGAGAAGATGGATCCCCCCGGTACGCTGCAGAAGTCCTTCTCGGGTCCGGCCAAGGGCGTGGGCACGGCCTACGCCTGGGTCGGCCCCAAGACCGGCTCGGGCCGGATGGAGATTACCAGCTCGGACCCGGACCGCATCGCCCTCAAGCTGGATTTCATCAAGCCGTTCGAGGCCCACAACAAGACCGAGTTCACCCTGACGCCCGAGGGCGCCGGCACCAAGGTCACCTGGGCCATGAGCGGCCCCAAGACCTTGATGTCCAGGATCATGGGCCTGTTCTTCAGCATGGAGAAAATGGTCGGGCCGAGTTTCGAACAGGGTTTGGCGGACATGAAGAAGGCGGCCGAGAGCGCCGCGCCGGCGGGCAAGACCGCGCCCAAGCCGCCTCCTGCGGCGAAGCCTGCGGCCAAGGCCGCGCCCAAGCCGGCCGCCAAGGCCAAGTCCGCCCCGGCCAAGGCTCCCGCCAAGCCGAAAGCGCCTGCGAAGCCGAAGGCCGCGGTCAAGCCCGCCGCCAAGGCCAAGCCTGCAGCGCCGAAGGCCGCCGCTAAACCCAAGGCTGCTCCGGCTAAGCCGAAGGCCGCCGCGAAGCCCAAGGCTCCTGCAAAGAAGGCCTAGCCGTTCGCCGGAACGCCCCCTTGCGGCGCAGGGGGGTTTGAGGCATAAGCCGCGCCTTCCGATTTGCGCCTCAGGGCGCGTGTAACGAACTGAAAGACCACCTCGATGGCCGTTCCTAAACGCAAAACCTCGCCCTCGCGCCGGAACATGCGCCGGTCGCACGACGCCCTGGGCGCCAATTCCTATGTCGAAGACAAGGAAACCGGCGAACTGAAGCGTCCGCATCACGTCGATCTGAAGACCGGCCTCTACAAGGGCCGCCAGGTCATCACGCCCAAGGAAGAGTAGCCGCACGCTATCAGCGCACCTTATTGACGGCGCCCCGGCGAGAGCTGGGGCGCCGTTTCCACATCCGGAGTGCGGTCATGGAAGACCTGCGGGTCTGTTTCCTGGGCGACAGCCTGACCTTCGGTCAGGGCGATGCCACAGGCCAGAGCTGGCCCAGCCGCGTGCTGGCGGCTGCGCTCGCCGCCGGGCACAACCTCACCGTCTATAATCTCGGCGTGCGCCGCGACACCGCGGCCCAGATCGCGCGGCGCGCCAAGGCGGAGACCGACGCCCGCTTCGGCTACGGCGATCGCAAGGCGGTGGTGTTCAGCTTCGGCGCCAACGACCTGCTGCTTGAGCGGCCGCTGGAAGAGACTCTGGAAGCTTTCGACGCCCTGCTCGAGTGGTCGCTGGCCGAGGGGTACGCCGCGTTCGCCCTGCCGCCCCCGACGCTCGTGGATGGGGCCCCAAGAACCAAGGCGATGACCGACGCCTTCGGCGAGATCTCCGCGCGGCTGCACGTCCCCTTCCTCGATACCCGCAGCGCCGGCGTCGACTGGACGCTGTGGTGGGCCGAGGCGCGGGCAGGGGACGGGCTGCACCCCGGCGCGGGCGCCTATGCGTCGATGGCGGCGGCCTTCGTGGCCTGGCCGGCGTGGCAGGCCTGGCTCAAGGGAGAGGCTTAGGCTTCCCCGCGCCCGCCTGACGGGCTAAAGCCCAGCCACTTTTCCAGCGCCAGGACCCTTTCCATGACCGAGATCGTCGACATCATCGCCCGTGAGATCCTCGACAGCCGGGGCAATCC
>CANJOB010000106.1 GCA_947475655.1 Caulobacterales bacterium | reverse complement strand
CGGCCGGGTGATGGTGAAGGACGAGGACGTCTGCCTGCATTGCGGCCTTTGCGCCGAACGCTGCCCGACCGGCGCGTGGGACATGCAGCGGTTCGTGCTTGAGATGGCGACCGCCGGCGCGGCGGCCGGAGCGGCGACGGGGGCGGCATGCAGTCGGTAACGCGTATCAACGATTTCGTCGTCAAGTTCGCCAACGTCAACGGATCCGGATCAGCCAGCGCAAACTCGCTCTTCGCCAAGTCCATCCTGCGCATGGGCGTGCCGGTGGCGGCGCGCAACATCTTCCCGTCCAACATCCAGGGCCTGCCGACCTGGTACGAGGTGCGGGTGACCGAGGCGGGGAACTTAGGGAGGCGCGGAGGCGTCGACCTGATGGTGGCGATGAACCCGCAGACCTGGGACCGCGACGTGGCCGAGATCGAGCCCGGCGGCTTCCTGTTCTACGATTCCACCAAGCCGCTGCCGGCGACCAAGTTCCGCTCCGACATCACCGTGGTGGGCGTGCCGCTCACCGCCATGTGCAACGACAAATACGCCCTGCCGCGCGAACGGCAGCTGTTTAAGAACATCGTCTATGTCGGCGCCCTGGCGGCCCTGCTGGGCATGGACATCGCCGTGATCGAGCAGCTTCTGGCCGAGCAGTTCGCCTCCAAGCCCAAGCTGATTTCCGCCAACGTCGAAGCGCTGGAAATGGGCCGCGCCTACGCCGCCGAGAACCTCACACCCCTGGACCTGCGCGTGCAGCGCGCCGACAAGGTGGGCGACCGCGTCTATATTGAAGGCAACATGGCCGCCGCCCTGGGCGCGGTCTATGGCGGGGCCACGGTCTGCGCCTGGTATCCGATCACGCCCTCGACCTCTCTGGCGGAAGCCTTCACCGGCTTCTGCGAGGACTACCGCACCGACCCGGACGGCAAGGCGCGCTACGCCATCGTCCAGGCCGAGGACGAGATCGCCTCGATCGGGGTGGTGGTCGGCGCCGGCTGGAACGGCGCGCGCGCCTTCACCTGCACGTCGGGCCCCGGCATCTCGCTGATGAACGAATTCATCGGCCTGTCCTACTTCGCCGAGATTCCCGCGGTGATCTTCGATGTGCAGCGTGGCGGTCCGTCCACCGGCATGCCGACCCGCACCCAGCAGTCGGATATCACCCTGGCCGCCTACGCCTCGCACGGCGACACCAAGCACCCGATGCTGTTTCCCAAGGACCCCGGGGAATGCTTCGAGTTCGGCGCCCTGGCCTTCGACCTGGCCGACCGGCTGCAGACCACATTGTTCGTCATGCTCGACCTCGACATCGGCATGAACGAATGGCTGTGCGAGCCTCTGGCCTGGGACGACAGTCGCGTGCTCGACCGCGGCAAGGTGATGACGCACGAGGACCTGGAATCGGGCCGCGAGTTCGGCCGCTACCTCGACGTCGACGGCGACGGCATTCCCTACCGCACCTATCCCGGCACCCATCCCGACAAGGGCAGCTATTTCACCCGCGGCACCTCGCGCAACCCCTATGCCAAGTACAGCGAAGTCGGCTCGGTCTATGTCGACAACATGCAGCGGCTGCTGCGCAAGTGGGACACGATGAAGACCCTGATGCCGTCGCCGATCCGCCGCGACGCGAGCACCAGCGCCGCCCACGGGGTGATCTACTTCGGCTCCACCACCCCGGCCATGGACGAGGCCCTGCTCGTGCTGGAGCAGCAGGGCGTGCACCTCGACGCGCTGCGCCTGCGCGCCTTCCCGTTCAGCGACGAGGTGATGGACTTCATCGCCCAGCACGAACGCGTCTTCGTGGTCGAACAGAACCGCGACGGCCAACTTCGCAGCCTGCTGATCAACGAAGGCCAGATCGATCCGGCGCGCCTGCCGGCGGTGCTGCACTATGACGGAACCCCGATCACCGCCCGCTTCATCGTCGACGCCATCTCCAAGCTGATCGACGAAGCCCCGCACCCGATGAGACAGGCCGCCGAATGACCTATCTGCTCAAACCTCAACTGCACCATCCGCAACTGGCGGCCAACTCGCTCGGCTTCACCCGCCGCGACTATGAGGGGTCGGTCTCCACCCTCTGCGCCGGCTGCGGCCACGACTCGGTCTCCGCCGCCATCATCCAGGCGGTGTTCGAACTCGAGCTGCCGCCCCACCGCATCGCCAAGCTGTCGGGCATCGGCTGTTCGTCGAAGACGCCGGACTACTTCCTCGGCAACTCGCACGGCTTCAACACCGTGCACGGCCGCATGCCATCTGTGCTTACCGGCGCCAACTTAGCCAACAAGGATCTGGTCTATCTGGGCGTCTCCGGCGACGGCGACAGCGCCTCGATCGGGTTCGGCCAGTTCGCCCACTCGATCCGGCGCGGCGTCAACATGACCTACATCGTCGAGAACAACGGCGTGTACGGCCTGACCAAGGGCCAGTTCTCCGCCACCTCCGACCGCGGTAGCAAATCCAAGAAGGGCGTGGTCAATCACGACGAGGGAATCGACCTGGTCAGCATGGCGCTGCAATTGGGCGCCACCTTCGTCGCCCGCAGCTTCTCCGGCGACAAGGCCCAGCTCACGCCGCTGATCAAGGCCGCCCTGCAGCACAAGGGCGCCGCCTTCATCGACTGCATCAGCCCCTGCATCCAGTTCAACAACCACAACGGCTCGACCAAGAGCTTCGACTATGTGCGCGAGCACAACGAGGCAGTGAACACCATCGACCTGATGGTCGAGCGCGACCCGATCCACATCGACTACGAGCCAGGCTCGACCAAGACCGTGACCCAGCACGACGGAAGCGTCATCAGCCTGCACAAACTGGCCAAGCACTACGACCCGTCCGACCGCGTCGCCGCCATGTCTTTCCTGCAAGCGCGACGGGCCCTGGGCGAGATCGTCACCGGCCTGCTGTTCGTCGATCCGGCGGCCGAGGACCTGCACGCGAGCCTGGGCACCGTCGACACCCCGCTGAACGAGCTGAGCGGGGCGCAGCTGACTCCCGGCGCCGCGGCGCTTAACGCCTTGAACGCGACCCTGCGCTAGAAGCGGATGCCCAACCCCAGCCGGCCGCGGCGCGGCAGGTCGAAGCTCTCGAAACCGTCGGCGGTCTGCGCCGTCTCCACGGATTCATCCGTCAAGTTGTCCACCGCCAGGTAGAAGGTCGCGCTGTCGGTCAGGGCGAACTCGGCCCGCGCGTCGGCGACCAGCGACGGCGACAGCACGCGGCTGTTCTGGTCGTCGTCGAAGCGTTTGCTTTCATAGCGGACGTCCAGCGTCAGGCTCAGCTGCGCCGCCGGGCGCCACACCGCCCCGGCCGAGGCGGTGAAGCGCGGCGTCTGCGCCGGGCGAAGACCCGTGAGCTGCGGCGCCGACGATCCGCCATCGACCTCGGCGGCGCTGTAGGTCGGGGCGGCGCGCAGGTCGAAGGCGGACGAGAGCCTTAAGGCGCCCTGGGCCTCCACGCCCAGGGCGGAAATTGCCCCGGCGTTCTGGCGCTGGCGCAGCACGCCACCAGCAGGGATCACGCCCGCGATGGGATAGATCCCCGGCCCGCCGACGGTGACATTGGTCACCGCGTCCCGCAGCCGGTTGTAGAAGACGTTGGCGCTCCAGCTTCCCAGCGACCCGTCGCCACCGAGGCCCGCTTCGAGTCCTTGGAGCCTCTCGGGCTTGAGGCTCGGATTGGCCTCGGTGACGTCGTTGCCGACGCGGAACGGCCGATGCAGTTCGTTCAGGTTGGCGGGGCGAAAACCCGGCGTAGGCCGCCGCGCGCAGATACAGATCGGGCGAGGTCTCATAGCGCACCGCCGCCCGGCCGGTCGGGACCGCGCCCTTGGCGTCCGGCGTGGTGGATTCCAGGGTGAACAGGCCGGTGGCGCGATCACGCTCCTTGCGCTGCGACCTAGCGTTCCGCCAGCCGTCGACGCGCAGGCCGCCGCTCATCAGCAGAGGACCGTCGTTTCGCGCCGCCTCGACATAGATCCCGCCGACCTGGGTCTTGCCGCCGGACGCCCGCCCGCGGGTGAAGGCGCCCATGTAGCGGAACAGCTCGAAAGTGCGCCCCGCCGTGGCGCGCACATCGGCGCCGGCCTCCAGGCTGGTGGTCTCGGTGGCGCGGCGGATCGCGCCGTTGAACCCGGCTCCGGTGGAGGGGGTATCGAACTGGTTGCTGGCCGGGGTGGCGGCGGTCCGCCCGACGGCGACGGCGGCCGAGCTGTTCTCAAGGTTCGAGCGCCGCACCCAGCCCTGGAAGCGCCAACTCAGCGCCTGCGGCGCCGGCTGCGCCGCCAGGGTCAGGCTCGCCGCCGCGCCCCGCGCCTGCGAGGCGGCGCCGACCAGGCCCGACTGGCGCCGTTCCTCAAAGGCCGACAGCCGCGCCGCCACGGCCACGCCATTGGCGTCGAAGGTCAGGCGGCCCGAGCTACTCCAGTCGTCGACGCTCAGCTTGGTGTCGGCGGCGCCCCGGCCACCGCGGATCGGATACCAGTCGCCGCCGGTCTCGCCCGACGCGCTCAAGAACAGGTCGGCGGTCCCCAGGGATACGGACCCAGCCGCCGCCGCGCGCATGTAGCCGGCCTCACCGGCGGTGACCTCCGCCACCCGGTCGCCTGGTCCGCCGTCGCGCTCTTCCAGCGACACAACGCCGGTCAGGGCCCCGGCGCCATAGGGGCCGGCTCCCGACCCGCGCACGATGTCGGCGCCGCCGATGATCTCGGGCGAGATCCCGCTCCAGATCACCCATCCGCCGAAGGGATCGTTCTGCGGCACGCCGTCCAGGGTCACCAGCGCGCGCCCGGCGCCCGAGCCGGCGATGGCGCGCAACGAGAGACCCTGGGTGGTCGGGTTGGCGCCGGCGGTGGAGTTTCGGCGGAACAGCTGCACGCCCGGCGTGGCGGTCAGCACCTTGTCGAGCCGGTCGCCGGCCTTGAGCTGCTCGGCGTCGATGCGCACCACCGAAAAGGTGCGGTCGCCCAGGGCCGGCGGCAGGCGCGCGGTGACGATCACATCCTGCACGGCGGTCTGGGCCAGGGCGCCGCCCGGGGCGGCCGCCAGAGGCAGGAGGATGAAGCTGAACACCGCTTTCATGCGCCTAACCTAGAGCTTCCTGAGAAATTCCGCCCGCAGAACCAGGCCCTTGATCGCCTCGTAGCGGCAGTCGACCTCCTGGGAATCGCCGGTCAGGCGGATCGACTTGATCACCGTGCCGCGCTTGAGCACCTGGCCGGCGCCCTTGACGGTCAGGTCCTTGATCAGGGTCACCCGGTCGCCGTCGGCCAGAATGTTGCCGACCGAATCCCGCACCTCGACCGTCTCTGCCGCCTCAGCGGGCGGGCCGGCTCCCGCGCTGACCCACTCGCCCGAGGCCTCGTCGTAGACGAAGTCTTCCCCGCCAACCGCACCCATGCCCGCCTGCCTCGCTCTCACATTGTTCTGCAGGTTTTAGACCCCGGCGGCTTACCGAGCCGCTAAATTGTAATTGCGAGTAATTCGCATTGTCATCCTCCCACGGCCATGCTACAGCCCCCGCACTAATTGCGTCTCATTCGCAACTGAGACGCCGGATAGCCGAGGGGATACGATGAGTTCGCTGAAGAAGCCCGGCACGCTGCGGGTGCTCGAATTGCAGGCTGGCCTGGTAGGAGCCCTGGCCCTTGGCCTTGGCGCCACGGGCGCGGACGCGCAGACCTCGGTCGAGGGCGTGACGGTGGCCCGAAAGCGACCCAACCTCACCGCCTACGTCGACCCGGTCGCGCCCTATAAGGTCGACCGCTCGGCTTCCAGCAAGATCACCGAGCCTCTGCTCGACACGCCCAAGTCGGTCAGCGTCCTGACCAAGGACATCATCGACGACCTGGGCGCCAACACCTTCCGAGACCTGCTGCGCACTCAGCCGGGCGTGACGCTGGGCACCGGCGAGGGTGGCAACGCCTACGGCGACCGCTTCTTCATCCGCGGCTTCGAAGCCCGCAACGACGTCTATCTTGACGGCGTGAGGGACCCTGGCGTGGGCGCCCGCGAGGTGTTCGGCGTCGACCAGATCGAGATCCTCAAAGGCCCCAACTCCACCGTCGGCGGCCGCGGCACCACCGGCGGCGCGGTCAGCCTGATCACCAAGCAGCCGCTCGACATGCCGTTCCACGACCTGGAACTGACCCACGGCGACGACGGCACGCGCCGCGTCACCCTGGACTGGAACACCCCGATCAACGACCGCCTGAAGGTGCGCGGCAACCTGATGTACCACCAGGGCGGCGTCGCCGGCCGCAACGCCGTGCACAATGACCGCAAGGGCTGGGCCGGCGCGGTGAGCTGGACCCCGATTGATCCCCTACACCTAGCGGCCGACTACTACCACGTCGACGGTGACGAGATGCCCGACTTCGGCATCCCCTACGACCTGCCCAACAACCGGCCGTTCCAGATCGACCGCAACAATTTCTACGGCGTGGTCTCGCGCGACTTCCGCCGCACCTTCGCCGACATCTTCACCGCCAAGGCCGACTGGTCGTTCAACGAGAACGTCAGCCTGCACACCCTCTACCGCGTCGGCCAGACGCTGAACGCCTACACCGCCTCGGCGCCGGAAGGCCCCAACGCCACGGCGCGCACAGTGGGCGCCAACGCCAAGCGCCGCGACGCCATCACCGACACCTGGTCCAGCCAGACCTATCTCAACGCCAACTTCGTCACCGGCCCGCTGAGCCACAAGTTCACCGCCGGCGCCGAGTTCAGCAACGAGGACGTCTACAACCGCGGCCGCGCCTTCCTGGAATGCGCCACCCTACCCTGCACCGGCACGGCGGTGAACGCGGTGCAGAACCTCGACCGGCCCAACCCCTACCTGGCCCGCGCCGTGACCGACAACGGCATCATCACCCGCACGCACACGGTGGTGGATTCCCAGGCCTTCTACGCCATCGACACCATCAAGTTCGCCGAGAAGTTCAATCTGCTGCTCGGCGTACGCCACGACGATTTCGATCTGGACTACAACTCCGTCGCCGTCACCACGGGCGTGGTTACGTCGCGCGGCAACAAGACCGATTTCTGGAACTACAATGTCGGCCTGACCTACAAGCCGGTGGAGAACGCCAGCCTGTACGTGGCCTATGGCACCTCATCCAATCCGTCGGGCGAGCAGCTGGACTCGGCGGCCCTGGATTATGGCGGCCTCGACGCCCGCACCGTCAACCTCGACGCGGAGCGCAACAAGAGCGCCGAAGCCGGGGTGAAGTGGAACGTCATGGACGGTCACCTGGCCCTCAGCGCCGCGGCCTTCCGCATCGTGAAGGAAAACGCCCGCGTCGCGGTCAGCACCAACGTCGTGCTCCTGGCCGGCGAACAGAAGGTCGAGGGCTTTGAACTGGGCGCCGCCGGCAACATCACCCAGCGGTGGAATGTCTTCGGCGGCGTGCAGGTGATCGACGCCAAGATCACCGACAGTCCGACCGTGGCCCAGATCGGCGCCGAGTTCCCCAACGTGCCGGAAACCAGCTGGAGCGTGACCACCAAATATCAGGTCACCCACCGTCTGGTGCTCGGTGGCACCATCACCTACAACAGCCGTCGCTTCGGCGGCACCACCACTTCCCTGGCCACCAGCATTCCGGAATTCACCCGCACCGACCTGTTCGGCTCGGTCTCGATCACGCCGCGCCTGCTGCTCGACTTCAACATAATCAACCTGTTCGACGACGTGTACGACGACGCGATCTACCGCAGCGCGACGCCGTTCACCTACATCGCGCCGGGCCGCTCGATGCTGGTGAAGATCGACTTCCACTTCTGATAGACAGCTCCGGCTGACCCAAATTCGAAGCCTTCCGTCCGCATTCCGGACGGGAGGCCTCATGTTATAGAGGCTGCATCATGCTGCTGGTCATTCCACAGGTCCTGAGCGCGCAAGCGGTAGCGCATTTCCGCCAGCGGCTGGAGGTCGCCGACTGGGTCGACGGCTCCACGACCGCTGGCGAGCAGTCGAAGCTGGTCAAGAACAACGCCCAGGTGGCGGAGGGCTCGCCCATCGCCGTCGAACTGGGCGACCTGGTGCTGGATGCGCTGGGCGCCGCGCACCTGTTCGTCTCCGCCGCCCTGCCGCTGAAGACGTTCCCGCCGCTGTTCAACCGCTATGCCGGTGGCCAAAGCTTTGGCGCCCATGTCGACAACGCTATCCGCGCGGTGCGCGGGCGTCCGGTGCGGGTTCGCACCGACATCTCCTGCACCCTGTTCCTGAGCGATCCGAACGACTACGACGGCGGCGAACTGATCATCGAGGGTGCGTTCGGCTCGCAGGAGGTCAAGCTCGACGCCGGCGACATGGTGCTCTACCCGGCCTCCAGCCTGCACCGGGTCACGCCCGTGACCCGGGGGACGCGCATCGCGTCCTTCTTCTGGGTGCAAAGCATGATCCGCGACGACGGCGCTCGCGCCGTGCTGTTCGATCTGGACCAGGCGATCCAGGCCCACGCCCGTGCGCACGGCATCGACCATGCCCTGACGTTGCAACTGACCAACGTCTATCACAACCTGATCCGGCTCCACGCCGACACCTGAAGCGGGCGATTTACCTATCCGCGCGCGCCGTTTGCTGCGCTAAACTCTCCGGAAATCGGGGAGGGATTCATGGGCGTTAAGGCAACGGCGGCGGCGCCGCACAGGCTTCCGGTCCGCACCCTGATCGCGGCCAGCATCGGCAACGCCATCGAGTGGTACGACTGGACCGTCTACGCCACCTTCGTCGTCTACTTCTCCACCCAGTTCTTTCCCAAGGAAGACGCCAGTCTGGCGCTGATCCAGACCACGGCCACCTATGCCCTGGCCTTCTTCTTCCGTCCGCTCGGCGGCTGGATGCTGGGCCGCTTCGCCGACACCAAGGGCCGCAAGGCGGCGATGATCCTCACCATCCTGCTGATGGCCGGCGGATCGATGGTGATCGGCATCCTGCCCACCTTCGAGCAGGTCGGCTGGCTTGCCCCCATCCTGCTGCTGCTGGCGCGCATCGCCCAGGGCTTGTCGCTGGGCGGCGAGGTTTCCAACGCCTCGGCCTACCTGGCGGAGATCGCGCCGGAGGGATACCGCGGGCGCTACTCGGCCTTCTTCTACATCTCGACCGGCTCGGCCCTGCTGCTGGCGTCGCTGTTTGGCGTGCTGCTGGCCACCACCTTGAGCGACGCTGACCTGCGCGCCTGGGGCTGGCGCATCCCCTTCATCATTGGCGGCCTCCTGGCCCTGGTCGGGGTCTATCTGCGCCGCAACCTGGCCGAGACCCATCTGTTCGAGGCCAACAAGGACAAGGCCAGGACGGTCCACAATCCGCTGCTGCGGTCGCTGACCCATCATCCCAAGGCGGTGGCGCAGCTGGTCGGCGTCACCCTGCTCAGCACCCTGACCTACTACACCTTCTTCAGCGCCCTGACGCCCTATGCGGTGGGAACCCACGGCCTGCCGGGTGCGGACGTGTTCATCGCCCTGTCGGCCGGCACCGCCCTGTTCGTGCTGCTGCAATATCCGTTCGGCGCCCTGTCCGACCGGTTCGGACGCAAGCCGCAACTGCTGGTGTGGTCGGCCGGGCTGGCGCTGCTGATCATCCCGCTGTCGAAACTGATCACGCCGGACGCCGGCCTTCCGCAGCTCTTGGTGGTGTTCTGCACCGGGCTTGGGCTCTACGCCATGATGACCTGCATCGCCCCGGCGATCATGAGTGAGCTGTTCCCCACCGAACTGCGCGGGACCAGCATTGGCGCCTGGTACAACACGACCGTGGCCACCTTCGGCGGCACCGCCCCGCTGGTGATCGCCACCCTGGCGCGCTGGGGGCGGTCGGACCTCTTCTTCATCTACCTGGCGGTCGGGGCGGCGATCAGCTTCGTCACCGTGCTCAGCCTGCGCGAGACCGCGCACGAACCGCTGAAGTAGCCAAGCCTAGGCCAGCATGGTGGAGGGGTCTTCGATGAAGGCCTTGAACGCCAACATGAACTCCGCTCCCGTGGCCCCATCGACGACGCGGTGGTCGCAGGTCAGGGTGACACTCATCACGGTGGCGATGGCCAGCGCCCCGTTCTTG
>CANJOB010000105.1 GCA_947475655.1 Caulobacterales bacterium | reverse complement strand
GGCCCGCTACGAGACGCCGGGCCAGGACCTAGCGGCGGCCCAGCGCAACAAATACGCCTCGCTGGCGCGCAGCATCAGCCTCAAACCCGGCCAGAGCGTGCTGGAGATCGGCTGCGGCTGGGGCGGGTTCGCCGAATACGCGGCCAAGGAGGTCGGCGCGCGGGTGACCGGCATCACCATCTCCAAGCAACAGTACGACTTCGCCAAAAAGCGGATGTTCGACAATGGCCTGTCGGAAAAAGCTGATATCCGCATGGTCGATTACCGCGACGTATCCGGCCAGTTCGACGCCGTCGCCTCCATCGAGATGTTCGAGGCCGTGGGCGAGAAGTACTGGCCGGCCTATTTCGGCAAGGTCCGCGAGGTGCTGAAACCCGGAGGCCAGGCCGGCTTGCAGATCATCACCATTCGCGACAACCTGTTCGATGACTACCGCAGCCGCGCCGACTTCATCCAGAAGTACATCTTCCCCGGCGGGATGCTACCCAGCGAGGCCAAGCTGGCGCCGGTCGTCGATCTGGCCGGCCTGGGCTGGAAGTCGGTCAGCCGGTTCGGCCAGCACTACGCCGACACCCTGGCCGAATGGCTGCGCCGGTTCGACGCCGCCTGGACCGATATCCAGCCGCTGGGGTTCGACGAACGCTTCCGGCGCCTGTGGCGCTTCTACCTGGCCTATTGCGAGGCCGGTTTCCGCACCGAACGGACCAACGTGATCCAGTTAGCTCTGGCCAGGGCCTAGAACTCTACCTTGGCGCAGGATTTCTGTTGCGGCGCGGCGGCCCGCCGCCTTTAAAAGACCGCCATGATCGCCGCCTCCGTGCTCGACGCTATCGGGAACACCCCGCTCATCCGCCTCAAGCGGGCCAGCGAGGAGACCGGTTGCGAAATCCTCGGCAAGGCCGAGTTCATAAACCCCGGCCAGTCGCTCAAGGACCGCGCCGCCCTGGGCATCATCCGCGACGCGGAGGCACGAGGTTTGCTGCGCCCCGGCGGCCGGATCGTCGAGGGCACCGCGGGCAACACCGGCATCGGCCTGGCCATGGTCGCCGCGGCGCTCGGCTACAAGGCGACCATCGTCATCCCGCGCACCCAGAGCCAGGAGAAAAAGGACGCCATCCGCCTGCTCGGCGCCCAGCTGGTCGAGGTGGACGCGGTCCCCTACGCCAATCCGATGAACTACGTCCGCTACTCCGGCCGCCTGGCGGAAGAGCTGGCCGCCACCGAGCCGGCCGGCGCGGTCTGGGCCAACCAGTTCGACAACACCGCCAACCGCGACGCCCACTTCCACACCACCGGCCCGGAGATATTCGAACAGACCGACGGCAAGGTCGACGGCTTCATCTGCTCGGTCGGGTCGGGCGGTTCGCTGGCCGGCATCGCCGCCGCGCTTCGCGCCCGCAAGCCGGAGGTAAAGATCGGCTTGGCCGACCCCTATGGCGCGGCCCTGTTCGACTATTACGCCAGCGGCGAGCTGAAGTCGGAAGGGACCTCAATCAGCGAAGGCATCGGCCAGGGCCGGGTCACCGCCAACCTGGAAGAACTGAAGGTCGACCTGCCCTACCGCATCAGCGACGAGGAGATGCTGCGCGAGATCTTCGCCCTGGTCGAGCACGAGGGCCTGTGCCTGGGCGGCTCGTCCGGCGTCAACATCGCCGGCGCCATCCGTATGGCCAAGGACCTGGGGCCGGGCCACACCATCGTCACCCTGCTGTGCGACCACGGCTCGCGCTACCAGAGCAAGCTCTTCAACCCGGCCTTCCTGCGCGAGAAGGGCCTGCCGACCCCGGCCTGGATGGAGGACGCCGCATGACCGATCCGATGGTCTCCACCGCGTGGCTGGCCGAGCATCTCTCTGACCCGAATGTGAAGGTGGTCGACGCCACCTGGTTCCTGCCCGGCGACGAGCGCAACGGCCGCGCCCTGTTCGAGCAGGCGCACATTCCCGGCGCGGTTTTCTTCGACATCGACGCCCTGTCCGACCAGTCCAGCGACCTGCCGCACATGCTTGCCGACGCCGACACCTTCGGACATCGCGCCGGCGACCTTGGCCTTGGCGACGGTGCCCAGATCGTCGTCTATGACGCCCACGGCCTGTTCTCCGCCGCCCGCGCCTGGTGGAACTTCCGCGTAATGGGCCACAAGGACGTGTTCGTGCTCGACGGCGGCCTGCCCCGCTGGCGCGCAGAGGGCCGGCCGCTACAAATCGGTCCCGCCTCGACCAAACCGGCCAAGTTCGCTGCCAAACTGGACCTCGCCCTGGTCCGCGACATCGACCAGGTCAGCGCCATCCTCAAGACCGGGACCGAACAGGTGGTGGACGTGCGCTCCGCCGGCCGCTTCGAAGGGACCGCGCCCGAGCCGCGCGCGGGGCTTCGCTCCGGCCACATGCCCGGCGCGCGCAACCTGCCCTTCACCGACCTCGTCGCCGACGGCGCCTTGAAATCCCGCGATGACATCCTGGCCGTGCTCGGCAAGGCCGGGGTCGACCCCAGCCGCCCGTTGACCGCAACCTGCGGCAGCGGGGTGACCGCCTCGGTCCTGGCCCTGGCCATGGCCCGCGCCGGCATCGAGGGCACGGCGGTCTATGACGGCTCCTGGACCGAATGGGGCGGCCGGTCCGACACCCCCATCGTCACCGGGCCGGCCTGAGGTGAAGCGCGACACCGGCCTGATCCACGGCGCGCGGGGCAAGTCGCAAGCCCCCCTTGCCAAGACGGTCGGCCCGCCGATCCAGCGCGGCTCGACCGTGCTTCTGCCCGACGCCGCCGCCATGGCCGACTACAGCCAGGTCTCCTACGGTCGCCAGGGTCTTGCGCCCCACCGTGCGCTCGAAGACGCCTTGGCCGAAATGGAGGGCGCGGCCCACATCTCGCTGTTTCCGTCCGGCACGGCGGCGGTCACCGGGCCGCTGCTGGCGGTGCTGAAGAGCGGCGACGAGCTGCTTGCCGCCGACAGCGTCTATCGTCCGACCCGGCGGTTCTGCGACGGGCCGCTGAAGCGGTTCGGCGTCACGACGCGCTACTACGATCCCAGCCTTTCGCCGGACGCGGTCCTGGCCCTAGCGACACCGGCCACGCGGCTGATCATGCTGGAGAGCCCCGGCTCCCTGACCATGGACGTGCAGGACGTGCCCGGCATCGCCAAGAGGGCGAAGGCGCGAGGCATGCTGACCGCCATCGACAACACCTGGGCCGCCGGCCTGCTGTTCAAGCCGCTGGCGCACGGTGTCGACATCAGCATCCAGGCCCTAACCAAGTATGTCGGCGGCCATTCGGATGTGTTCATGGGCAGCGCCGCGACCGCGGACCCCGCCGTGGCGAGAATGCTCAAGGCCGGCGACCTCGACATCGGCTGGGCGGTCTCGCCGGACGATGCCTATGCGATGCTGCGGGGCCTGAGGACCATGGGCGTGCGGCTGGAGCGCCACGGCGCCAGCGGCCTGGCCCTCGCCGCGTGGCTGCGCGACCGGCCGGAGGTGACGCAGGTGCTGCACCCCGCCCTGCCCGGCGCGCCCGGCCATGACATCTGGAAACGCGACTTCACCGGCGCCTGCGGCCTGTTCTCGTTCGTGCTCGAGCCCGGCGCGCCGAAGGCGGTCGACGCCTTCCTAGACGCCCTGGAGCTGTTCGGCCTCGGCTACAGTTGGGGCGGGTTCGAGAGCCTGGCCATCCCCTGCGATCCGCAATTCCCAGTCCGCAGCAGCCCGCCGAAGTTCTCGGGGCCTTTGATCCGGCTGCATGTGGGGCTGGAAGACGTCGACGACCTGCGGGCCGATGTCGAGCGGGCGCTGGACGCCTACCGCGCCTCTATTTGAGCGCCAGCACCACCGGTCCGGCCACCGGGTCGGTGAGGCCCAGGCCCCCGCCCAGGTCCGCCAGGCAATCCCGGAAGCTATCGAGAGTGGCGATCATCTGCGGCCGCGCCGCCGCCAGGGCGTCCATGCTGTCCCACTCGGCGATCACGCTGTAAGCGCCGTCGCCGGTCTTGATCAGGTTGGCGTGGCGCAGCCCGGGCCAGTCGGCGGCGGACTTGCTGTGGGCGTCGAGGAATTCCTGTTCCCGGCCCGGCTTCACCCGAAAGCGCACAGTGTTGAAGGCGGTCATGACTGCTTCCTCCCATTCCTGCGGCCGGAAGGGTGCGCCTAAGCCTGACCGTGGGCAACAGGCCTGGCGCTTGCACACCGGCCTGATCCGGTATGCTATTCCCTCACCAAGAGAAGTACCGGGGGCGGCTTCCACATGACCAGCGACACCACCGGCGCGCGCGCGCCCGGGATTCTGGACCACGAGCGGATCGTCGCCGGCCCGGGCTTCAACCGCTGGCTCGTCCCGCCCGCCGCCCTGGCCATCCACCTCTGCATCGGCATGGCCTACGGCTTCAGCGTCTTCTGGCTGCCGCTGTCGAAGGCGATCGGGATCACCGAAGCCGTCGCCTGCCCGGTGGGGTCCGGCCTGCTCTATGCCCTCACCACCACCAGCTGCGACTGGAAGGTCAGCGACCTGACCTGGATCTACACTCTGTTTTTCGTCGTCTTGGGCTCGACCGCGGCGATCGGCGGCGGATGGCTCGAACGGGCCGGACCGCGCAAGGCCGGGGTGGTCGCGGCCTGCTGCTGGTGCGGCGGCATGCTGATCTGCGCGGCGGGTGTCTATTTGCACCAGCTGTGGATGATGTGGCTGGGCTCAGGCGTGATCGGCGGCATCGGCCTGGGGCTGGGCTACATCTCGCCGGTCTCGACCCTGATCAAGTGGTTCCCCGACCGGCGCGGCATGGCCACCGGCATGGCGATCATGGGGTTCGGCGGCGGGGCCATGATCGGCTCGCCCCTGGCAAACACCCTGATGGCCCATTTCCGCACCGAGACGTCGCAAGGCGTCTGGCAGGCCCTGGTGGTGCTGGCCCTGGTCTATTTCGTTTTCATGATCCGCGGCGCCTTCGGCTACCGCGTGCCGCGGCCGGGCTGGACGCCGCGCGGCTGGACACCCGCGGCGCACTCCAACGCCATGATCGCCTCGGGCCAAGTGCACTTGAAGGACGCGCACAAGACGCCGCAGTTCTGGCTGATCTGGGCCGTGCTGTGCCTGAACGTCAGCGCCGGGATCGGCGTCCTGGCCCTGGCCTCGCCCATGCTGCAGGAGATTTTCGGCGGCTCCCTGATCGGCCGGCCCGACGTCGGCTTCACCGCCCTGGACGAGACACAGCTCAAGGCCACCGCCGCCATCGCCGCCGGGTTCCTAGGGTTGCTGTCGCTGTTCAACATCGCCGGACGGTTCTTCTGGGCCTCGCTGTCGGACGCCATCGGCCGCAAGGCGACTTACTTCTGTTTCTTCGGCATCGGCATCGCCCTCTACGCCGCCTCGCCCTGGATGGCCCACCTGGGTTCGAGGATGATGTTCGTGGCCGCCTTCTGCGTCATCCTGTCGATGTACGGCGGCGGCTTCGCCACCGTGCCGGCCTATCTGGCGGACATCTTCGGCTCGCAGTTCGTCGGCGCCATCCACGGCCGGCTGCTCACCGCCTGGTCGACCGCCGGGGTCATCGGCCCGGTGGTGGTCAGCTATATCCGCCAAGCCCAGATCGACGCCGGCGTGCCGCGCGCCCAGGTCTATGATTCCACTCTCTACATCCTGGCCTCGTTCCTGGTGGTCGGCCTGTTCTGCAACGCTCTGATCAAGCCGGTGCACGGCAAGCGGCTGATGTCCGACGAGGCGGTCGCCGCCCTGCAGCCGGCGGTTCCCGCCGCCGCGGCCGGAACGGAGGACACCGCCTCGCGCCTCGACGTCAAGGTTGCGATGGCCTGGCTGGCCGTGGGCCTGCCGATCGCCTGGGGCGTCTGGATGACGCTGTCGACGGCGCTCATCCTATTTAGATAAGCGGGCGGATCGCCTGGCCCGCCCTGCTGGACTCGAACCAGCAACCGCTCGCTTAGAAGGCGAGTGCTCTATCCAGTTGAGCTAAGGGCGGCTCTCAGGTGACCCTAGTGGGTCCAGGGTTGCTTTCTACCGGGCGCGAAGTTGTCGGCGTAGGCCTTGATGATGCGCTTGGGCGTCTTGGGCTCGAACACCTGGAAGGCCAGGCCGTGCGCCTGGGCGTAGGCGATGGCCTCGTCGCGGCTGTCGAACTCCAGCTTGATCTGGCCGTTCATGTCGCTCGACTGGGTCCAGCCCATCAGCGGGTCGGCCTTTCGGGCGCTGGCCGGCGCGAATTCCAGCAGCCAGTCACGGGTCTTGGCCTTGCCGGACTGCATGGCGTTCTTGGCCGGACGATAGATGCGGGCGATCATCTAAAACCCCTCAAAACCTTTCGTGGTCGGAGCGGCAGGATTCGAACCTGCGACCCTCTGCTCCCAAAGCAGATGCGCTACCAGGCTGCGCTACGCTCCGATTGCGTATGAACCGCAGGCTTTACAGGGGTTCCGCCGATCCGGGCAAGCGAACATACCGGCGAGGCGAGACTTCGTTCGCAGCTGGGCCGCTACGCCGACCAGTGCGTGAGCACAAAACCCGCGACCGCCAGGTCTTCGTCGGCCAGGGCGCGGTAGCGCCGGTGCAGCCGAGCCTTGTGCGCCCGCACCAGGGCGACCGACCGGTCGCGCTGCGCCCGCGGTATCTGGTCAAATGGCACGGGCTTGGAAAGACGCTCGGCGCCCACAAGCCTGGTCACCTTGAGGTCGGAGCCGGGCAAGGCCTCGCGGTAGGCGGCCAGGGGCACGCGATTTGGCCGGCCGACCGCGGCCGTCATTTCCCGATACAGCCAGTCGGGCAGTTCGAGAAACTTCAGCTCATGAAACCCCGAGCCGGTGAACATGGTGTGGTCGCCCAGGTCGACCACATGCGTCATCACCCCGCCCGGTTTCAGCGCGGCCGCCATGCGCCGCAAGGCCAGCACCGGATCGGTCACATGTTCCATCACCGCCCGCGAGACGATGAAGTCGTAGGCCTCGCCGCCGGTGAAGAAGGCCTCGGCTGACGCGCTGTCGCCGTAGCGGCGGGTCAGGCCAGCGAACTGTTCCTCGCGGTCCAAGCCGGCGAAGGACGCCAGTCCGGGCGTCGCGGCGATCAGCGACCTGTAAACCGCGCCGTGGCGGGCCTCGTCCCGCCGCGAATAGAACCGGTCGACCAGATCGACCTGCTCCGCTCCGTCACCGCGTATCAGCAGTGCGACGCCGCAGCTGTCGCCCGGCCCCACCTCCGCCACGCGGCCATGGAACGCGGGCAGCCCTATCTCATCGAGATATTCGAGGTGCACCTGACGCACATAGGCCAGGGAGCCGGCGGTATCGAGGCTGGCGTGCAAGGCGCCGGAGTAGGATTCGATGTCGCCCCGGGCTAGCCGTAACTTGCCCAGCAGATTGTCGACGACGAACACCAGGCAGGTTCCCGCCACCGTCCGCCGCAGACGCCGCGTCACGGCCCGCCGTATTTTGGTCAGAACGCCCAAACCGCTTTCCCGCCTTGATCAGCACCGCATAGTCCAGCGCCCGGGTGTCCGCACAACCGAAAAAGGTTGGCCGAGGATCGACGATTGGCAAGGCGGCGGCGGCGGAGCATGCTCTTAAGTGAACACGGGAGGACGCCATGGCTCTTATCCTGAAGATCGCCGCGACCCTGCTGATCCTGGTCGGGATCATCTGGTTCCTGCAGGGGATCAATGTACTGCCCGGCAGCGTGATGACCGGCGATATGAAATGGGCGGTGATCGGGGGCCTCAGCGTCCTCGTCGGCATCGGGGCCTGGATCTACGCCGGGCGCCGGCCCAAACCGCCAGCCGCTTGAAGCGCGCCGCACGCCCGCTAAGCTGAAGACATGGCCAAGGCGCGTGAGTCCCGATTGATCCTTGGCCTGTTGGCCGCCATGGCGTTGAGCAGCGCGGCGCCCGCGCAGGCTCCCCGTCCCAAAGCCGCCGCGCCCGCCGACCGGCTTTACAGCTACCGCGTGGTGCGGACCTATCCGCACGATCCGGGCGCCTTCACCCAGGGCCTGTCGTTCGAGAACGGCCAGCTGCTTGAGAGCACCGGCCTGGTCGGCCGCTCGTCGATCCGAAGGGTAAGGCTAGAGACCGGCGAGGTGCTGATGCGCCGCGACCTGGGCTCTCCCTACTTCGGCGAGGGCGCAGTGGCCTGGAAGGACAAGGTGGTGCAACTGACCTGGCAGCATCAGGTCGGCTTCATCTACGGCGCGGCGGACTTCAAGCCGCGCGGGACGTTCAAATACAAGGGCGAGGGCTGGGCCCTGACCAAGGACGACCGCCGCATCATCATGAGCGACGGCACCGACCAGATCCGCTTCCTCAACCCCGAGACCCTGGCCGAGACCGGGCGGATCAAGGTGACCTTTCGCGGCGTGCCGGTGCGCAACATCAACGAGATCGAGTGGGTGAAGGGCGAGATCTGGGGCAACGTCTGGCAGACCGACATCATCGTCCGCATCAACCCGGCCACCGGCGCCGTCGTCGGCCGCGTCAACCTGCAGGGAATCCTGGCCCCGCAGGACCGCACCGGCAGCGAAGACGTGCTGAACGGCATCGCCTACGACGCCAAGGGCGACCGGCTGTTCGTCACCGGGAAGCAGTGGCCGAAACTCTACGAAATCAAGCTGGTGGACGTGGCCCAGCCGTAGGCGCTGAGCGCCCCCTCCGTTAAGCGCCGGGGGAAATCTCCGCCACCACTAGGCCCTTGGGGCCCTGGGCGAAGCGCACCATCACGTCCTCGCCGGGGGTCAGATCGTCCAGGCCACTGCGCCGCAGGGTTTCGATGTGGACGAAGATGTCGCCCGGCTCCTGGTCGCGCACCACGAAGCCGTAGCCCTTGGTGCGGTTGAACCATTTCACCTTCGCCCGCTCGCGCTCGCCCATCGGCTCCAGGTCGGCGCGGCTGTCGAAGCCGCTGCTGCGCTCGCGCCGCGGCGGGCGGGTGTCGCGGCTGAAGTCCTCGCTCGGGCGCGCGCGGCGCTCGGTCGGCGCGGCGGCGGTCTCGTCGATGTCGACCACCTCGGCCACCTGCCAGCCCTTGGGCCGTCGGATCACGTCGCAGACGATGAGCGAGCCCTCAAGGGCAGAATCCCGCCCGGCGTTGCGTAAGGAAGTAACGTGCAGCAGCACGTCTTTAAGACCGGTCTGATTGGGGTCGTCGGGTACAATGAAGCCGTAGCCCTTACCCGGATCGAACCACTTCACGACCCCGCTTATGCGGACCTGTTCTTCATCATGGTCCGCGCTCTCGAACTCAAAGCCAGCCATACCACCCCTCTACACCCTACTCGCCTGCCCCAAAGACGAGACTTCAAGTATAGCACAATTCTCGCCATAGGTGACTCGGCTTCTCGTCTTGGGTTTTCGGGTAACGGAAGGCGGCGAATCTGTTCGCCGAGGTTCGCAAGACCTTGGATTGGCTATGTTTTCGGGCGGATGGCGCGCTGGCAGTCCCTAGGGGAGTCGAACCCCTCTCTCCAGATTGAAAATCTGGCGTCCTAACCGATAGACGAAGGGACCGCGGCGCGGAGGGGCCGATATAGCGGGGGCGCCCCGGCGGTGCAAGGGCTCCGGATCGCTCTTTTGGCTGGCTTTTTCAGCCCTCGCGCATACGCGGATCGGCGGCGTCCTCGATCTCGAATTCCACGCTCGCGCGGCCCTGCCAGTCGTCAGGCTTGAGGCGGCCCGCCACATGCAGGTTTCCGCCCGCCATCAGCCGGCGGCCGAGCTCGGTTTCGCCCGAGCGCCAGGCCACGGCTTTGAGGCCCTTCCCGCCTGGCGCGGTCAGGGTGACGCGCACATGGCCGCCTTTCAGCGCCATCGGCCGCTCGATCCGGACATTGTCGAAGGCGAACACCGGCTCGGGGTTGCCGGGGCCGAACGGGGCCAGCTGCTGGAAGCCGTCGTAGAAGGCGCGGTCGACCGCCTCGGGCGCGATCAGGGCGTCGATCTCCAGCCCCTCCTCCCCGGCGGACTCGCGCTCGGGCGCCAGGCGTTCGTGCAGGTATTGCGTCAGCTCCGGGATCCGGCCGGGCCGGATGGTCAGGCCCGCCGCCATGGCGTGGCCGCCGCCGGCCATCAGCAGGCCGTCCTCGAAGGCGG
>CANJOB010000104.1 GCA_947475655.1 Caulobacterales bacterium | reverse complement strand
GGAGGTTCAACCGGAAAAAGGAAAACAGGCCCATGGCGCTTCCGGAATTCTCCATGCGTCAGCTCCTCGAAGCTGGCGCGCACTTTGGTCACCAGACTCACCGCTGGAACCCGAAGATGGACCGCTACATCTTTGGTAGCCGCTCCAACATCCACATCATCGACCTGTCGCAGTCGATCCCGCTGCTGCACCAGGCCCTGGTCAAGGTTCGCGAAGTCGCGGCCAGCGGCGGCCGCGTGCTGTTCGTCGGCACCAAGCGCCAGGCGTCCGACCCGGTCGCCACGGCGGCCAAGCGCTGCGCCCAATACTATGTGAACCACCGCTGGCTCGGCGGCTCCCTGACCAACTGGCGCACCATCTCGGGCTCGATCGCCCGCCTGCGCGAACTGGAAGGCATCCTCGACGGCGACCACGGCGGCCGCTCCAAGAAGGAACTGCTGAACCTGACCCGCGAACGCGAGAAGCTCGAACTGTCGCTGGGCGGCATCCCCGACCTGATGTTCGTGATCGACACCAACAAGGAGGCCATCGCCATCCTTGAGGCCCGCAAGCTGAACATCCCGGTCGTGGCGGTGCTCGACACCAACAGCGACCCGGACGGCATCGCCTATCCGATCCCCGGCAACGACGACGCGGCCCGCGCCCTGCAGCTGTACTGCGACCTCATCGCCGACGCCGTGCTGGACGGCCTGGCCGCCGGCCAAGCCGCCTCGGGCGTCGACCTGGGCGCATCGGTCGCTCCGATCGAGCCGGCCCTGGCCAAGGAACTGACCCCGGAAACCCCGGCCGAGGCCGTGATCCCGGCCGCTGAGATCGAGGCCCTGGCCGCCGAGATGGAAGCCCCGGCCGAACCAGCGGCTGAAGCCCCCGCCGAAGCCCCCGCCGAAGCCCCGGCCGAAGCCAAGGCCGCCACCGAGGAAGCCAACGACGCCGTCGCCGACGAACCCGCTGCGTCCTAGGCGCCCGACTTAAGCGAACGTCACAAACAGTACCTATCTATGCGGGCCGCTCCCCCAAGGGGCGGTCCGCGAACCCCCTACCTTAAGGAGACGAGCATGGCTGAGATCACGGCTGCGCTGGTGAAGGACCTGCGCGAAAAGTCCGGCGCCGGCATGATGGATTGCAAGCGCGCGCTGCAGGAGAACGAAGGCGACGTGAACGCCTCCATCGACTGGCTGCGCACCAAGGGCCTGTCCAAGGCCGCCAAGAAGGCTGACCGCGTGGCTGCTGAAGGCCTTGTGGCCGTGGCGCTGCGCCAGGACGGCGCCGGCTACAGCGGCGCGGTGATCGAGCTGAACTCGGAAACCGACTTCGTCTCGCGCAACGACAAGTTCCAGGACGCCGCCCGCAAGGTGGCCCAGGCCGCCCTCGACACCGACGGCAGCCCCGACGCCATCACCGCCGCCTCGGTGGGCGGTGAGACCGTGGGCGACATGATCACCAACCTGATCGCCACCATCGGCGAGAACATGCTGGTGCGCCGCGCCGCCAAGCTTGCCGTCAGCCAGGGCGCCATCGCCGGCTACGTCCACAACGCCGCTGCGCCCCTGCTGGGACGCATGGGCGTGCTGGTGGCCGTCGAAGGCGCCGGCGACCAAGCTGAACTGCAGGCCCTGGGCAAGAAGATCGCCATGCACGTGGCGGCCACCAACCCGCTGTCGCTGTCGTCCGAGGACCTGGACCCGGCGGCCGTGGAGCGTGAGCGCCAGGTGCTGACCGACAAAGCCCGCGAGGATGGCCGGCCGGAGAACATGATCGAGAAGATCGTCGAAGGTCAGATCTCCAAGTTCCAGCGCGAAGTGGTGCTGCTCGAACAGCCCTTCGTTATGAACCCGGACCAGACGGTGAAGGCGCTCGTCGCCGAAACCGCCAAGGCCCTGGGCTCGGACGTCAAGATCAAGGGCTTCGTGCGCCTGGCCCTGGGCGAAGGCGTCGAGAAGCCGCCGGAGCCCGACTTCGCCGCGGAAGTCGCGTCCATGGCCGGAACCCAGGCCTAAGTCTTTCTGACCAAAAGGGAGCGCGGCGCGTTCGACGCGCGCCGCGCAACCTGCTTATCTGTGCGTCAGCCGACTCCCTGAAGTTAGAGCCTCAAAAGCTATGCCTGCCGCGCCCCTTCGCTTCAAACGCGTCCTGTTCAAGGTTTCCGGCGAAGTGCTGATGGGCGAGCGCGCCTACGGCATCGATCCGGAGACGGTCAGCGCGGTGGCGCAGGACGTCAAACAGGTGCTCGAGACCGGGGTGCAGCTGTGCCTGGTGATCGGCGGCGGCAACATCTTCCGCGGCGTCGCCGGGGCCGCCCGCGGCATGGAGCGCGCGTCGGCCGACTACATGGGCATGCTGGCAACGGTGATGAACGCCTTGGCCATGCAGGACGCGCTGGAGCGCATCGGCGTCTCCACCCGCGTGCAGTCGGCCATCCCGATGTCCACGGTCTGCGAGCCCTACATCCGCCGCCGCGCCGAACGGCACCTGGAAAAGGGCAGGGTGGTGATCTTCGCCGCCGGCACCGGCAGCCCGTTCTTCACCACCGACACCGCCGCCGCCCTACGCGCGGCCGAGATGAACTGCGACGCCCTGCTGAAAGGCACCAGCGTCGACGGGGTCTATACCGCCGACCCCAAGAAGGACCCGACTGCCCAGCGCTTCGATCGTCTGACCTACCTGGACGTGCTGTCCAAGGACCTGAAGGTCATGGATGCCTCGGCCATCAGCCTGATGCGCGAAAACGCCATCCCCGTGGTGGTGTTCTCGATCAAGGAGCGGGGCAATCTGCTTACCGTGCTGACAGGCGGGGGCGTGTCGACGACCATCGGCGAGCCCGCCTAACCCACCGACCAGAAGGAGCGCAAAGCCATGGCCACAGGGGAAAAACCCGACCTTTCCAAGTATCGCGGCCGGATGGACAAGTCCGTGGCGGCGCTGAAGGACGAATTTGGCTCGTTGCGCACGGGCCGCGCCTCCGCCGGCCTGCTCGACCAGGTGATGGTCGAGGCCTACGGCGCCAACACCCCGATCAACCAGGTGGCCGCCATCAGCGTGCCGGAACCGCGCTCGATCAGCGTCAACGTCTGGGACAAGGGCCTGGTGGTGTCGGTCGAAAAAGCCATCCGCAACGCCGGCCTGGGCTTCAACCCGGTGGTGGAGGGCACCCTGCTGCGCGTGCCGGTGCCGCCCCTGACCGAGGAGCGCCGCCGAGACATGGCCAAGCTGGCCGGCAAATACGCCGAAAACCAGAAGATCGCCGTGCGCAACGTGCGCCGCGAGGCCAATGACGACCTCAAAAAGGCCCAGAAGGACTCCGTGATCAGCGAGGACGAGCTGAAGCGGATGGAAACCGAGGTGCAGAAGTACACGGACGAGGCGATCAAGCGCATCGACGAAAGCTTGAAAACCAAAGAACAAGAGATCATGCAGGTTTAGGCGTCTAAAGCGTCTGTAATGGAGGAGAGTTGGACGCCATGACGTCGCGCAACGGCGTAAAAAGCGTGACGTCTCAGGCTGACGGCCTCACCGCTGTCCCCATCGCGGGACTGCATGTGGCGATCATCATGGACGGCAACGGCCGCTGGGCCAAGCAGCGCGGCCTACCGCGGGCGTTTGGCCACCGCGCCGGGGTCCAGGCCCTGCGCCGCACCATCCAGGCCGCGCCGGACCTGGGCATCGGCTGCATCACCGTGTTCGGCTTCTCGACCGAGAACTGGCGCCGTCCGGCCGCCGAGGTCTCCGAACTGATGGGCCTGCTGAAAGCCTATGTCGCCAGCGACCTGGACCAGCTCGCCGACGAGGGCGTGCGGGTGCGGGTGGTCGGCCGCCGCGAGGGGCTGGACGCCGATATCCTGGCCATCATCGAGCGGGCCGAGGCGCGCACCGCCGGCAACAACCGCTTCATGCTGCAGGTCGCGTTCAATTACGGCGGCCAGGCCGACATCGTCGACGCCGCCCGCCGCCTGGCCGTGGCCGTCGAGCGCGGCGAGATCAGCGCCGGCGACCTGGACGAGGACGCCTTCGCCGCCCAGCTCTCCACCGCCCAGGCCCCGCCGCTGGACGTGATCATCCGCACCAGCGGCGAGCAGCGGCTGTCCAATTTCCTGCTGTGGGAGAGCGCCTACGCCGAACTGATCTTCCAGGATGTCTGGTGGCCCGACTATGGCCCCGCCGAACTGGCGGCGGCCTTGGCGGAATTCAACGGCCGGGAACGGCGCTATGGCGGAAGCCCGGCCGATGCCCACGCCGCCGGCTAAGCCCTTCAACTGGAAGAACCTGGGCGCGCGCGTCGCCTCAGGCTTCGTGCTGGTTCCGGCCGTGCTGTTCTGCATCTGGTGGGAGCGCACGGGCTGGGGCGTGGTGGCCATGGCGTCCATCGCCGCCTGCGTCCTGGCCTACGAATGGGCGGTGATGAGCACCGATCATGGCCGCAAGCGGGTCATGACCGTGATCGCCCTGGCGGTCGTCATCCCGGTGGTCGCGGCCCATTTCGGCAATCACGACCCGATCACCGGAGGCCGGGACGCCTGGGCGCTGCCGGCGGCCTGGGGCCTGGCGGCGCTGGGCGCGGCCATCGCCGCCCTGGCGGCCAAGGGCGCGCGCGAGCGGCGGGCCGACGCCGCCTACGGCGTGATCTATATTGCCCCGCCCTGTATCGCCCTGGTCTGGCTGCGCGGCACCAACGAGGGGCCGCACTGGACCCTGCTGCTGTTCATGACCACCTGGTTCGCCGACACCGGGGCCTATGCCTTCGGCAATATCCTGAAAGGCCCCAAGCTGTGGCCCAGGTTCTCGCCCAACAAGACCTGGGCGGGCTTCTTCGGCGGCCTGCTGTGCGGCGCCATCGCCGCCGTCACGGTCTGGGGCCTGAACGACATGACCTTGAGCTTCGGCGCCGCGGCCCTGATGGGCCTGCTGGGCGCCCTGGCCACCATGGCCGGCGACCTCTGGGAATCGGTGCTCAAACGCCGGTTCGGGGTCAAGGACAGCGGCGACCTCATTCCTGGCCACGGCGGCCTGCTCGACCGGGTCGACGGCTTACTGTTCGCGGTGATCGTGGTCTGCGCCGCCCGCCTGATCGTGCTGGTGGGCTGGGCGCGCTAGTGTGGCGATTCAGAAATTCGCCCAGGGATGACGGAGGTCGCGGTGCGAGTTTCTGAATCTCAAGCCACACCAGGTCTCTTGGTTTCCAGTGTCCTTTGCGAACCAGAAGTTTGCTCGGCGCTTGATCCCACCTGCTGGCGAACTTCTGGTTCGGGGCACTAGACCATGGCCCGCAAGATCGTCCTGCTCGGCGCTACGGGCTCCATCGGCGTTTCCACCCTGGACCTGTTCGAGGCCTCGGGCGCGCAGGTTGATATCCTGGCCCTGACCGCCGGGCGCAACGTCGCCCTGCTGGCCCAGCAGGCGCTGCGCTGGCGCCCGCGGGTGGCGGTGATCGCCGACGAGGACCGGTTGCCGGAACTGCGCCAGCGGCTGGAGGGCTCGGGGGTTCGCGCCGCCGGCGGCGCTCAGGCGGTGATCGAGGCCGCGGCCATGGGCGCCGACTGGGTCATGGCCGCCATCGTCGGCGTGGCCGGTCTGGCGCCCACCCTGGCGGCGGCGCGTTCGGGCGCGGTGGTGGCCCTGGCCAACAAGGAAAGCCTGGTCTGCGCCGGCCCGGCCCTGCTGGCGACCGCTAAACAGGCGGGCGGCACTGTGATCCCGGTCGATTCCGAACATTCGGCCATCTTCCAGGTGCTCGATCCGGCCAACGCCGCCCAGGTGTCGCGCCTGATCCTGACCGCGTCGGGGGGGCCGTTCTTGAACTGGAATAAGGCGCAGATGGCCCGCGCCACCCCGGCCCAGGCGGTGGCGCATCCGAACTGGAACATGGGGGCCAAGATCTCGATCGATTCCGCCACCATGATGAACAAGGGGCTGGAACTGATCGAGGCGGCGTATCTGTTCGACACGCCGCCCGGCAAGATCGAGGTCCTGGTGCATCCGCAGTCCATCGTCCACAGCATGGTCGAGTACGCCGACGGCTCGACCCTGGCCCAGATGGGCCTGCCGGACATGCGCAGCCCGATCGCCTACGCCTTCTCCTGGCCGGCCCGGATGGCCTGGCCGGCGCCGCCCCTGGACCTCGCCGTGGTGGGTGCCCTGACCTTCCACGCCCCCGACGACGATCGTTTCCCCGCCATCGACCTCGCGCGTGCGGCGATTTCGCTGGGCTCGGGCGGTCCGGCGGCGCTGAATGCGGCCAATGAGGCCGCGGTGGCCGCTTTCCTTGACCGCAGGATCGGCTTTCTCGATATTGCGCCCGCTTGCGAGGAGACGCTGGACGTCATGGACCGTTCGGGAGCATTGACGGCCGGTGACGGCGATCCGATCGAAGCCGCCCTAGCCATCGACGCCCAGGCCCGGGCGGTGACGGCCAGGGTCGTCGGCGCCTTGAAAGCGCCACTAGAAGCGAGGACTTAAGGCTCCATGCTCGGTTTCGTCCAGACGGCCCTGTCCTACGCTGTGCCGTTCCTATTTGTGCTGACGCTCGTCGTCACGATCCACGAGCTTGGCCACTTCTGGGCGGCCCGCGCCTTCGGCGTGGCCATCGACCGGTTCGCCATCGGCTTTGGCCGTGCGATCTTCTCCTGGCGTGACCGCAAGGGCACCGACTGGCGCATCGGCTGGATTCCGCTCGGCGGCTATGTCCGCTTCGCTGGGGATGAGAACGCCGCCAGCGTACCCGACAAGGAGGACCTGGAGGCCATGCGGCGCGAGATCACCGCTCGCGACGGCCCCGAGGCCGTCAACGCCTTCTTCCATTTCAAGCCGCTGTGGCAGCGCGCCATCGTCGTCGCCGCCGGCCCTATCGCCAATTTCATCCTGGCCATCGTGTTGTTCGCCATCCTGCTGATGACGGTGGGCGAGGTCACCCGGCAGCCGCAGGTGACCAGCGTCGTGCCGCACAGCGCCGCCTACAAGGCCGGGTTCGAGGCTGGGGACCTGGTGCTTCGGGCTGACAACCATAGAATCAATAGTTTCGAGGACTTGGAGCGATATGTTGTCGTCCGCGGCGGGGTGCCGATCGAGTTCCTGATCCAGCGCGAAGAGTTGCGCATCATGCTGACCGCCATCCCCGAGACGATGGAGACCGTCGACGCGGTCTCGGGCAAGCAGAAGGTCGGACGCCTGGGCATCGCGAACCAGTCCACCGCCGACCAGATCCACCGCACCCGCTACAGCCCCCTGTCGGCCATTCCCGCCGGCGCGGCCCGCACCTGGGACGTGCTGGACACCACCGTCTACTACCTGGGCCGGCTGGTGCGCGGCCAGGTCTCGGCCGAACAGCTCGGCGGGCCGATCCGCATCGCCCAGGCCTCGGGCGCGGTGGCGCACGCCGGCGCCGAGGGCGCGCCGGACCTGGGTTATCGGCTGCTGGGCGCTTTTGTCGCCCTGCTGGGGCTGGCCGCGGTGCTTTCGGTCAGCATCGGCTTCATGAATCTGTTGCCGATTCCCGTGCTGGATGGGGGTCATCTGCTGTTCTACGCCTTCGAGGCGATCACCCGGAAACCCTTGGACGCCCGGCTGCAAACGGCGGGTTATAGGGTAGGGCTTGCGTTGCTGATGGGATTGATGTTGTTCGCCACCTGGAACGACCTGCAGCGGCTCAGCGTGTTTAAATTCCTGGGCGGGCTTTTCTCGTAAGACGGGCGCTCCCCGAGATGGCGGTATTGATGACTGATTTCCGCGCCCGCGGCGCTGCGTTCGTTTCGGGCCTCGCCCTCCTGACGGCTATCGCCGCCACAGCCGCGCCGACGGCTGTGCTGGCGCAGGCTGAGCAGACCGGTGTCGTCCAGGCCATCGTCGTCGAGGGCAACGAGCGTATCGAGCAGGGGACGGTGATGTCCTACCTGCCGATCCAGATCGGGGACACCGTCGACCCGGCCAAGATCGACCTGGCCTTGAAGGCCCTGTTCCGCACCGACCTGTTCGCCGACGTGAAGATCGACCTGCAGGGCACGACCCTGACCATCCGGGTGGTCGAGAACCAGATCATCAACCAGGTGGTGTTCGAGGGAAACTCTAACCTCAAGGAAGACAAGCTGAAGGACGAGGTGACCGTACGCCCGCGCGGCATCTTCACTCGCGGCAAGGTCCAGGCCGACGTCCAGCGCATCATCGAGCTCTACCGCCGTTCCGGCCGGGTTTCCGCCACCGTGACCCCCAAGGTGGTCGAGCTGCCGCAGAAGCGCGTCGACCTGATCTTCGAGATCAACGAGGGCCCCAAGACCGGGGTGCTCAATGTGAATTTCATCGGCAACACCGCTTTCTCGGACGCCGACCTGCAAGACGTGATCGTGACCACTACCAGTCATTGGTATAAGTTCATGACCACAAACGATAATTACGACCCTGACCGGCTCGAGTACGACCGCGAGCAGCTGCGCACCTACTACCGCAACCAGGGCTATTACGACTTCCGCGTCATCTCCGCCGTGGCCGAGCTGGCGCCCGACAAGAACGGCTTTGTCGTCACCTTCACCATCGACGAGGGCCCGCGCTACAAGTTCGGCAAGCTGACCGTCGAGACCGAGCTACAGAAGCTAGACAGCGCCCTGCTGACCCAGCTGCTGCCGGTCCGCACCGGCGACGACTACGAGGACAAGGCCATCGAGACGGCCACCGACTCGCTCACCTTCGCCGCCGGCTCGGCCGGCTTCGCCTTTGTGGATGTGCGGCCGCGCTACACGCCCAACCGCGAGGCGCGCACCGTCGACGTGGTGTTCAACGTCCGCGAGGGGCCGCGCGTCTACATCGACCGCATCGACATCGTCGGCAACACCCGCACCCTGGACTACGTGATCCGGCGCGAAATGAACGTGGTTGAGGGCGACGCCTACAACCGCGTCCTGGTCGACCGCTCCAAGACCCAGGCCAACGGCCTGGGCTTCTTCAAGGAAGTGACGATCGAGGACACCCCCTCCACGGCCCCCGACCGCACCAACCTGAAGGTCACGGTCGAGGAGCAGCCCACCGGGGAGCTGTCGTTCAGCGCCGGCTACAGCTCGATCGACAAGCTGGTGCTCGACGTGGGCATCACCGAGCGCAACTTCCGCGGCCGCGGCCAGAACCTGCGCGGCCGCGTTTCGGTCGGCTCCCTGCGCCAGGAGGTGAACTTCTCCTTCACCGAGCCGCGCTTCCTGAACCGCAACCTGGGCGCCGGGATCGACCTCTACACATTCAAATACGATTTCAGCCAGCAGGCGGCCTACGACTCCGCCTCGACCGGCGCCAACCTGCGGTTCGGCTTCCCGTTGACCCAGAACGCCTCGATGAACCTGCGCTACACCCTGCGCGCCGACGAGGTGGTGATCGACGACAGCTTCTGCACCGCAGGCTACGTGTCGCAAATTCTGTGCCTGCAGCGCGGCACGGCCCTGACCTCCCTCGTCGGGTTTGGCCTGCGGCTGGACAAGCGCAACGACCCGATCAACCCGACCCGCGGCTTCTACGCCGACCTGAACCAGGACATCGCAGGCGTCGGCGGCGACGTGCACTACATGCGGACCGAAACCTCGGCCGGCTGGTACCACGGCTTCAACAAGGACCTGATCCTCAGCGTCACCGGTTCGGCGGGCTTCATCAACGGCTATGCCGGGGACTCGGTGCGGATCAACGACCGCTTCTACAAGGGCGGCGCTACCTTCCGCGGCTTCGAGACCGCCGGCATCGGTCCGCGCGACACCAACCCGGGCCGCACCGACGCCCTGGGCGCCAAGCTCTACGGCGTGGGCACGGTCGAACTGACCATTCCTACCTTTGTGCCGGCGCAATATGGTATCAAGGCCGCCCTGTTCAGCGATTTCGGCACGGTCGGCCTGCTCGACGACCAGGACCGGCAGTCGTCGGTCGGCATTTACGACCCGCTGATAAAGGACAACCTGGCCTTCCGCGCCTCCGCAGGGGTTAGCATTTTCTGGAGATCACCCATGGGCCCGATCCGGTTCGATCTCAGCCGTCTTCTGGCCAAAGAAACATACGACAAGACGGAAACCTTCCGCTTCTCAACCTCCACAAGGTTCTAAAGATCATGACCAAATTCGCTTTCGCCGCCG
>CANJOB010000103.1 GCA_947475655.1 Caulobacterales bacterium | reverse complement strand
GGTCGGGCTGATCCTGGCCCTGCTGCTGCTGCGCCAGGCCGGCCGCGCCGACCAGGCCGAGAAGGATTTCGCCAGCAGCGAACAGCGCTTCCGCATGGCGGTGGAGGCGGCGCGCTGCGGCATCTGGGAATGGGACCTGACCAACGACCAGGTGTTCATGTCCGACGTCACCGGCATCATCTTCGGCTGGGGCGGCGGCGGGGTGGTGTCCGGCCAAGCCCTGCTGGAGCGCGTCGCCGCCGATCACCGCGACCGGGTGCGCCAGGCATTGGCGAATGCGGCCATGTACGGCGCCTTCGACGTGTCGTTCCGCGTCCCCTCCACCAGCGGCGGCCGCTCGATCTGGCTCGACGCGCGCGGCCAGGGTTTCGGCAAGGCCGGCGCCGACGGCCATTCGCGCATCATCGGCGTGGCCCTGGACGTGACCGAGGAACGCATCGCCCAGGCCCGCGCCCAGGCGGCGGAGAACCGGCTGCGCGACGCCATCGAAAGCGTGTCGGAAGCCTTCGTGCTGTGGGACCGCGGCGGGCGCCTGCTGATGTGCAACCGCAACTACCGCGAGGTGTTCTCGCTCGACGCCAAGCTGCTCAAACCCGGCGCCCACCGCGACCACGTCAACCGTTTCGCCTCGCTGGCGATCGCCCACGAGGTTCAGGCGCCGGTCGGGGTGAAGGGCCTGCGCGAGGCGCAGCTGCAGAACGGCCGCTGGATCCAGATCAGCGAGCGGCGCACCGCCGAGGGCGGGCTGGTGATGACCGCCGCCGACGTCACCGTGATCAAGGAGCAGGAGGAAGCCCGCCGCCTGAACGAGGAACAGCTGCAGCACGCCGTCACCGGCCTGGAGCGCAGCCAGGACCAGCTGGCGGAACTGGCGCGCAAGTACGAGGCGGAGAAGGTCAAGGCCGAGGGCGCCAACAAGGCCAAGAGCGAATTCCTGGCCAATATGAGCCACGAACTGCGCACGCCGCTGAACGCCATCAACGGGTTCAGCGAAATCATGATCGCCGGCATGTTCGGGCCGCTGGGCGACGACCGCTACAAGGAATACGCCCAGGACATCCACAACAGCGGCCAGCACCTGCTGGCCCTGATCAACGACATCCTCGACATGTCGAAGATCGAGGCCGGCAAGATGAACCTGAAGTTCGAGCCGGTCAGCCTGGCCGACGTCACCGAGGACGCCGTGCGGCTGGTGCGCAACCGCGCCGAGACGGCCGGGCTGCATCTGGAGGTCGAATTCCCGCACCTGCCGGAGATCGAGGCCGACTACCGCGCCATCAAACAGGTGCTGCTGAACCTGCTGTCGAACGCCATCAAGTTCACCCCGCGCGGCGGCCGCATCACCGTGCGGGCCGAGGCGCGGCAGGACATGCTGGGCGAGCGCATCCGCGTCTCGGTCAGCGACACCGGCATCGGCATCGCGCCCGACGACCTGCAGCGCCTGGCCAAGCCTTTCGAGCAGGTCGAGACGCAGCACGCCAAGACGCAGCAGGGCACGGGCCTTGGGTTAGCGCTGACCAAGTCGCTGGTCGAGCTGCACGAAGGCACGCTGGAGATCGAAAGCGTGCTGGGCGCCGGCGCCACGGTGAGCTTCACCCTGCCGATCCGCCGCGGCGGGATGATGGTGCAGAGCGACTACAAGGTGGCGTAAGGAGCGTGGCGCCGGAACGCCTGTTCATTGCCACCTACATCATGACCAACCGGCCGCGCGGCACGCTGTACACGGGCGTGACGAGCAATCTGCAACAGCGCATACTGCAGCATCGCGAGGGCGCCATTCCGGGCTTCACACGCGATCACAAGCTGAAGCATCTGGTCTGGTTTCAGCCATTCGAGCTGATGACCGACGCGATTCAGCGGGAGAAATCGATCAAGCGTTATCTTCGGGATTGGAAGATCAACCTGATCGAACAGGACAATCCTCGCTGGCAGGATCTGTCGCTGGCCTGGAACCTGTAAGTCACTGTCGTAGGAGCCCGTCACCCTCGGGCTTGTCCCGAGGGCCCAAGGTTGGGTCGCGCTCGTCCGCGAGCCGCAAGCGCGCACACAAGCAAATCCAAACTTGGTGGCGGGCGGAACGATGGGCCCTCGGGACGAGCCCGAGGGTGACGACATTTTTTTTCTGCTGGATTTAGTTGTTTCGCGGCCCACCGCCGCCCGGCCCGCGCATGCCCTGGAATTCCGTCAGGCTGAGCCAGCCGTTCTTGTCGGCGTCGGCGGCGCGGAAGCGCTGGGTCATGGCGCCGTCCATCTCGGCGCGGGTGACCGCGCCGTCCTTGTTGGCGTCGAGCATGGCCATCATGCCGCCGCCGCCACCTGGGCCACGGCGCTCGCCGTCGCCCTTGCGCGGCGGCGCCTTGCCCTGAGGCGTGGCCGCCTGCCGCTGGCCGCGCATGGCCTGCTGCTCGGCCTGGGTGATCCTGCCGTCGTGGTTGGCGTCCATCCGCTGCATCATCGGCGCGGACCGTCCGGCGAGGAACTCGGGCAGCGTCAGCCTGCCGTCGTTGTTGCTGTCGATGGAAGGCTGGGCCTGAGCCGAGCCGGCGATGGCCAGGGCGGCGAGGAAGGTAAGGGTCTGGATTTTCATGTCCCAACCCTAGCCGCGCTGTTTTGCGGCTTGATTGCGCGATTAGGGCCGCACTACGGCCTCGTACTCCGCCCGCGCCTTCGCCCGCGCGGCGGTCAGTTCCGCCTTCAGCATCTTGAAGTCCTTCACGCCGCCGGCATTGGCCAGCAGCTGCTGGAACGCCGCCGGCTCGGCGCCAGGATCGGCGGTATCGGCCAGGGCCAACTTCAGAAGTTCGGTCATGTCCTGCTGCAGGCGCCAGGCGGCCAGCAGGGCGTCGACGGTTTCGCGCGCCGCCAGGCCGGCGTCGTGCAGGGCGGTGAGGGCCTCGCCGGTGTTCTGAGCCAGCGGGCCACCGTCCGCGGCATGCACGATCTGCAGATGCTGGGCGGCGAACTCGATGTCGACCAACCCGCCCTGGCCCAGCTTCATGTCCCAGAACCCCGACGGCGGACGCTCGCGCTCCATCAGGCCGCGCATCTCGCGCACGTCCTTGGCCACGGCGGCGGCGTCGCGCGGCCGGCGCAGGGCGGCTTCGATGGCGGCGGCGACATCGGCGGCGAACTTGGGCGAGGTGGCCCAGGCGACGCGGGCGCGGGTCAGGGCCAGCAGTTCCCAGGTATCGGCCTCGCCGGCGTAATAGGCCTGCAAGGCGGCGAAGCTGACCGCCACCGGTCCCTGGGTGCCGGAAGGGCGAAGCTGCAGGTCGACCTCGTACAGCGTCCCCTCCCCGGTCGGCGTCGAAAGGGCCGCGACCAGCCGCTGGGTGAAGCGGCCGTAGAAGGTCTCCGCCGCCCAGCCTTTTCCGGCGGACGCCGCGTCCGGCGCGGCGGCGCGATAGACGGTCATCAGGTCGAGGTCCGAGCCGGCGCTCATCTCACGCGAGCCGTATTTTCCCAAGGCGACCACGGCCGCGTCGCCGGGGAATTCGCCGCCGATGCGCGTGGCCTCCGCCAGGGCGGCGGGCGCCAACCCGGCCATCACCGCGTCGGCCAGGTCGGCGAAGGCGGCGCCGGCGTCATGGGCGGTGGCGGCGCCGCCCATCACCTGCACGCCAACGCGGAACGCCTGTTCGCGGTGGAAGCGGCGAGCGGCGTCCATGGCCGGCTCGAACGGCATCTCGCCCCAGTCCTTGGTCTCGTCAGGCGATATCTCGACCGGCCCGAAGAATGATGGGTCGAGCAGGGCGTCCAGCGCCGCCGGGCGCCGCGCCAGGGTGGCGCCGAGCTTGGGCGCGTAGGCCATGACCCGCACCACCAGTTCCAGCAGCGCCGGCTGGGCCAGGAACAGCGACTGCACCTGCACGCCCGACGACAGCCCGCCGAAGAAATCGCCGAAGCGCCGAAACGCATCGTCCGCCGCGCCGGTGGCGTGGCAGGCCTCCAGCAGGCGCGGGGCCAGGCGGGTGAAGAGCTCGCGCCCCCGGCTGGTGCGGGTGGCGCTGATGCGGCCGTGGTGCCAGCCGCGGATGTCCTGCGACACGCGCGCCGGGTCGGAGAACCCCATCCGCGCCAGGGTGGCGAGCGTCTCCGGGTCGTCGTCGACGCCGGTGAAGACCAGGCTGCCGAAACGCGACGACAGCGGCTCCTCGCCGGCGAACAGCTTGCCGTAGCGCGTGTTGACGCGCTTGAGCATCGCCCCGACTTCCTTGTCGAAGGCGGGAAGCTTGTCGCGGCCCCACAGGGCGGCGATGCGCTTGCGGTCGGCGTCCTTCTCCGGAAGCTTGTGCGTCTGTTCGTCGGCCAGCATCTGCGCCCGGTGCTCCAGCGCGCGCAGGTCCTGATAGGCGGCGGTAAGGTCAGCGGCGGCATCGGGTTCGACGTGGCCGGCGGCGGCCAGGGCCGCAAGGGCGTCCAGCGTGCGCGGCGAGCGCAGGTCCGGTTGACGACCGCCGAGGATCAGCTGCTGGGTCTGGACGAAGAACTCGATCTCGCGGATGCCGCCGCGGCCGAGCTTGAGGTCGGCGCCCGGCGCGTCGAGCCGCTCGTCCACCTTGTGCACGTGGATCTGCCGCTTGATCGAATGGATGTCGCTGATGGCGGCGAAGTCGAGGTTGCGGCGCCAGACGAACGGCTCCAGCTCGTCGAGGAAGGCGCGGCCGCGCGGGATGTCTCCGGCGGCGGCCCGCGCCTTGATGTAGGCGGCGCGCTCCCAGTTCTGGCCGACGCTCTCGTAGTAGTCCATCGCCTGCTCGACCGGCACGGCCAGCGGCGTCGAGCCGGGATCGGGGCGCAGGCGAAGGTCGGTGCGGAAGACATAGCCGTCCTCGGTGCGGTCCTGCAGAATCTGCACCAGGGCTTTCGCGATGCGCACCGCCACCACCGGCGCCTCGGCGCCGTCGGCCAGCGGCAAGGCGTCGGGATCGTAGAAGACGCAGATGTCGATGTCGCTGGAGTAGTTCAGCTCATAGGCGCCGCCCTTGCCCATGGCGATGCAGAACAGGCCCGGCGCCGGGCCCTCCGCCCCCTCCCCCACCCGGATCAGGGCGCCGCGCTCGACCTCGGCGGCGGCGGCGAGGCTCAAGGCGGCGTTGGCGGCCGCGTCGGCGAAACGCGTCAGGGCGCCGGTGACGGCGTCGAGGTCCCATACCCCGCCCAGGTCGCACAGGGCGGCCAGAAGATGCAGATCTGCCTTCTGTTCGCGCAAGGCTTTGCGGCCGGCCTCGAGGGGCTCGCGACCGGCGGCGGGGACGGCGGCGAGCAGGCCCGCCAGCATCCGCTGCGGATCGCCGTCGAGGATCGCCCGCAGGCTGTCGGGCCGGCGCCGCGCCAGGCCGGTGAGGTAGGAGGAGGCCCCGAAAACCGGGGCCAGGGCGGGCCACGCGGCCTCCAGCAACGGCGTCCAGCCGCCCTTATCGGCGGCCTTGGCAATCGCTTCGCGCGCGCGCTCGGCGGCCGCCGGATCAGCGACCGGGCCACAGGGTTTCAGATGGTCGGCCAGCCGGGACATGCCCGGCTTTCTTAAAAGCCGCCGGGCTAGCCGTCGACCTTCAGGGTGCGGTAGCCGGGACGGCCGCCGCTCAGCACGCCGATGGTGACATTGGCGCGGCCGGCCTTCTTGGCCGTCTCCGCGGCCGCCGAGACCTCGGCGATGCTGTTCACCGGGCGGGTGTTGACGCTGGTGATGACGTCGCCGCGCTTGAGGCCCTTCTCGGCGGCGTCGGAGCCGGCGCGGACGGTTTCCACCGCCAGGCCGCGCACCTTCTCGTCGAGCTTGAGGCGGTTGCGGGCGGCCTCGTCCAGCGGGGCCAGCACCATGCCCAGCACCGGCGGGCGCGGAGCGGTGGGCGGGGTCGCGCCGGGGGCGACGCGGCCATCGCCGTCCTCGTCGTCACGGGCGGCCAGTTCCTGCTCGGTCGGCCGGGTGCCTGAGCGGACGTCGACGTTGATGCGGTTGCTGTCGCGGATCACGCTGAGCTTCAGGGTGTCGCCGGGGCGGCCCTTGGCCACTTCGCGCGTCAGTTCGGAGCTGTTCTTGACCGCCACGCCGTTGACCGTGGTGACGATGTCGCCGGGCTTCAGACCGCCACGTTCCGCCGGACCGCCGGGGATCAGGGCGGCGACGATGGCGCCGCGCTGTTCGCCCAGGCCCTGGGCCTCCGCCATCTCGGCGGTGAAGGGCTGGATGTTGGCGCCGATGTAACCGCGGGTGATCTTGCCGCCTTTCATCAGCTGGGCGGTGATGTCGTCCACCACATCGGCGGGGATGGCGAAGCCGATGCCGACCGAGCCGCCGGACGGCGAGAAGATCGCCGTGTTCACCCCCACCACGCGGCCGTAGATGTCGAACGACGGGCCGCCGCTGTTGCCGCGGTTGATGGGGGCGTCGATCTGGATGTAGTCAACGAAGTTTGACGAGCTGTCGCCCAGGTCGCGGCCGTAGGCGGAGATGATCCCCGCCGTCGCCGTGCCGCCCAGGCCGAACGGGTTGCCGATAGTGATGACCCAGTCGCCGACCCGCGGCTTGGCCGCTCGCTCGAAGTCGACGAAGGTGAACTTCTCGTTGCGCGGGTTCTCGACCTTGAGCACGGCCAGGTCGGTGCCCTCGTCGCGGCCCAGGACCGTGGCCTTGAACTCGCGGCCGTCCTTCAGCGTCACCTTGATCTCGTCGGCCTTCTCGACGACGTGGTTGTTGGTGACGACGATGCCATCGCGCGAGATGAAGAAGCCCGAACCGGACGACTGCTGCTTGCGGGTCGGCGACTCATCCTCGTCGTCCTGACCCTGCCCGGGGCGCTGGCCGCGCGGCACGATGTCGAACGGCAGGCCCTCCAGGCCCGGAATGCGCCGCATGGCGCTGGCTTCGACCTGGCTGGTCACGTCGATGGAGACCACGGCCGGGGACACCCGCTCGAAGATGTCGGCGAACGACAGGGGCGAGCCCGGCGGCGGGGCGAACATCGGCGCGGTCGACGCCTTGATGAGGTAGGGCGAGGACTCGGCGTTGGCGGGCGACATGCGCAGCCCGACACCCGCCAAGGCCGCGGCGGCGACGCCGACCCCCGCCACCGCTCCCACTACAAAGCCCCGCTTCCTGGCAGACATGGTCATATGAATTCCCTTGCTGGCCGACACCGGCCAGACTCTCTCAGACGCAACACTTAGGCGACGCGCAGAAGTTCGCAACGGTTTGCGCGCGGATAGAGGCCTATAGGGGTTAATTGTCGGCTTTTAGTGCGGCTTAATCTTGTCCATCCCTGAGCAGGGAGGCCAGGCGGCGCTCCTCCTCGGGGGTCAGGTCCTGGGCCGTCTCGCGGCGGCGGGCCAGCAGGGCCAGGCCGATCAATCCCAGGAGCACCAAGAGGAACGGACCGATCCACAGCAGGGCGTTGCCGGGGTTGAACGGGGGTTTGAGCAGAACGTATTCGCCGTAGCGGGCGGTGAGGAAGACGCGCACATCGCGGTCGCTTTTCCCGGCCGCGACCTGTTCACGCACCGCCCGACGCAGGTCGGCGGACAACGAGGCCTGGTAATCGTCGATCGACTCGTTCTGGCAGACCAGGCAGCGAACCTCGCGGAAGAGGGTGCGGGCGCGCGCCTCGGCCGCCGCATCCGGCAGACGCTCGGCGGGGTCGGAGGCCGCGCCCATGCAGATGACCGCCCCCAGGATCAGCAACAGGCGCTTCACGACCGCTTTCTCCCCGCCGCCAGCCGCAGCCGCCGGTCGGACAGCGACACCGCCCCGCCCAGCGCCATCAGCATGGGCCCCAGAAAGATCAGCCGTACCCAGGGATTGACGTAGGCCCGCACCAGCCAGGCCGGCTGGCCGTCGGCGCCCTGGCGGCGCTCGCCCAGCACCAGATAGATGTGATCCAGACCGCGCGGGCAGATGGCCACCTCGGTCGTGGTCTGGCCCCCGGCGGGGAAGAACCGGCGCTCCGGCGCGCCGGTGCAGATCGGCGTGCCGCCTGAGCCGCTGACGACGATCCGTCCGCGCTCGGCCAGGTAGTTGGGGCCGTCGACGGTGCGTACGTCATGCAGGGTGACTTGGTAGGACCCCAGGGCGGCCTGGCCGTTCAACCCTAAGGTCTCGGCCGCCTCGACCCGCCAGCTGGTCTCGAACGACGCGCCGAGCACAAAGACGCCCAGGCCCGCGTGGGCCAGGGTGACACCGAACGCGCTGCGCGGCAGGCCGGCGAGGCGCTTGAGCGCGGCGCCCAGTGGAATTCGGAACAGGCGGGTGCGCTCGGCCAGTTCGGTCAGGGCCCCGGCGATCAGCCAGGTTCCGGCGGCGAGGCCAAGGCAGGCCAGAGCCTTGCGCGGCGAGACGAGCAGCAGGCCCAGCAGGCCGGCGGCCACGGCGATGCCGGCGGCGACATACAGCCGCTGTAGCGCGCCCATGGCGTCGGCGCGCTTCCAGCTCAGCAGCGGCCCGAGCGGGATCAGGGCGATGGCCACGGCCATCAGCGGCACGAAGGTCAGGTTGAAGTAGGGCGGCCCGACCGAGACCGTCTCGCCGCCGATCGCTTCGCGGATCAGCGGATAGAGCGTGCCCAGCAGCACGGTGGCCGCAGCGGCGGTGAGGACGATGTTGTTGATCACCATGGCGCTCTCGCGGCTCACCGGCGCGAACAGTCCGCCGCTTTTCAGCGCCGGCGCGCGCCAGGCGAACAGGGCGAAGCCCGAACCGGCGGTGATGGCCAGGATCGACAGCAGCAGCACCCCCCGCTCCGGATCGACGGCGAAGGCGTGGACGCTGGTCAGCACGCCCGAGCGCACCAGGAATCCGCCCAGCATGGAGAAGGTGAAGCCCATCAGGGCCAGGAACAGGGTCCAGCCCGGCAGTGCGCCGCGTTTTTCTGTGACGATGGCAGAATGCAGCAGGGCGGCGCCGACCAGCCAGGGCATGAAGCTGGCGTTCTCCACCGGGTCCCAGAACCACCAGCCGCCCCAGCCCAGCTCGTAGTAGGCCCAGAAGGCGCCAAGGGTGATGCCGACGGTGAGCAGGCTCCACGCCGCCAGGGTCCAGGGCCGCACCCAGCGGGCCCAGGCTGTGTCGACCCGGCCCTCAATCAGTGCGGCGACGGCGAAGGAAAACACGATCGAGAAGCCGACATAGCCGGCGTAGAGCAGCGGCGGGTGGGCGGCCACCGCAGGGTCCTGCAGCAGCGGGTTGAGCGAGCGGCCCTCGACCGGCGGCTGGGCCAGGCGGGTCAGTGGGCTTGAGGCCAGGACAGTGTAGCTGAGGAACAGGACCCCCAGCGCCCCTTGCACGCTCAGCACCAGGGCGCGCAGCCGCTGCGGCAGGCCGCGCCCGAAGACCCCGGCGGCGGCGCCGTAAGCTGTGAGCATCAGGCACCACAGCAGGATCGAGCCCTCATGGCTGCCACAGGCGGCGGCCACCTTGTAGAGCATCGGCTTCTGGGTGTGGGAGTTGTTAGCCACGTTGGCGACCGAGAAATCGGAGCCGACGAAGGCGTGGACCAGGGCCGCCATGGCGATCAGCGTGGCCGCGAAGGCGCAGACCGCCGCCGCCTCGCCGGCGCGGCTGAACAGCACCGAACGCCGCCCCGCGCCCAGCGCGGACAGGGCCGTCTGGGCGAGCGAAAGGGCCAGGGCCAGGCAGAGCGCGAAGGCGCCCAGTTCCACGATCATGTGATGGGCGCCGCGGAGGCTGTGGGACGGCCGTAGCCCGGCGGCGGCGGAGCGCCGTCGCCGCGCCATTCGCCCTGTTCCTTGAGCGCCTTGGAAACTTCTCGCGGCATGTAGGTTTCATCGTGCTTGGCCAGGACCTGGCGAGCGACGAAGCGGCCGTCGGGGCCGAACGTACCTTCAGCGACGATCCCCTGCCCCTCGCGGAACAGGTCGGGCAGGTCGCCCTGATAGACCACGGCGGCGGTGGCCTCGAGGTCGGCGACCACGAACTCGACACGGCCGTCCGGATGCTTGACCACGCTGCCCGGCTGCACCAGCCCGCCGAGCTGGATGCGGCGGCCCGGCGGCGGGTCGGCGGCGATCGCCTGGGCCGGGGTGTAGAAGAACGACACCTGCTCACGCAGGCCAAACAGGGTCAGGCCCACGG
>CANJOB010000102.1 GCA_947475655.1 Caulobacterales bacterium | reverse complement strand
CGTCTGCCAGACCACCAGCGGGAAGTGGTCGTTCAGCTTGCCCTCGATCACCTCGTTGGCGGCGGCGACGACGGTATTGCCGATCTGCGGGTCCAGCTTGCCCAGCGCCATATTGGCCTCGGCCGCCGCGCGCTTGACGATGCCCAGCGCCCGCACCACCGGCAGGGGCTGCTTTTCCCAGCCGATCTTGAAATTGCCCAGCGACCGTTGCGCCTGCGCCCCCCAATAGCGGTCGGCGGCGACCTCGATGGGGCCGAAGGTGTCGGTTTCGATGCGGGTCTTGGTCATGGGGGCTCCAACGCTGGGGTTGGGGCGGGTTTAGCGTCCGATGCGCGCCCTGTTAAGACGCCTTCGCCGCGGCGCGGGCCTTTCGGCGCTGGGCGGCCTGGAAGCGGTCCCATACCCGCCAGGCCAGCAGCACGGCGATGATGGCGCCGTAGACGATCTGCGAGTCATGGTCGGCCTTGACCATCAGCCAGTAGTGCACGAGCCCGGCGGGCACGATCAGGTAGATCAGGCTGTGCAACCGCTTCCACAGCACTGGGCCGAGGCGGCGCAGCATTCCATTGGTCGAGGTCACGGCCAGGGGGATCAGGGCCAGGAACGCGCCCATGCCGATGGTGATGAACGGCCGCTTGAGGATGTCCTGGAAGATGCGGTTCCAGTCGAAGAACTGGTCGAGCACCACATAGCTGAGCAGGTGCAGGACAATGTAGGTGAACGCGAATAGCCCCACGGTGCGGCGGTAGCGGATCAGCACCGGCAGGTTGAAGATGCGGGCCGCCGGGGTGATGACCAGGCCCAGGATCAGCAGGCGCAGGCCCCAGAGCCCCAGGCCGCGCAGGATGTATTCGATCGGGTTGAACGCCGTCAGGGCGGGCACGAGCACGATCGGCAGCGGCGCGGCCAGCGCCAGCCACATGGCGGCATAGATCAGGCGGTCCTTGATCGAGCCCTTCGCCATAGGCCTAGTAGAACTTGCGCAGGTCCATGCCGCTGTACATCGACGCCACCTGCGGGCCGTAGCCGTTGAACGGCAGGGTCTTGCGGCGGGCGAACTCGCCGATGCGCCGCTCGGTTGCCTGGCTCCAGCGCGGGTGGTCGACCTCGGGATTGACGTTGGAATAGAAGCCGTACTCGCGGCCGTTGATCATGTTCCAACTGGTCTGCGGCTGTTTGTCGACCAGGCTGATCTTGACCAGGGACTTGCCGCCCTTGAACCCGTATTTCCACGGCGCCACCAGACGGATCGGCGCGCCGTTCTGGTTGGGGATGGTCTCCCCGTAGATGCCGACCGCCAGCAGGGTCAGCGGGTGCATGGCCTCGTCCAGCCGCAGCCCTTCGCGGTAGGGCCACTTGATGAAGTCGTCCTTCTGGCCCGGCATCTGCGCCGGGTCGACCAGGGTGGTGAAGGACACGAACTTGGCGGCGCTGGTGGGCTCGACCACCTTCAGCAGGCTGGCCAGGGGGAAGCCGTTCCACGGCACCACCATCGACCAGGCCTCGACGCAGCGGTGGCGATAGATGCGCTCCTCGATCGGGAACCGCTTCATCAGGGCGTCGATATCGAACCGCTGCGGCTTGGCGCACAGGCCGTCGACCACTAGGGTCCAGGGGCGGGTCTTGAGCGACCTGGCGTAGCGGGCCGGGTCGCTCTTGTCGGTGCCGAATTCGTAGAAGTTGTTGTAGCCGGCGATCGCCTTCGGGTCGGTGAGTTCCTCGTCGACCTTGTAGGGGCTCTTGACCGTCGCCAGGGGCGCGGCCTGCGCCGCGTCCAGCCCCAGGAGGCCGGTCGATCCCAGGGCCGCGGCGGCTGTCATGAAGGTCCGCCGGCCATAGTACAGGCCCTTGTCGGTGACGTCGTTTTCGGTGAGGTCCGGGGTTTGGCGTATCAGCATGGATGAGACTCCCTAGAGCGATCCTTCCTATGATGCATAAGCGGCTGAAGTTTGTCGCCGCCGAAAGATGTTACAGTGAACCTCAAGCCCGACGACTGGATCGCCCACGGCAAGGTACGCGCCCGCGAGATTCCGGGCGGGCTGGAGGTGACCATCGACGGCCTGACCACCCAGGCCGGCTATTACAAGCCGTTGGTGCGCGAGTTCTTCCGCAAGACCTGGCGGGGCGGGCGGCCGGCGTTCGGCGACTTCTCGGTCGAGATCGCCATGGAATACACGGGCGATCCGCCGTGGCTGGACCTGGACAACCTGGCCAAGGCGATCCTCGACGCCATCAAGGGCTACGCCTTCCACGACGACGCCCAGGTCTGCCGGCTGCTGGTGGAGCGCCGCGCCGGTGAACGCGAGCGGATCACCATTCGCATTCAGAAATTTTAGGGCTTCGCCCGTTCAAAACGCGTCTCGACCGCGTGGGCGAAGGCTGCGCCATAGCAGGCCAGCAAGAAGATGGTGTAGCGGCCAAGGCCGGCGACCTGGGCCTGTTCCAGCAGCGGACGGCCCAGCGTCATCACCGCCAGGGCGGCGGCGGCGCCGGGCAGGGCGAAGGCCAGGGCGGGCATCAGCCGCTCCCGGCGCGGAATGCGGCGCAGGCGGGCGACGATGACGAACACCAGGGCCGCGGCGCCGGTGGCCATGAAGGCGTTGAGGGCGAAGAACCAGAAGGCGATCTGCAGCAGGCCCTCGCCGAAGGCGGCGTAGAAGGCGCTGGCGGCCAGCCAGGTCAGCAGCCCCGCGCTCGAAAAGGCGATCAAGTCCTGTTTTGACACGTCGAGCGCTCCCAGACCCCGTTCAGGGGTCTGGGCTGCAGAAGCCGCGCCAGTTCGACTTGTGCGCTTTTCGCCCTCGCCATGGGCGAACGGCGGAGGTTAGGTTGCCGCCTTCTCCCGCCTCCGCCTGGATTTCCGATGTCGCTCGCGCTCTACGGCCACCCCTTTTCGTCCTACACGCAGAAGGTGCTCATCGCCCTGTATGAGAACGGCACGCCGTTCGAGTTCCGCTGCATCGGGCCTGATACGCCGCAGCATATCGGCGAATGGCTGCGGCGCTGGCCGATCGCCAAGTTCCCGCTGCTGCTGGGCGGCGACCGCCAGCTGGTCGAAACCAGCGTCATCATCGAATACCTGCAACTAGCTCATCCAGGGCCGGTCGCTCTGCTGCCGGCCGACCCAATGGCGTCCCTGGACGTGCGGTTCATGGACCGCTTCTTCGATCTGTATGTGATGAACGCCATGCAGGTGGCGGTCGACAGCAAGCTGGGACGGATTCCGGGAACCCCCGAGGCGGGCTTGGAACTGGCCAAGGAGCGGCTTGAGCGAGCCTATGCCTGGCTTGACGGGCATCTGGCGGGCCGGACCTGGGCGGCCGGGGATGCCTTCACCCTGGCCGACTGCGCCGCCGCGCCGTCGCTGTTCTACGCCGACTGGGTGTATCCGATTCCGGACGCCTATCCCGCGCTGCGCGCCTACCGCGCGCGGCTGCTGGCGCGCCCATCCGTCGCCCGCGCCGTGGACGAGGCGCGGCAGTTCCGCCCGCTGTTCCCGCTGGGCGCCCCCGACCGGGACTAGCTTAGGATATCCACGGGGTCAGGCCGCCCCACAGCCCGACCAGGGCGGTGAAGGCGACGAAGATCAGGGCTGTGGCGGTGAAACGCAGCTTGCGCCCGACGGTCCAGCTGTCGACTCGTCGGCCGCCGCGCCAGACCACCGGCAGCAGCAGCAGATTGATACCGCCCAGCGCCCCGGCGACCAAGGCGCAGGCGGACGCGGTGATGATTAGCCCGCCGGGCCAGTCGAACGCCACCCGCTGCAGGTCGGCCGAGCCGGCCGCCCAGAAGGCGAAACAGATCAGCGAAATCAACCACAGCACCGCCTGCAGTGTCTGGCTCAGGGCCGTGCGGGCCTGGATCATGGTCTGGCGGGTCGGGGCGTCCAGCGGCAGGAACAGGCCGCCGACTGTGGCCAGGGCGCAGATCCCGGCCGCGCCCGCCAGGATGGCCATCAGCATCAGGCTGTCGAAGAAACCCTGGCGCTCGTAGGTGATGCCGCCCCAGGGGGCGACCAGAGCCTGGGCCCGGCCGTTGTCGCCCATGCGGAAGGCCAGGGGCTCGGAGTCGCCGTCGGCGGCGCGGAACAGGCCTCCTTGCGCGGCGGGCAGCCAGGCGCGCTCCTGGCCGTCCATGGCCATCACGATCCGTCCGTTGGGACGGCCCTCGACCTGGGCGCGGCCGATCAGGCGGGTGACGAACGCCTCGAGCCCGACATAGGCGCGGCGGGTGGTCAGGTAGGTCCCGGCGAACAAGGACGAGTCGGCGGGCTGGGCGCTGCTGGGCGGCGGGACGGCTGGCGGGCCGTACAGCTCGCGCACGACCTGGGACGGCAGGCCGCGGGTGAACTCCATCGCCCCTTCGCTGTTGGCGGCGACGAATATCCCCAGGTTCAGGGCGGGGACCAGCACCAGGTTGGCGCTCGACGACAGGGTGGCGCCCTGGTGGCCCAGGCCCCGGCGCCCGCCCGGCAGGGGCAGGCTCTCCAGGCCGCCCGTCCAGGCCGCGGCCTGAGGCGCGATGCGGTAGAGGTCGGTGCGCAGGGCGCGGTCGACGGCGGGCGAATAGACGGTCGCGCCGTCGATGGTTCCGCCGCCGAGCAGCAGGGTCATGTAGCGGCCCATGTCGGACGGCGTGGCGCTGGCCGAGCCGGCGGGGGCGACCTGACCGATATATTCGAACGGGCGGGGCAGGAAGGCGCCGTCGCGCCAGCCGAAGTTGCGGGTGACGTCGGCGGCCAGGGCGTCGCTCATCGGCTGCGGCAGGTCGGGCCGTTCGGGGCGCGGCTCGCGGAAGGTGGTGCGGGTCAGGCCGGCCGGGATCAGGATGCGCTTCTCGATCACCCGCTCGAAGGTGTCGCCCTGCACATTGGCCAGGGCGGCCCCGGCCAGGGCCGCGCCGTAGTTGGAGTAGGACACCGTCTGGCCCGGCTCGCGCACCCGGCGCGGGCTTTCCTGGCGCAGGTAGGTGGTCAGGGGGCGGACCCGCTCCCAGTCGCGTTCGAACAGCTGGCCCAGCACCTTTTCCTCGAAGCCGGGCGTGTGGGTCATCAGGTCGCGCAATCGGACGGGGCTGCGGAAGCCCTGGTCCTTCAGCTGCAGCCGCTCGGGCAGGTAGAGGTTGACCGGGGCGTCCAACCGCATGCGCCCGGCCTCGATCTCGCTCTGCAGGGCGATCCAGGTGAAGGTCTTGGAGATGGAGCCGATGCGGAACAGGGTGCGGTCGGGATCGACGGCGCGGCGCGGCGACAGGCGGTCGACGCCGTAGCCCTTCTTCAGGATCACCTGGCCGTTCTGCACCACGGTCACGGCGGCGCCGGCGAGATGTTTGTCGGCCATGGCGGAGGAGACCAGGCCGTCGACGTAGGATTCCAGCCGCACCGTGTCGAGGGTCGGCGGCAGGGCGGCGGCGGGCGCAGGGGGCGGCCGAACGGCCCGCGCGCCGGCGGCGGTGCGGGCGGGCGCGGCGCGGCGGGCCTGGGGGTAAAGCTTGGAATAGGGGATCGGGCCGTTGTTCTGGGCCGGAGCGGCTTCGGGCAAGGCCAGCAGCAACAGGGGGGCCAGCAGGGCGCTCAGGACCAGACGAAGCGGATTACGGGGCGGCAAGGGACGCTTCCTTTGGACGGGGTAGCTGCGGCCCGTTCTTAGAACGGCCTCACCCGGACGGGAAGGCGTAGAGCGGCAGAAGCGGCTTCAAGGCCGGCCCGATCCACAGCTGCGGCTCGGACGGCGGGGTCGCGCCGGTCTCCTTCTCCTTGCCGGCGACGCAGGCGGTGACCCTCGCGGCCAGGTGGACGAAGTCCTTGGCCCCGTCGGTCTGGCTGATGAAACACTCGTCGAAATAGGGATAGACGTTGCTCTCGCCGCAGCCGAACGAGGTGCGGTCGGGCCGGGCGGCGGTGAAGATCATCCGGTCGTTGCGCGCCATGCCGGGGATGAACCCGCCGGAAAAACAGGCCGACAGAACCACCACGGCCGGACGGCCAGGGCAGGCCGCCTCCAGCGCCTGGTTCAGCGCCACGGGGGTGATCGCGCCGCGCGCCTCCGTGGCCAGCACCAGCCCGCCGGGGATGCCGTGCGAGGTGAAATAGACGAGGCAGCCGCCCTTGGCCCGCTCGGCCGCCTCGCGCATGCCGTCGCGGATCAGGCCCATGGCGGCCATGCGCGGCTTCTGGGTGGGGTAGCGGTCGGGCCGGGTGGAGAATTGCAGCACGTTGGCGGGATCGAAGCCGAACTTGACCAGCTTGGCGGTGACGTCGCGGCGGGCGTTGTCGAACACCTCGGTGTCGGCCCCATTGTGCGCGTGGTAGTCGCCGGCGATCACCACCGCGCTCCAGTCGGCGAAGGGCGAGGCGGCCCTGGCCGGCGCCGGCTGAATGAGACAAACGGCGCCGAGCAGCAGGCCGGTTAAGAGTCCGCCCCGGCTCCCCACAGGCTATTTCTTGCGGAACTGGTCGAGCGAGACGACCTTGGGGGCCTCGTCGCCGCCGCCTTCGGTGGGCGGGGGCGCCGGCGGCCGCTCGGCGGCTTCCTGCGGCTCGGGCAGGCTGGTGACCTCCGCGTCGGGGGGGAGGAACTGCAGCACGAAGTTGACGCTGGGGTCGTAGAAGCGGCTGACCGCCGTGTAGGGCACCGACAGGCGCTTGGGCTGGCCGCCGAACTTGAGGGTGACCGAGAAGAAGGTCTCACCCGGGGCCAGGTCGCGGTACTGGTGCTGCAGGACGATGGTCATCTCGTCCGGATACTTGCCCAGCAGGTCCGGCGGCAGGGACACGCCCGGGGCGTGGGTCCGGAAGGTTACATAGAAATGATGCTGCCCGGGCAGGCCGCCCGGGGCGGCGGCGCGCTTGAGCGCGGCCTTGACCACCCCGCGCAGCGCATCCTGCGCCATCGCTTCGTACTGCATCAGGTCTTCGGGCGGGGCTTCCTTGGTCATGGCAGGGAAACTAGCGCCTGTACCGGCATCGGCAAGAGGAAGCCGCCGGAATCCAAAAAGGAAAGTAGAGGGAGAAAGTGGAGGGCTTCTGTTGCCAGGCGCCCTCAAAGGCCTCTGGCGAAGAGGAGGGCGCCTTCTAACGCTGAATGAGGAAGGTGGAGGGCTTCTGTTGCCAGGCGCCCTCCGGGCCCCGCCTGAGGATCTGAACCCCCAGGGCTTAAGTCACGAGTTCGCTAGAACCGCATTACGCGGCGACAGCGTACTCTTCAGCGAAGTTATCGTTCGCATTTAGAAAATGGCCCGAAACGGTGGTGCCATGCCGAGAGAAAGCAATCACCTTTACACATCTGTCGATGCTGATCGGCCCCATGCAGCCCGGCGATAACCCGGAGAAGATTTGGTGGAGCCGCCGGGAATCGCACCCGGGTCCAGTCTGCTTATTACGTGCGCGTTTATCTCCATAGTCCGGCGAACCGGACCCCCCGAATATAGGCCCTAGGGGGCCTGGGCGCCAGCGGCAGCGGGCTCTTTGGGCTCCGGAGGGGGATCATCGTCGGCGACCACCGCCACGGGCGGGGGCTGGGGACGGTCGGCGCGGGCAGGCTTCAGCGTCCCGCCGCCGGTGGTCAGGGCCTTGTAGGCCGCCTCCTCGCGGGTGAAGGCGGCTCCGCGCGGGAACAGGAAGTCGAAGCGCGGATCGCGGCCCAACGCAGGCCCCAAGGCCGCGCGCAGGGCAGCGGCGGCCGAGCCGACCTCGGCGTCGTCGCAGGCCCGGTGCAGGGTGACCGAGCGGCCCGGGACCAGCAGGGTCAGGTCGAAATCCACCCCGTCCAGGCAGATGGCCGAGACCGCCCCGCCGCCGTAGTCGACCTCGACCAGGCGGGGCTGGCTCCAGACCGGGTCTTCGGCGGCAGCCCGCAGGGCTTCTCCGGTCTCGCGCGGCAGTTCAGCGTCGATGTCGATGCGACGCAGGATCTGCGGCGTGCAGCAGCCCAGCCCGGCGCGCGCCTGCAGGAAGGTGCGCCCGTCGCCCCGGCGGGTGACTCGGGCCACCGCCTGGCGCACCCCTCGCGACGGCCTGGCCCAGACCTCCATCACCACCTCGCCCCGGCGCACCAGCTGGCTTTGAAGGGGGACGAGGTTCCACAGGCGGTACAGCAGCGGCTCGACGCCGTTGTCGATCGGGATGGAGGCCTCGCCCCGGCGCGGGCGGCGGTTCTGGAACGGGTCGGCCTCGACCGGGGTGCGCGGGATGGTGTTTCCCCACCAGGCGTTCGGATCGCCCGGGTCGGGTCCGCCCTGGAAGGCTAGGAGGGCGGCGAAGATCAGGGAGATCAGCGCCATGATCTAGACTCCCGCTTGTTCGCGCGACGGGCGCGGAAACCGGCAGCCACTTTCGGCTGTCGCGCTCCGCTAGCTCCCGCTGACGGCGCCCCGTTCAATGGAAAGCACGCCGGTGCGCGACAGTTCCACCAGGCCCAGCGGCCGCATCAGCTCGATGAAGCTGTCGATCTTGTCGGTGGCCCCGGTCAGTTCGAACACGAAGCTCTCCAGGGTGGTGTCGATCACCTTGGCGCGGAAGATGTCGGCCAGGCGCAGGGCCTCGATGCGCTCCTGGCCCGAACCCTTCACCTTGATCAGAGCGAGTTCGCGCTGCACGGCCTGGGGGTCGCCCTCGACGTCCTTGACCTTGCGCACGCTGATCACCTTGCCGAGCTGGGCCTCGATCTGTTCCAGCACGTGCGGCGCGCCGCGGGTCACCACGGTGATGCGGCTGGTGTGCGACTTGCGGTCAGTCTCGGCGACGGTGAGGCTTTCGATGTTGTAGCCGCGGCCGGAGAACAGCCCCACCACGCGGTGCAGCACCCCGGCCTCGTTGTCGACCAGCAGGGTGAAGGTGGCGAGCCGGTCGGACTCTTTCTCGGGCGTCAGGTCGTAGGCAGAGGCGGAATTACTCATGATTTTTCCTAGACCAGCTTGCGGCCGGCGGCGTCGATGACGCTGCTGATGTCGCGCAGGTCGCCCGGCAGGATCATCTCGTTGTGCGCCTTGCCGGACGGGATCATCGGCAGGCAGTTCTCGGCCTTCTCGACGCGGCAGTCGAAGATGACCGGGCCGTGCGTGTTGATCATCTGCATGATCTTCTCGTCCAGCTCGGCCGGCGTCACGGCGCGGATGCCGGTCGCACCGTAGGCTTCCGCCAGCTTGACGAAGTCGGGCAGGCTTTCGGAATAGGTGTGGCTGTAGCGCTCGCCGTGCAGCAGCTGCTGCCACTGGCGCACCATGCCCATCCATTCGTTGTTGAGGATGAACACCTTCACCGGCAGCTTGAACTGGATGGCGGTGGAGATCTCCTGCATGCACATCTGGATGCTGGCTTCGCCGGCGATGTCGATGACCAGGGCGTCGGGATGCGCCAGCTGCACGCCGACGGCGGCGGGCAGGCCGTAGCCCATGGTGCCAAGACCGCCGGACGTCATCCAGCGGTTCGGCTCCTGGAAACGGAAATGCTGGGCGGCCCACATCTGGTGCTGGCCGACCTCGGTGGTGATGTAGACGTCGCGGTCCTGCGTCAGCTTGTACAGCCGCTCGATGGCGTACTGCGGCTTGATCACTGTGTCGGAGTTCTCGTAGCCGAACGACTGGCGCGCGCGCCAGGCGTCGATCGCCTGCCACCAACCGTTCAGAGCCTCGCGGTTGGCGCTGTGGCCGCCGGCCTTCCAGGCGGCGATCAGGTCGATCAGCACGCTGGCGCAATCGCCGACGATGCCGATGTCGACGCGCACGTTCTTGTTGATCGAGCTGGGGTCGATATCGATGTGGATCTTCTTGCTGCCGGGCGAGAAGGCGTCCAGCCGCCCGGTGACCCGGTCGTCGAAGCGGGCGCCAATGCAGACCATGACGTCGCAGTCGTGCATGGCGTTGTTGGATTCGTAGGAGCCGTGCATGCCGACCATGCCCAGCCAGGCCGGGTCGGACGCCGGGAAGGCGCCCAGACCCATCAGGGTCGAGGTCACGGGCGCGCCGGTCAGGTGGGCGAATTCCCGCAGCAGCACGCTGGCCTGCGGGCCGGCGTTGATGATGCCGCCGCCGGTGTAGAGGATCGGCCGCTTGGCCGAGGCGATCATCGCCGCCGCGTCCTTGATCTTGCCGGCGTCGCCCTTGGTGCGCGGGTTGTAGCGGTGGTTGGCCTTGAAGTCGGCCGGCGGGACATAGGTCCCTTCGGCGAACTGCACGTCCTTGGGGATGTCGATGACCACCGGGCCGGGCCGGCCG
>CANJOB010000101.1 GCA_947475655.1 Caulobacterales bacterium | reverse complement strand
TAAAAAGGTACCCCGGCTGGGCCGATCTTGAGAAGCCCTAGGCCAGGGTTCCGACGCCGCCCTGAATGGCGATGATGGTCCCGAAGGCGCGAGAGCGCTCGGCGAAGTCACGCAGGATGCGGTCGGCGTCGGCGGGGCCGGCGAGCGACGGCCGGCCGCGTGTTTCCATGTCCGTGGGCCCGCCCAGACCGATCTCGTTCAGCACCAACGGAGTGAATCCGACCTTCGGGCGCGCCGACCCGTCGAACTGGCCGTCGACGATCATTCCTTCCCAGGAGCGCTGCGGGTAGTTGCCGACCTTGGTCTCGGTTTGAAAGACGAAGTTACCCAGGCCGTAGAACAGCGGCGCATTTCCGTACATCTCCATGCCATGCATCATCGGCGCGCCGTGGGCCATGTAGACGGTGGCGCCGGCGTCGATGCAGCGCTTGGCCGCCGCCCGCTGCCACGGATAGGTGACGGCGAAGTCGTCGCCCCACAGGTGGTTGTGCTGGTAGGCGATCACCACATCGGCGGTTTTCGCTGCCTCGCGCAGGGCGTCGAACACACGGGCCAGGTCCTGCTCGTTCAACACGCCGGGGGCTGTCTCGCGCACCTCGTTGACGCCGGGTCGCCGCGCGGTGGCCATGCCGCCCTCGCGCACCTTGCCGGTGGCGAATCCGACCACCGCCACGCGTGCGCCGGAGCGGGAGGTCTGGAACGCGGCGGCCGAGGCGCGGGTCAGGTCCAGGCCTGAGCCGGCGTGCGGCAGGCCGGCGGCGTCCAGCGACGCCAGGGTGGAGCGGATGCCCTCCGCGCCCAGGTCGAAGGCGTGGTTGTTGGCGGTGGCGACCAGGTTGACGTTCAGCGACTTGAGGCACTCGATCACCTCGGGCCCGCCGGCATGCAGGGTCAGGAGCTCGCGGGTCGGGGCGCCGGTCGTGGCGCCCTTGATGACCGTCTCCAGGTTGGTGAAGCCGATGTCGGCGCGGCCGATCAGCCGGGCCACCGCCTCGCGGTCGGGCCACATCTGCTCGCGCAGGTCATGTTCCAGCAGAGCCTGGCCGAGCAGGGCCACGCGTACGGGCCTACGCGCCTGGGCGCAGGCGGGGCCGGCCAGGCCCAGGGCGACGAGGCCCAGCAGGGCGTCGCGGCGGCTGAGGCGCATTGCGGTCATGGCCTGGAACTCCCCTTTTTCGAGAACATAAGCGCAGGCCCCGCTTTCCGGGTAGGCCATTCCCCCACGGCATGGCCCGATCACAACAACCAATACCGTTGTGACGCTTCTGTGGCCGTCTAACGTCAGCGCAAATGGGTGAGACGCGCGCGCAGACTGCTGCCCGCGTCATAACGGGGAAAATCTGATGTCGAATGCGAACACCAAGCGCCTGCGCCATGGCGTGGCCCACGCGGCACTGCTGGCCGCCGGCGTGCTGTCCACGGCCTGGGCGGCGCCGGCCCTGGCTCAGACCAGCGACGCGAGCGCGGTGCAGGAAATCGTCGTCACCGGCTCGCGCATCGCCCGCCGCGACGCCGACGTGGTCGGGGCCCTGACCACCCTGACGGCGGAGGACATCAAGAACTCCGGCGCCACCTCGGTGGGCGAACTGATGCAGAAGCTGCCCTCGGCGGGGGTGAGCCTCAACTCCAACGGCACCCAGGGCACGGCCTACGGCGCCAGTTCGATCAACCTGCGCTACCTGGGCGGGGCCGAGGGCAGCGGCAACCGAGTCCTGGTGCTGGTGGACGGCCACCGCTGGGTCGACGGCGTCGGCCAGCGCGGCTTCCGCGACTTCGTCGACCTCAACACCATCCCGCTCGGCATGATCGAGGGCATCGAGGTTCTGAAGGACGGCGCCTCGGCCATCTACGGTTCCGACGCCATCGCCGGGGTGGTCAACATCAAGTCGGCGCGCGATTTCAGCGGCTTCAAGGCCAGCGCCAAGTACGGCGTCACCAGCGAAGGCGACGGCAAGTCCTATTCGGGCATCCTCAACTTCGGCAAGCAGTGGTCGAGCGGCGCCCTGCTGCTGTCGGGCAGCTATGTGCGCGACGAGGAAATCCTCACCAGCGACCGCGAGCTGACCACCCTCACGCTCGTGCCGCAGACCGCCGTGGGCAACAACCCGCGCGGCCTCTACATCCTGCCGGGCCTCGCCGCCAATACCTACTTCGGCACCGCCGCCGGCTTCGGCGCAGCCGCCACTCCGATCGTCGCCAACGGCACGGCCATCGGCGCCGGCAATCTGGCGGATGACGCCTTCCACCGCGGCGCCCTGCCGGGCGACTTCTACAACACCCAGGCCCAGGGCATCTATTCGACCGGACCGAGCGAGCGCGTCGGCTTCTACGCCCGCTTCAAGCAGGAGATCCACGAGAACGTCCGCTTCACCGGCGAGGCGCTCTACAACCGCCGCAAGTCCGACCAGCTGTTCTCGCCGGTCCTGCTCGACATCGGCGGCACGGCGGGCACGATCACCGGCTTCGCCCTGCCGGCGAACCAGGCGTTCAATCCGTTCGGCACGGCCAACGGCGTGCCTACCGCCAACGCGCTCGGCTTCGCCGCCAACAGCGCGTTCCGCATCCGCCGCGTGATGAACGACATCGGCAACCGCGACAACGTGCAGGATGTGCAGACCGTGCGCGTCTCCGCCGGGTTCGACGGCGATTTCAACGCCATGGGCCGCGACTGGCGCTGGGACCTGTTCGGCGTCTTCAGCAAGAACCACATCTTCAGCAAGGCGCTTAACGGCGTGAACTACGATCGCCTGGCGTTGGGCCTGGGCGACCCGGCCCGTTGCGCCGCCGTGACCGGCTGCGTGCCGATCAACCTGTTCGGGCCGATGACCACGGCCATGGCCGACTACATCCGCTCCACCGCGCGGGAATCCAACGAGACCCAGCTGCTCGACCTCACCTTCAACATCACCGGCGAACTGTTCCAGCTCCCCGCCGGCCCGCTGTCGATCGCCGCTGGGGTCGAGCACCGCCGCAACTCGGCGATCGATCTGCCCGACCCTTATGTCAACTCCAGCCCGATCTATCTGCCGGCGACGGCGACCACCACCACCGGCCAGACCCGCACGCCCACCGCCGGCTCCTACACCCTGAACGAAGTCTACGCCGAAGCCGACGTGCCGCTGCTGAAGGACGTGCCGCTGGCGCAGACGCTGGACCTGAGCCTGGCGGCCCGCTACTCCGACTACGACACCGTGGGCAGCGCCACCACCTACAAGGCCGGCGCCGGCTGGCGTCCGATCGAGGACATCCTGCTGCGGGCAACCTACAGCCAGGGCTTCCGCGCGCCGTCGATCAACGAACTATACCAGGGCGCGCGCGAAACCAGCTTCCAGGGCATCGATCCCTGCAACGGCGGCGCGACCAGCGCCAAGCCGGGCTGCGCCGGCGTTCCGGCCAACTACAACCAGGTCAACTTCAACCTGAACGGCCTGATCCCCGGCACCATCGCCGGCAACCGCTCGCTGAAGGCCGAGACCGCCGACACCCTGACCTACGGCATCGCCATCAAGCCGGGTTTCGCGCCCGGCCTCTCGCTGACGGTCGACCGCTACGAAATCAAGATCAAGGACGCCATCGCCGCCCAGTCGGTGACCCAGATCCTGCAGCTTTGCGCCGTGCGCGGCGGGGTGTTCTGCGAACTGATCACGCGCGACGCCACCACCGGCGCCATCCGCAACCTGGTGCAGGGCTCGCAGAACCTGAACGAGATCGAGACCGCGGGCATCGACTACACCCTGCGTTATGACTTCTCGACGCGGTTCGGCCGCTTCGCCACCCTGCTGGACGTCTCCGACCTGGAGACCTTCAAGACCACGGCGCCGAACCCGACCGGCGGCGCGCCGATCGTCGACGAGCGGGTCGGCAAGGGCGACCAGCCGCGTTCGACCTATCCCAAGCGCAAGGCCCAGACCTCGATCAAGTGGACCCAAGGCCCGGCCACCGCCCTGTGGCGCGGCCGTTTCATCGGCAAGACCACCGACGTCGCCAATGCGGTGAAGGGCCCGCTCACCAAGGAAATCTTCTACCAGGACGCCGAAGTCGGCTACAGCTTCGACAAGTACGAGACGGCCATCACGCTGGGGGTGAACAACATCGCCAACCTGCAGGCGCCGCGCTCCTACGCCAACGCGCCGATCAACTATGATATCTACACCTATGATGAGCGTGGCCGTTCCTTCTACGTGCGTCTGTCCGCGGCGTTCTAAGGGCATGTCAGGCGAAAGTGTCCGCGGTTTCGCCGCTCGGACATGCTCTAAACTATTGAATCTAGAGCCTTCTGATCAGGTTCAGATGTTCCATCTGAACCTGGAAGGCTCTAGGCCGTGACTGCCCCCGTCGGGCAGGCGCGCAAAAAGGGCGCGTGGCTGGATAGGCTTGAGCGGATCGGCAACCTGTTGCCCGATCCGGTCATCATCTTCCTGACCCTGATCGCCCTGCTCGTCGCCGTGTCCGTCGCGGCCGCGGCGGCGGGGTGGAGCGCGCTGCATCCCGTCACCGGTGAGCTGCTCAACGTCAAGAGCCTGCTCTCGGCTGAAAACGTCGGCAAGCTGCTGGTCGGCATGCCCGAGACCCTGACGCGCTTTCCCCCGCTGGGGCTGGTGCTGGTGGTCATGCTCGGCGCCGCGGTGGCCGAGCGGTCTGGCCTGTTTCACGCCCTGATGGGCGGGGCGGTGAGGCGCATCCCCACCGTGGCCATGACGCCGGCGCTGTTCCTGCTCGGGCTGGTGTCGCACCACGCCGCCGACGCGGCCTATGTGGTGATCATCCCCCTGGCGGCCCTGATCTACAGGGAGGCGGGACGCCATCCCCTGGTCGGCATAGCCGCCGCCTATGCCGGCATCTCCGGCGCCTTCGCGGCCAACCTGATTCCAGGCCAGTTCGACGTGCTCATGCTCGGCATCACCCAGGCCTCGGCGCGGCTGATCGATCCGGCCTATGTGCTCAATCCGCTCGGCAACTGGTGGTTCACCCTGGTGCTCGGCCTGTTGCTGACGCCCATCGCCTGGTTCGTCACCGACAAGGTGATCGAGCCTCGCCTGGGAACGCCGCCCGTCTATGACACCGAGGCCGCCGACAGCGAGGTCGGCGTCGACCTGACTGCGCGCCAGAAGGCGGGGCTGCGCGGAGCGGGCGTCGCCGCCCTCGTCATCGTCGCCCTGTTTGCTGTCCTGGCCCTGTGGCCGGGCTACACGCCGCTGATCGACCAAGAGGCCGTCGGGCCGGCGCGGCTGGAGCCGTTCTACAGCGCGCTCGTCGCCGGCTTCATGCTGCTGTTCCTGGTCTGCGGCGCGACCTACGGCAGAATCTCCGGCAGCGCGCCGGACGCCAAGTCGTGGATCGACGCCGGCGCCAACGGGATGAGGGCGCTGGCGCCCTACATCGTCATCGTCTTCTTCGCCGCGCACTTCGTGGCCATGTTCAGCTGGTCGAATCTTGGGCCGGTGATGGCGGTCAAGGGGGCCGAGCAGCTCAAGGCCCTGTCGCTGCCGACGCCGCTGCTGCTGGTGGTGCTGCTGGTCATGTCGTCGCTGCTCGACCTGGTGATCGGCTCGGCCTCGGCCAAGTGGACGGTGATGGCGCCGGTGGTGGTGCCGATGCTGATGCTGCTGAACGTCTCGCCGGAGATGACCACCGCCGCATTCCGCATGGGCGACAGCATCTTCAACATCGTCACCCCGGTGGCGTCGAACTTTCCGCTGGTGCTCATCCTCTGCCGCCGCTGGGCGCCCGAGTTCGGCGTCGGCTCGCTGATCGCCCTGATGTTGCCCTACACCATGGCCTTCGCCGTCGCCGGCCTGTCGCTGGTGGCAGTGTGGAGCGCCGTCTCCGCCCCGGTCGGTCCGGGCGCGCCGGCGACCTATACGCCGCCCGCCGCGGCTGCGCCGCGATGACACCTGCGTCCGGCAAGCGCGCCGGCGAGGTGGTCGTCGAGCGCGGCGTCATGGTGGCGATGCGCGACGGCGTGCGCCTGGCCTGCGACATCTATCGGCCCGCCGATCTTGCCGGGCCCTCGCCGGTGCTGCTGGAGCGCACGCCCTACGACAAGCTGGGCGTCAACCACGCCGACCGCACCGCCGCCGCGCCGGTCCCCGTGTCGAAGCCCAAGATCGCCGCCCAATTCGCGCGCGCCGGCTATGTGGTGGCGGTGCAGGACTGCCGCGGCCGCTACGCCTCGGAAGGCGTGTTCGAGAAATATCTGATGGAGGCCGAGGACGGGTTCGACACCATCGCCTGGCTGGCGGCCCAGCCGTGGTGCGACGGTAAGGTGGGGACCTATGGCTTGTCGTACGGCGCGCACGTGCAAAGCGCGCTGGCCTGTTTGAACCCGCCCGCCCTGGCGGCGATGTTCCTGGATTCCGGCGGCTTCACCAGCGCCTACCACGCCGGCATCCGCCAGGGCGGGGCGTTCGAGTTGAAACAGGCGACCTGGGCCTACAAGCACGCGCTGCTCAGCCCGAGGACGGCGGCCGATCCGGCGCGCAAGGCGGCGCTGGAGGCGCAGGATATCCGGGCGTGGTTTGGCCGCATGCCCTGGGCGGAGGGCGCGTCCCCCCTGTCGGCCGCGCCGGAGTATGAATCCTACCTGCTGGAGCAGTGGCGCACCGGGCGGTTCGGCGACTACTGGCGTCAGCTGGGCATCTACGCCCGCGACTATTACGACGCCTACGCCGACGTTCCGTCCGTGCACATGAGCAGCTGGTACGATCCCTACGCCACCACGGCGACGGAGAACTACCGCGAGCTGTCGCGGCGCAAGGCGGGCCCGACCAAGCTGATCATGGGGCCGTGGACGCACGGGCAGCGCTCGGTGACCTATTCCGGCGACGTCGATTTCGGTCCCGAGGCGACGCTCGACGGGGCCATCGCGCCTGACTACATGGCCCTGCGCGTCGCCTGGTTCGACCGTTGGCTCAAGGGGCAGGGCGCCGATCCCCTGCCGCCGGTGAAGCTGTTCGTGATGGGCGGGGGTTCCGGACGCCGCAACGCGGACGGGCGGCTCGACCAAGGTGGCCATTGGCGCGACGAGACCGACTGGCCGCCGCCCGCCTCGGTGGAAACCGCGGTCTATTTGCAGGCGTCCGGCGCGCTCGCCGCGCAGGCGCCGCAAGCCGGCGCGGCCTGGCTCGACTATGTGCACGATCCCGCCCACCCGGTGCCGACCATCGGCGGCGCCATAGCCTCGGGCGCGCCGGTGATGGAGGCGGGCGCCTTCGACCAGCGCGAGGGCCCGGGCTTCTTCGGCAGCATGGTCGATGGCCGCGCCCTGGCCGACCGCGACGATGTGCTGGTGTTTCAGACCCAACCCCTGGCGCAGGCCGTGGAGGTGGTCGGACCCGTCAGCGTCGAGCTGTGGATCTCGTCATCCGCCCCCGACACCGACTTCACCGTAAAGCTGATCGATGTGCATCCGCCCAGCGAGGACTATCCGGACGGGTTCGCCATGAACCTGACCCACGGCATTCTGCGCGCCCGCTACCGCGACGGGTTCGAACAGGAGCGGATGATGACCCCGGGCGAGGTCTACAAAATCACCATCCAGGCCTTCCCCACCGCCAACCTGTTCGCCGCCGGTCACCGCATCCGGCTGGACGTGGCCTCGAGCAACTTCCCGCACTTCGACGTCAATCCCAACTCCGGCGAGCCGGAGGGTTTCGGCCGCACTCCCCAAGCGGCGCGAAATCGGGTCTATGTGGACGCCACGCGCCCCTCGCGCCTGCTGCTGCCCGTCACGGGAGGCGGGACGGGCGGTTTCTGACGGGACGGCGATGAAGCTCAACCTGCGCAGCCTGGAGGCCTTCCGCGAGACCATGCTGAGCGGTTCAGTCACCGCCGCGGCCGGACGCATGGGCATGACGCAGCCGGCGGTCAGCCGCCTGATCGCCCAGCTGGAGCAGGACGCCGGTTTTGGCCTGTTCTACCGCGACAAGGGCCGGCTGACCCCGACGCCGGAAGCCCTGATGCTGTACGAGGAGGTCGATCTGGCCTTCGGGGGCTTGGGCCGGGTTGACGCCCTGGTGCGCGACATCGCCGTGTTCAATTCCGGCATCCTCAAGATCGTCGCCCCGCCCAGCCTGTCGGAAGGGGTGCTGTCGACAATCCTGACCAGCTTCATAGAGAAATACCCGAAGGTGCGCATCAGCATCGATTCGCGCAGCACCGAGACGGCCAAGACCATGGTGGTCAACCGCGCCGCCGACTGCGGCTTCGCCAAGCTGCCGCTGAACCGGCCGGAGATCGCCACCGAGCTTTTGTCCTCGACCGAGACGGTGTGCGTGCTGCGCCGCGACCACCCGCTGGCGGCGCAGGAAGTTCTCACCCCGGCCCTGCTGAACGGCGAGCCGCTGATCCAGCTCGGCTACGGCAGCTGGACCCGGACCCGGATCGACGACGCCTTCAAGGCCGCCGGCCTGCGCCCCGACGTGAAGCTGGAGACCCATACCGTCGGCTCGGCCTGCGCCTTCGCCGCCAAGGGCCTGGGCATAGCGGTGGTCAACGGCCTGATGGCCCGCCATTTCGTGCGCGATAACACCGTGGTGCGGGTATTCCGGCCGCAGATCCTCCACCAGTACGTCTTCATGACTTCGGCCTTGGCCCCGATGAACCGCCTGGCGCGAGCCTTCCTGGATGAGGCCAAGATCTATTTCGCCAGCGAGCCGGGCGTGAACTTTCCGCCCTGAGTAAGGCCGCGCGGCAGGGTTCAAGACCATTGTGCGGCGTCGTTTTTCCGCCTGGCTTGTCAAGTGCGAATATTGGGCTGATAAAGATTGTGGCGATGGTGTGGCGACGCACCCTCGATTGCTATTATAAAATAACAACAGCGATAAAAATTAGGGGGAAATGATGCCAAAATTCACACGCGCGAAATCTGTGATTCTCATGGGGACGGCCGCGATCGGCGCCCTGGCCCTGGCCATGCCGGCTCAGGCCCAGACGGCCGCCGAAGAGGCCGCCGCGGTCGAGGCGGTGGTGGTCACCGGCTCGCGCCTGAGCGCCGCCGGCTTCCAGGCTCCGACCCCCGTCACCGTGCTGGGCGCGGCCCAACTGGAGACCCGCGCCGCCACCTCGGTCTACGACATGACCAAGGACATCCCGGTGTTCCGCAACAGTTCCGGCCCGCAGACGACCAGCGGCCAAGGTCTGCGCACCGGCGGTCAGGCGCTGCTTGATCTGCGCGGCCTGGGCGGCAGCCGCACCCTGGTGCTGGTGGACGGCCTGCGGCCCAACCCGGTCAACGGCTCGCTGACCTTCGACACCAACATGATCCCGGCCAGCCTGGTCGAACGCACCGAAGTGGTGACCGGCGGCGCCTCGGCCGCTTACGGCTCGGATGCCGTCACGGGCGTGGTCAACTTCATTCTCAAGAAGCGTCTGGACGGCGTCAGCGGCACGTTGCAGACCGGCCGCACCGGCCATGGCGACAACGTCGAGAACCTGATCAGTCTGGGCTGGGGCAAGTCGTTCTTGGACGACAAGCTGCATTTCGTCATCGGCGGCGACTACAACGACAACAAGGGCGTCACCAGCATCTATGACCGCGCTTGGGGCGCCAAGGAGCCGGGCGTCTTCACCCTGCCGGCGAACCGCGCCGCGGGCCTGCCGGCGAATATCTATTCCGACTACGTGGAGTTCAACAACGCCACCGCCGGCGGCACCATCAACGCCGGGCCGCTGAAAGGCACGTCGTTCGACCTGAACGGCGTCCCGTATCAACTGCCGCAAGGCGTGATCAACGGCGCGACCGAGGGCATCTATCCGACCCAGGCCAACTACCTGAACAACAAGTTCTCCAACACCATGCTGCGCGGGCCGTTCGAGCGCTTCGCCCTGCTGGCGCGGGCGGAGTATGAGTTCAACTCCAATCTGACCGGCTATGCGACGGTCAACTACGGCGAACTGCAGACCCACACCGAGGTGATCGGCTTCTCGCCGACAACCATCCGCATCAACGTCGACAACCCCTACATTCCGGCGTCGACGCGGGCGGCCATGGTGGCCCTCAACCAGACGCAGATCATCATGAGCAAGCCGTCAGTTCCGATGTCGGAAATGCAGGGCTGGACCTCGGGCAACCACCTGAAGAACTTCAATGCCACCTTCGGCCTGCAGGGCAAGGTGTTCGACGACTGGTCGTGGGACGTCGGCTACCAGGGCGGCCACACCGATTGGCCTAACTCGTTCCTGAACACGGTGAAGACCTCGAACTACTGGGAATCTACCTACG
>CANJOB010000100.1 GCA_947475655.1 Caulobacterales bacterium | reverse complement strand
GTGCTTTCAGGTCGCCGATGTTCTGATCGATGTTGCGCGCGGGGTGCGCGCCCTCGGCGAAGGCGGCGCGGGCCTCCGCTTCAAGGAACACGCCGCCGGCCATGATCGGAAGGGCGTCGAGCAGCACGCCTTCATCGGCGAGCGTCTTGGAGAACGGCGGCATCGAGCCGGGCTGCACCCCGCCGACGTCCGCATGATGCCCGCGCGCGGCGACGTAGAAGCGCGGCGCCGTATCGTCGCTTTTAAGGAACACCGGCATGACGACGGTGACGTCGGGCAGGTGCGTGCCGCCCGCATAGGGGTTGTTCAGCGCATAGGCCGATCCGGCCTCCAGCACCGGATGACGATCGCGCACCGCGCGCACGGATGCGCCCATACTGCCCAGATGCACCGGCATATGCGGGGCGTTGGCCACCAGCCCGCCGTCGGCGTCGAACAGGGCGCAGGAGAAATCCAGCCGCTCCTTGATGTTGACCGACTGCGCCGTGCGTTCCAGCGCCGTCCCCATGGCCTCGGCCACGCCCATGAAGCGGCGGTTGAACAGCTCCAGGGTGACGGGGTCGGCCTTGCTGGCGTCCAGCGGCGCGGCGGAGAGCGGTGCGACGCGGGTGAGGCGGATCAGGCCGCCGTTGTCGGCTGCCGCGCGCCATCCGGCGGCGACGGCGATCTGGGTGTCGGGGCGGACGATGAGGATGGGGCCGTCGGCGGCGGTGAGTTCGTTGGCTAAAACCACGCCGTCATCCCGGACAAGCGGCGCAGCCGCGCCGATCCGGGATCCAGCGGTCGCCAACGGTGTGCCTGTATCCCGGCGCTCCGCTTCGCTGCGGCCGGGATGACGGGATGGTTGGGGATGAGGGGGAGTGGGAAGTTCCTCCGTCTCAACCTCCACCCGCGCGATCAGTACTGTCCGCCCCGGCTCGGCGAACCCGAACAGCCGCCGGTGCGCGTCCTCGAACCCTCGCGCGGCGTCCTCGTCGAACGGAACGGTGAGCACCGCGTCGGCGCCGTCGTAGCGCAGGCCAAGGCGGACTTGCACCGCCCCGACCGCAGCGCCCTGTTCGGCCAGGGCGGTCGTCGCTTCGCTGGTGAGACGCGCCGCCAGATCGCGGGCGGCGGCCAGCGCCGTCTCACCCAGCGGCTGCTCGACGCCCGCCTGCCGCACCACCCTCACCTGGGCCTGGCCGATGCCGTGGGCCGACAGCAGGGAGGCGTAGAGCGGGGAGAGGATTTCCGTGATCCCCAGGGCGTCGGCCACCTCGCAGCAGACCTGGCCCGCCGCTCCGCCGAAGGCGACCAGGGCATGATCGCGCGGGTCGAAGCCGCGCTCGGTGGAGATGCGGCCGATCGCCTGGGCCATCTGCTCGACCGCCACGGCGATGAAACCCTGCGCCGCCGTCCGCGCGTCCGCCGCGCCCATGGCCGCGGCCAGTTCGTTCAGGGCCGCATGCGCCGCCGCCGCGTCGAGCGGATGGTCGCCGTTGGGTCCGAATGTCGATGGAAAATGCGCCGGGTCGATGCGGCCCAGCACCAGGTTGGCGTCGGTCACCGTGGCCGGTCCGCCGCGGCCGTAGCAGGCGGGGCCGGGATCGGCGCCGGCGCTGGCCGGACCGACGCGGGCGCGGGCGCCGTCGAAGGCCAGGATTGAGCCGCCGCCGGAGGCTACCGTCTGCACGTCCAGCATCGGCGCCCGAAGCCTGGCGCCCGCGACCACTGCCGCCTCGCGCCGCTCCAGGGCGCCGGCGAAGCGGCAGACGTCGGTGGAGGTGCCGCCCATGTCGAAGCCCAGCACAGACTCCACGCCCGCCTCGCGCGCTGTGGCCGCCACGCCCACCGCGCCGCCGGCGGGGCCCGACAGCACCGCGTCGCGGCCGAGAAAGTTCGACGCCCGCGCCAGCCCGCCGGCCGAGGTCATGAACCACAGCGGAGCCCCGGCCACCGCCGCCTCCACGCTGTCGATGTATTCGCGCAGGATCGGGGTGAGGTAGGCATCGGCCACGGTGGTCTGGGCGCGCGGCAGGAAGCGGGGCAGGGGCGAGACCGTGCTGCTGACCGACACATAGGCAAAGCCGGCGTCGCGGGCCAGGGCGGCGGCGCGCTGCTCGTGGGCGGGATTAAGGTCGCTGTGCAGAAAGCAGATGGCGGCGGCGGTGAAGCCCTCGGCCACGGCGGCGGCCAGGCCCCGCGCCAGGGCCGCCTCATCCAGCGTCTCGACGACCGATCCGTCGGCGGCCAGCCGCTCATCCGCCTCCAGCACACCGGCATACAGCGGCGGTGGGCGCTCGATGTTGAGGGCGAACAGGTCGGGCCGCGACTGGTCGCCGATCGCCAGGCTGTCGGCGAAGCCGCGCGTGGTGACGAACAGGGTCCTGGCGCCCTTGCGCTCCAGCAGGGCGTTGGTCGCCACGGTCGTGCCCATGCGGATGGCGGCGACCCGGTCGGCGGGAAAGGGCTGGCCCTGGCCTGCGCCCAGCAGCCGGCTCATTGCCTCCACGGCCGCGTCGGCATAGGCCGGGGAGGTGGAAAGCAATTTAACCGTGAGCGCGCTACCGTCTGGGCTCACGCCGATCACGTCGGTGAAGGTGCCCCCGCGGTCGATGCGGAAGCTCCATCCTGTCGCCGTGGCGGTTACGGTTGTCATCGAGTCCTCTGACCCCTAAACTTCGGCCTTCCATGACCTTCTGGCGCAACATAGCAAGCCTCGCCGCCCGGCGGGTGGACTCCGCCGAACTTCCGGCGCTGGCGCCCGACTGCGTCGACCGCCCCGGTTCCGACCCGGCCTTTTCCACGGCGGTGACGGCGCTGGGGGCCAAGCTGGCCCGCGCCGACGGCCGCGCCAACGGGGCCGAGTTCGCCGCTTTCGCCGAAGCCTTCCACCCCGACGCGGGGTCGGAGCGCAACATCCGCCGCCTTTACGACCTGGCGCGTCAGACCACCCACGGGTTCGAGAGCTACGCCAAGCGGCTGGCCAAGCGCTACGGCGGCTGCCCGCTGCTGCTGGAAGACGTAATGGACGGCCTCTTCCATATCGCCCAGGCCGACGGAGCCATCACCGGAACCGAACTGGTCTATCTGGAGCGTGTGTCGGAGCTGTTCGGCTTCTCGCGCCTGACCTTCCGGCGCCTCAGCGCGACTCACCTGGGCCAGGAGGAAGACGACCCCTACCTGATCCTGGGCATCGCCCCGGACGTGTCGGACGAGGACCTGCACGCCGCCTGGCGCAAGGCCATCGCCGCCGCGCACCCCGACCGGGCGCGGGCCCGCGGCCTGCCGGAGGATTTCGTCGAGATCGCCGAGCTGAAGGCTGCCGCGATCAACGCCGCCCATGACGCGGCAATGAGCGAAAGACGGCAATTGCAGGCTGTGGCTTCGCGTAAGGGTTGACGCGGCGGTCAACCCCACCAAGATATGACTTAGTTTCGCCGATAACCGGTTGTTAAGGTCGCCACATGGACCGCCTGACGAACGCAAGACCCAACCTGCCCTGGCGCGGCCTGGCCCTGATCGCCGGGACCCTGGCCACGATCGCCGCAGCCGCCCTGGCGGCGGTGTTGGCGCTGGTGTTCGCCGCCTCCATCGTGGTCATCGCCCTGGTGGCCAGCGCCCTGTTGGCCGTGGCCGGCATCGCGCTCAGGGCGCGCCGTTCCCGCATGGCCAAGGCCCAGAGCAACGATCCCGGCCTGATCGAAGCCCACAATGTCGGCGGCCACTCCTGGGTCGCCTACGGCTACGAGCGCCGGCGCTAAGCCGCAAGAAATCCGGACAACAAAAAAGGGGCCGGGAAACCGGCCCCTTCTTCGTTCGGGCTGAAGCCCTGTGTCAGCCGCACTTCTTCGCCTGATAGAGCGAGAGCAGGACCTGCATGCGCAGTTCCTCGGTCGTCGGCGGAGCGGGGGCGGCGGGGCCGCCCGGCGCGGAGGCCGAGTTGGCATTGGCCTGGATCGCGCTGGCGCCTTGGTTGGCGGCCTGGAAGGCGGCGCGGCCGGCGCCGCTGTTCAGCATGCCGCCCATCATACCGGCGTGCGCGCCGATCGCCAGGGCGCCGCCCAGCAGATTGCCGGCGATGCGCTTGCCGTTGGCGGCCTTGGTGGCGGCGGCCTGGGCCTCAGCGGCCTGGGCGGCGGCGGCTTGCTTCTGGGCGGTGACGACCGTGTTGAGAGGATTGGCCTCGGCCAGGATGGCTTCGCAGGTCAGGTCAGGTCGGCGTCGGTGGGGCGGTTTATCTGGATGCCGGCGGCCGGGGCGGGCGCCTGGCCGGGGAATTGGGCGAAGGCGGGACTGGCGCAGAGGGTGGCGACGCTCAGGGCGGTCAGGGTCATGCGGATCATCGGAAATTTCCTTTTATTTACAGGGGAACAGGTGAGGGTCAGCCGCCGCGCGCCTTGACCATTTCGGTGACGATGGCGGTGTTCATGCCTTGGAAGGCCGCGCGCACCAGGGCGGCGTAACGGCCGGGATCAGCCTCGGCGGCGTAGACCTTGCTCTGGCGGTAGATGTCGCCCAGGCCGGCCATGGCGATGGCGTTGTGCAGGCTGCGGTCGTCGGACCGGTCGTCGGTCTCGTACATGACCGCGAAAGGTTCGGGCGTGCCCTGCTGGACGGGCATCAGGAGCGTCCCGCCCCAGCCGCCCTTATAGGGCGGAGGCGGGGTGACGGTGACGAGGGCGCCGGAGTTGGCCATGACGTGGAACCTGAGCTCGGCGTCGACGGAGGCGTTGCCGCCGTAGTTGTGCGTGCCGCTGCCGCCGATGTTCTCGTAGTCCACCACCATCACGGGATTGATGATCACCGCGTCCAGGACCTTGGCCGCCTCGCCGGTGAGGCGCGAACCGGCGGGCAGCGACATGGCGCTCAGCCCCAGCACCCCGTCGCGGATCGGCGCATAGGCCGGGGCGTACAGCGACACCTTGTTCACGCCGACGGCCTGGGCGCCCTTGGAGGCCAGTTGGCCGATCGGCGAGGCCTGGACCCTGTCGTTGGGCAGAACCTCGAAGCCGGCGTCGGCGAGGCGTTTGGCCAGGTCCTTGTAGGCCTCGTCCGCCAGCTTGGCCGGCAGGGCGTCATCGATCCCGACCAGCGCCGTGGTGATGGACACGCGCCGGCCGGCCTGGGTGGAGCCCGCGCCGCCCGCGTAGGCGCTCGCGCCGCCGCTGCGCACGACGCCCAGGGTAAAGCCGGTCAGGGCCACGCGGGTGTGTCCCTTGATGTACTTGGTGTTGGCGGCCTTCACGCTGATCGGCAGCGGCGCGACTGTCTGCGGCATCAGGGCGATCGATCCAAGGGTCGCAAATCCCGTGGTGGAGCCCGTCGAGTAGGATCGCCCGGCGGCGCCGCTGGCGCCGGTGGAGCCGACGCGGTTGGAGCTGGCGCGCATGGCGCTGAAGGCGTCCGGCACGGGCCCGGCCGCCGGGGCGGGTCGCGCCGATCGCACGGTGCTGAAGGGGTCCGCCGCGGCGCCGGCCGCGGGCTGGGCCGAGCGGATGGCGCCGAACGGGTCGCCCTGACCCGCCGCCGGCGACGCCCCGAGCACGGCCGCCACAGCGGCGGCGTGCAAGATGTATTTGCTCATTGCCCCAACACCCCTGAACAGGCCCAAAAATTCTAGGCCTGCACCCCTCGGATTCACTACTCCCTGTTCAGGGAGGGGTAATGGGGCCGGATGCCGCAGTTAGATGACAGTATTCCAAAGCTTAGCTTTGAGCGAATTCTTGGGCGAACGCGTTCAGCGTCGTTCCAATACCCGGAAAACGAACGCATGGTCGTCGCCTTCGCCGGCCGGATATGCCTTGGCCGACACCTCGGTCCAGTCGGCCTCGTCGAAGGCCGGGAAGAACACGTCCCCCTCCGGCGCGGCGTCGACCTCGGTGATGTAGAGCCGCCGGGCCCTGGGCAGGGCCGCGGCATAGACCGCCGCGCCGCCGATGACGCAGACCTCGTCGACCCCATCCTCGGCCGCCTGTTCGCGGGCGATCTCGACGGCCTCGTTGAAGGTCTCGCAGACCACGGCGCGGGCCGGGTCGAAACTGCCGTCGCGCGAGAGCACCACGTTCAGGCGGCCGGGCAGGGGGCGCACCTGCAGACTGTCCCAGGTCTTGCGGCCCATGATCACGGGCTTGCCCATGGTGGTCGCCTTGAACAGCGCCATGTCGGATTTGAGCCGCCAGGGCAGTTCGCCGGCGCGGCCAATGACGCCGTTGCTGCCCCGGGCGACCGGGCCGACCGCCAGGGTGATCAAACCGCGACCTGGGCCTTGATGTGCGGATGGAAGGCGTAGCCCTCGAGCTCGAAGTCGGAGAGTTCGAAGCCGAACAGGTCGGTCTTGGGGGCGATCTTCAAGGTCGGGAAAGGGTGCGGCTCGCGGGTCAGCTGCAGTTTCGCCTGGTCGAGGTGGTTCAGGTACAGGTGCGCGTCGCCGAAGGTGTGGACGAATTCGCCCGGTTTCAGCCCCAGCACCTGCGCCATCATCAGGGTCAGCAGGGCGTAAGAGGCGACGTTGAACGGCACGCCGAGGAAGACGTCGGCGCTGCGCTGGTAGAGCTGGCAGGATAGCTTTCCATCAGCGACGAAGAACTGGAACAGGCAGTGGCAGGGCGGCAGAGCCATGTCGTCGACATCGGCCGGGTTCCAGGCGCTGACGACGTGGCGTCGGCTGTTGGGATTGGTTTTCAGCCCCTCCAGCAGGCCGGCGATCTGGTCGATGACCCGCCCGTCAGGGGCGGCCCAGGAGCGCCACTGCTTGCCGTAGACGGGGCCCAGGTCGCCGTTCTCGTCGGCCCACTCGTCCCAGATGCTGCAACCGCGCTCGTTCAGCCACTGGACATTGGTGTCGCCGTTGAGGAACCACAGCAGTTCCAGAACGATCGACTTGAGGTGCAGCTTCTTGGTGGTCAGCAGCGGGAAGCCCTGAGCCAGATCGAAGCGGATCTGGCGGCCGAACACCCCCAGCGTGCCGGTGCCGGTGCGGTCGCCTCTTTCCGTCCCATTGGTCATGATGTCGGCCAGCAGGCCCAGGTACTGCCGCTCCGGGTGGTCGGCGGCGGCCTGGACGGGCGCAGGGACGGTGATGGGGGCGAGCGCGTTCATTGAAATCAACTGCAAAAGTTGAAAATCAACCTTGTGATGATTCGCGGCCGAGCGGGTTAAAGGCGCTGGGCTCATCCACAGCTAGAATCACCCGGCGAACCCGCCCTCATCCAGGAACGCCTGTTCCTCCGCCGTGGTCTGGCGGCCCAGCACGGGATTTCGGTGCGGGAAGCGGCCGAACCTGGCGATGATGTCGCGGTGAAGCTTGGCGTAGTCGAGCGTCTGTTTGGCGCCCAAGGCCTCGCACAGCACCACGCACTGCTCCTGGTCGCCCAAATCCTCCGAATGCATCAGCGGCATGTAGAAGAAGGGGGCCAGGGCCGGCTCCAGCTGGGCGTCGAAGCCCTCGCCGATGGCGGTCTTGGCCAAGGCGCGCGCCTTGCCGTCGGTGGCGAAGGCATGGCTGCTGTCGCGGAACAGGTTGCGCGGGAACTGGTCGAGCAGGATCAGCAGGGCAAGAGCCCCCTCCGGCGTGGCGATCCAGCTGTCGTGCTCGCCGCGCGCGGCGGCGTGGTGGGCCGCCTCGAAGCGCAATGCTATGGCCTGGTCGAAGGCCCGGTTCTTGGCGAACCACTTCTCCGGCCCGGCCATGCGCCAGAAGCCGACAACATCGACAGGCGTCGTCATCGTTTTCCTTAACAGTCCCGTTCAAGCCGGGTTCATCGAGGAAGGCCGATAACCTTGCTCAAGTGCTAAGGGAAGCCTCCCCCCATGCCGGGGCGGCGGTTTCTATAGGGAGCTAGAGTGATGAAGCGTATCGTTTCGGCGGCCCTGGTCGCCACCCTGATGGCCAGTTCCGCCCTGGCCCAACCTCCTGAGCGCGGCAACCGCGGTGATCGCGGCGACCGTGGCGGCCAGGCCCAAGGCCAGCGTGATTTCGGCAACCGCGGCGGCGCCGATCGTGGTGATCGCGGCGCCAATCGCGGCGGCGACCGGGCGCAGTTCCAGCAGCAGCGCGAACAGCGCCAGGTGCAAGCTCAACCGCAGCAGCAGGTCCAGCAGCAGCAACCCCAGGCCGCCCCGCAACAGGGCGCTCCGGGCCGCGGCTCCTACCTGCGCAGCCCGGACAACCGGCGCGACGAGTTCCGTGGCGGAGACCCCCGCAACGGCGGCGCCAACCGCGGCCCCGACAACAACAACCGCAACGACAACCGCGATTTCCGTGGCGACAACAACCGCGGCGACAACCGCAACTTCGGCAACAACAACGACCGCCGGGGTCAGGACTTCCAGGGCCGCGGGGGCTACCAGCAACGCCAATTCCGCGACCGCGACCGTGGCCGGGCGCAGTGGGATCAGCGCCGCTACCAGCAGTCGTACCGCTTCAACCAGCGGTTCCGGATCGGCGCCTACCGCACGCCTCCGGGCTACTACAACCGCAGCTGGGGCTTTGGCGACCGCCTGCCGTTCGGCTGGTTCGGCTCGAGCTACTACCTGAACGCCGCCGCCTACGGCCTGCCCTATCCGCCGATCGGCTGCGAGTGGGTCCGGGTCGGCAGCGACGCCCTGCTGGTCGACGTCTGGTCCGGCGAAGTGCTGAGCGTGGCCTACGGCCTGTTCTGGTAATAACTTGCCAGCCTAAGACTCAAAGGCCCCCGGTTCGCGTCGGGGGCCTTTCCCTTGCCTAGAGGTTAGTGGTCGATTTGGCCGCCGCCTCGTCGTCCCTGGTGGCGATCAGCCCCTTGGCCGAGACGTGGGCGACGAAGGCCTCGCGCCAGCTGTCGAAGGCGGCCAGGGCTTTTTCGTCCCGGGCCATGTCGTCGATCTGGTCGTCGGCATAGGGCTTGCCCTCGCCGCTGTCGGTGACGCGCCAGAGGTCGTCGGGGACCTCGATCCCGCTGTAGCGGCACTGCCAGACCAGGCCCTCATAGGCGTCACGCTCGTCCCTGTGCGGCTCCTGCGACGGGTCGAACCATTCCTTGTGCTTCAGAATCTTGGGCCGGCCGTCCTCGCCCAGATCCTGGGCGCCGCCGTCGCAGTAGCAGAAGAAGCCGGCGGTGCGGCCCTCCAGGTGGTTCTTCGTCAGCTCGCGCCATTGAGGCGATTTCTCCAGCGCCTGGGCCTTCTGGGTGTTCTTCTTGTCGATCAGGTCGGGGCGCGGATTGCCGCCGGCCATGCACACCAGGCGGTCGAACATGGATTTGAAGTTGGTGGTCGGGCTGTACCAATAGGTCGGGCCGATGAAGGCCCAGGCGTCGGCCCGCGCCAGGCGGCCGTAGAGGTCCAGGTTCCACATCAGGTCGGGCTGGGTGGTGCTGTTGGGGCCGTAGCAGTTGCAGGGCCAGACGCAGAGCGCCATCGACGAGGAAACACAGCCGTTGCAGCCCTGGATCTTCGGCTGGCCGTGCTCGTTGCCAATGTCCTGGGTGTCGACCTGCCAGCCCGCCGGCATGTCCGCGGCCATGCGTTGCATCAGGAACCGGGCCTTGGAATCCAGCCCCGGGCAGCCGTGCTGGCGGCGGGCCGATCCGGCGACGATGAGGACGCGCAGGGGGCGGGGCTCCGGCGCGGCGGCAAGCTCTGGCGTATCCATGCCGATTGAACGCGCCAGGCCGCGAAACGTCGCGGCGACGCATCACCTTGACGTAGGGCCGAAAAAGCGGTGGATAGCGCCCCTTTCCACCGGGCGCCCGCGCGCCCCGCCTCATCGACCTGTCCGGAGACTAAAATCATGCGCGTCTACTACGATCGCGACGCCGATCTCGCCCGCATCCTGGACAAGAAGATCGCCATCGTAGGCTACGGCAGCCAGGGCCGCGCCCATGCGCTGAACCTGAAGGACAGCGGGGCCAAGAACGTCGCCGTGGCGCTGAAGCCCGGTTCGGCCACCGCCAAGAAGGTGGAAGCCGACGGCCTCAAGGTCATGAGCGTGCCGGACGCGGCGGCCTGGGCCGACGTACTGATGATCCTGGCGCCCGACGAGCACCAGCGCGCCATCTACAACAGCGAGATCGCCCCCAATATTCGTGACGGCGCGGCCCTGCTGTTCGCCCACGGCCTGAACGTCCACTTCGGCCTGATCGAGCCCAAGGCCTCCATCGACGTGCTGATGGTCGCGCCCAAGGGTCCCGGCCACACCGTCCGCGGCGAATACGAGAAGGGCGGCGGCGTGCCCTGCCTGATCGCCGTGCACCAGAACCCCACCGGCGGCGCCCTGGACCTGGGCCTGGCCTACGCCTCCGCCATCGGCGGCGGCCGCTCCGGCGTGATCGAGACCAACTTCCGCGAGGAATGCGAAACCGACCTGTTCGGCGAGCAGGCCGTGCTGTGCGGCGG